>JAFGSX010000015.1 GCA_016934455.1 Deltaproteobacteria bacterium
ACTTTTTTCCGAGCCAGCGAGGACAAAAAGGGTCGCCGGTTAAGGCGGGGCCCCACAACATGGTCGATTCAAGACGATTTCGTATGACTGGTAATTTGTTCGACGCATATCGGAGTTAGTCGGCGGGGCGCCGACGATTTCGATTGACAGTCGACTGTCTAGGACATACTGTCGAACGAACGTTCGTTCGAAAGATCAGACAGGTCTGGAAAATGCCGCTTGCTGAAGAGCAACCGACTGAAATTTATAGAGAATTAAGCAAAGGAAAGACCGCCCGTTTTGATCTGAAGCGGGTACATCTGCTGACCTGCGCGGCCCGGGTTTTTGCCGATCAGGGTTATGAGAAGGCCTCCATGCGCCAGGTGGCCCAGGCCGCGGACTTCAGCCTGGCCGGCCTGTACCACTATGTGAGCTGCAAGGAAGAGCTGCTCTTCTTCATCCAGTACCACACCTTTGGCCTGCTGACCGAGTGGCTCGAGGAGTTGCTCCAGCGCG
The DNA here is from genome assembly GCA_016934455.1 of Deltaproteobacteria bacterium. Classification (GTDB taxonomy): domain Bacteria; phylum Myxococcota; class JACRCW01; order JAFGSX01; family JAFGSX01; genus JAFGSX01. Next base: position 496 of record JAFGSX010000015.1, read on the forward strand.
ATGGCTCGCCGGAGAGCCAACTCAGAGAAATGGTGCTGCACCATGTGAAGTACCAGGTGGATCACCTGTCCGAGCTGAAGCTGTGCGCGACCGAGCTGGATTCTCTGGGCGGAGATTTCTACCAGCAGGTGTTGGATCGGCGGCAGCGCTACTTCGAGCTGACGCGGCAGATCATCAAGCGTTTGGGAGACAGCGGCCAGGCATTGAGGATCGATCCAAATCTCGCCGCGCTCTACCTGTTCGGCATGCTCAACTGGATCGTGATGTGGTTCGATCCCCAGCGCAACGATCCAAAAGAGCTGGCCGACAGTCTGGTCGAGCTCTTTCTCAATGGTATTAAGAAAACCTCGTTGCCGTAGCGAGCCTAGCCGCGGCGGGAGGGGTTGTCGAACATGCGTTACGCCGAGACCGGTTTCAATCTCGAGGTCGACCTCACCAAGGGCAACATCGAGCGCGTTGCCACCGACCCGCGGCTGACCGCGCTGCACCTGGGCGGGCTGGGCACCAACGCCAGGCTCTTCTGGGACCGGGTACCGCCCGAGGTCGAGCCGTTCTCGCCCGACAACCTGCTGGTGTTTGGCGCCGGCCTGCTGGCCGGCACGCCCGCGCCCGGCAGCAACCGCACCATCGTCTCCAGCATCTCGCCGCAGACGCGGCTGTTCGCCTACTCGATGATGGGCGGTTTCTGGGGGCCCGAGCTCAAGTACGCCGGCTACGACAAGGTGGTGGTCCGCGGCCGCTCGCCAAAGCTGGTCTACCTGTGGATCCACGATGACCAGGTCGAGATCCGCGACGCCGAGCACTACCGGGGTCTGGGCACCCTGGAGACGGCCGAGCTGATCAGGCAGGAGCTGGGCGACCGGCACGTGCAGGTGGCCTCGATCGGCCTGGCCGGCGAGAGCCGCGTCTTCTTCGCCTCGATCGAGCAGGGCAAGTCGAGCGCCAGCCGCCAGGGCATGGGCGCGGTGATGGGCTCCAAGAACCTCAAGGCGATCGCGGTGCGCGGCAGCAAGGACATCAACATCGCCAAACCGACCGAGTACATCGAGCTCTGCAACCAGGCGCTCGCCTACATCAAGGCGCGCGACGGCCACCCGATCCCGGGCGTGATGCCGATCCTGGCCGGGCTCGGCTCGCCGCAGGAGATGAAGGTCCACGACGAGAAGTGGCACACCGAGAACTTCGTCTGGGGCAATGCCCGCACCCGCCGCAAGGGCTTCTGGACCGACGAGGTCCACAAAGAATGGACCAACACCCTGGAGACCATGCGCACGCGGCTGCTGAGCTGCCACAACTGCCCGATGAAGTGCGGCGCTTCCATCGCCGTGGACACCCGCATCTGCAGCTACATGATGAAGTGCTTTTCAAAGCTCACCTACACCATGGGCGCCATGTCCAACCTGGATTTTGGCCTGCGCATCGCGCAGAAGGCGACCGAGCACGGCCTGGACGCCTTCTCGGCGCCGCAGACCATGGCCTTTGCCATCGAGCTGTACGAGGCCAAGATCCTGACCGACGAGGACATGCCCGACTTTCCGGCAACGGGCGATGAGCGCTTTTACTACCTGCTCGACAAGATCGTGCACCGCGAGGGCATCGGCGACATCCTGGCCGACGGCACCTACTGGGCCGGCCAGCGCATCGGCAAGGGCGCCGAGGCCTACGCGCACAACTGCATCAAGAAGCACGAGCAGTTGCCGCTCAAGCTGGGCATGCTCAACCCGATCTACTTTTTGATGTACTCGACCGGCGAGAAGATCAACATCACCCAGATCGAGGGCAACTTTCCGCAGGAGCCGTTCGCGACGCGCGAGGAGCGCGAGGCCTTTGTCGCGGACTGGCCCCACATCCCGGACGAGCGGTTCAAGCAGTGGTACGTGGAGTGGGAGCAGCGCGGCGAGCACTCGATCCCCAACTATCCGCCGGTCGACGCCACCTGCGAGATCGTCCACTGGCAGGAGAAGATGCACTACGTCGATGACTGCACCGGGATCTGCGCCGGTCTGGGGTCGTTCCCGCTCAAGCCGCCGTTCCACATGCACAACCTGCCCCGGCTGATATCGGCCGGGGCCGGGCTCGACCTCGACGAGGCCGGCCTCGACCAGATCACCAAGCGCAACCGGACCCTGGTGCGGGCGCTCAACAACCGGCTCGGGCTGCGGCGCAAGGACGACAAGCCGCCCGAGGACCACTGGCGCAAGCGCTTTCCCGAGCTGGAGAAGAAGCTGCTCGACGGATACTACAAGTTCAAGGGCTGGAACGAGGACGGCGTGCCCACGGCCGAGACCCTGCGCGAGCTGGGGCTGGGGTTCGTGGCCGAGGAATTTGCCGCGCGCGGGATCTTGACCGCTGATGGGAGCCCTTCTGCCAAGGAGGCCGCCATCGAGGGGGCTGCGCAGTGAACGCTGTCAAGACGAAGAAGATCAAGACCATCAAGATCGACGTCGACAAGTGCAACGGCTGTCGCGCCTGCGAGGTGATCTGCTCGGCCATGCACGCGGAGCCGAGATACAGCAGCAACAACCCGGCGCGCTCCCGGGTGCGGGTCATCCGCGATCCGCTGGCCGACATCTACATCCCGGTCTACGCCGGCGAGTACACGGCCGCCGAGTGCACCGGCCGCGACCGCTACGTCATCGACGGCAAGGTCTACGACGAGTGCGCCTTTTGCCGCGCCTCGTGTCCGTCGCGCGGTTTTTTCAAGGAGCCGGACTCGGGGCTGCCGCTCAAGTGCGACATGTGCGAGTCGGACCCGACGCTGAAGGAGCCGATGTGCGTGCAGTGGTGCCTGACCGATGCGCTGACCTACGAGGAGCGCGAGGAGCCGGTCGACGACGCGATCGAGCCCGAGGACGTGGACGTGGGGCTGGAGGCGCTGGCCAACAAGTACGGTTGGCAGCAGGTCGTCGACTCGATGTCCCGGCTGGCCAAGAAGGACTGAGACTGCGTGGAGGAACGGGTTGCGCTGGTTGGGACAAGTCCGTCGGATTGACTCCTGACGGACGAGGGCTGCCCGACGACCCTTGGAAGTCCCGGTAGCGGGACAGCCCCTGGAGAAAGTAGCAACGTGGAGACTGTCGCGCCGTTGAAAGAGATCGTCGCCGAGATCCAGCAGGCTGGCGGCGCCGCCTACCGGTACTGCTACCAGTGCGGCAAGTGCGACGTGGTCTGCCCCTGGAACCGGGTGCGCGCCTTCAGCATGCGCAAGCTGATCCGCGAGGCCACATTCGGGCTGACCGAGATCGAGCACGAGGAGCTGTGGCGCTGCACCACCTGCGGCACCTGCCCGACGCAGTGCCCGCGCGGCGTGCAGCAGATCGAGGTCGGCGTCTCGCTGCGCCGCATCGCCACCGGCTACGGCGTCTTTCCGAGCGCGGTGCGCGGCGTGCGCACGGCCGCCGGCAGCCTGGTGGCCGAGGGCAATCCGCTGGGCGAGCCGCGCGCCAAGCGCGACGCCTGGGCCAGCGGCCTCCCGGTCAAGCCATTCGCCGAGGGCATGGAGGTTCTGTACTTCGTCGGCTGCTACTACAGCCACGACCCGCGCCTGAAGAAGGTGGCGGTCGCCATCGCCAAGATTCTCGATCGGGCCAAGGTAGATTTTGGCATCCTCGGCACGGCCGAGAGCTGCTGCGGCGAGGCCATCCGCAAGACCGGCAACGAGGAGGTCTTTCGCGCGCTGGCCAAGAGCAACATAAAGACCTTCGTCGAGCGCGGGGTGAAGAAGATCCTGGTCGCGTCGCCGCACTGCTTTCACACTCTGAAGAACGAGTACCGCGAGTTCATGGCCCACTTCGAGGTGGTGCACTTCACCCAGTTTCTCAAGCAGCTTCTCGACGAGGGACGCCTCGAGCTGAGCGGGGAGTTCCCGCACCGGGTGACTTACCACGACCCGTGCTACCTGGGGCGGCACAACGGCATTTACGACGCCCCGCGCGAGGTGCTGGGCAGGGTGCCCGGGCTCGAGCTGGTCGAGATGGCCGACCACCACCAGGACAGCCTGTGCTGCGGCGGCGGGGGCGGTCGCATCTGGATGGAGACGCCCAAGCAGGATCGCTTCTCCGAGCTGCGGCTGCAGCAGGCGCAGCAGGTCGACGCCGACGTGCTGGCCACGGCCTGCCCCTACTGCACCACCATGTTCGAGGACAGCCGGCTCTCTCTGCCGGAGGACGCGAAGCTCGAGATCAAGGACCTCGCCGAGATCGTGGCGCAAGCGATCTAGGGAACGGACGAGATGAAGGTCGCCGAGACGAAATTCGGAGATGTGATGGTCCTGGGCGGCGGGATCAGCGGCATCCAGGCCGCGCTCGACCTCGCCAGCGCCGGCTTCAAGGTCTTTCTGGTCGACAAGGCGCCCACCATCGGCGGCAAGATGGCGCAGCTCGACAAGACCTTTCCCACCAACGACTGCTCGATGTGCATTCTATCTCCCAAGCTGGTGGAGGCTGGACGGCACCGCAACATCGAGATGCTGACCACCAGTGACCTGATACGCCTGGAGGGCGAGCCCGGTCGCTTTCAGGCCACGGTGCGCCGGAGACCCCGCTACATCAGCCTGGAGAAATGCACCGCCTGCAACGATTGCGTCGAGGTCTGCCCGGTCTTGGTTCCCAGCGAGTACAACGAGGGCCTCGCCATGCGGACGGCGACCTACAAGCCGTACCCGCAAGCGGTTCCCAGTGCG
>JAFGSX010000016.1 GCA_016934455.1 Deltaproteobacteria bacterium
CCCGCCTCGACCAGCGGCCCGATAAAGACGCGCTGGTTGTCGCGGACCACGGGGACAAAGGGCACCGCGCGCTGCAGAGCCAGCTCGTTGAGCCTGCGGATCGCGGGATCGAACAGGCTGTCGAAGACGCCGACGATAAAACGGGGTCGCGACACTTCAGGGGTCCAGTCTTTGACCCCGGCGATCTGGTGCGAGGCAACTCCGATCCCTGCCAGCGCGGAGACCGCGGCCCTGGCGATCGGCGACTCACCGATGACCAGGCCGGTTGTCCCCGGATCGCCCGCCAGGGCAGGGTAGCGCAGGACCGGAGTGGCGGGTCGCTGCTGGACAAAGCCCTCGCCGCAGAGCCACTCGACCACCTCGACCAACTCGTCGGGATCGATCTGCGGGCCGAGCGCATCGAGCATCTCGTCGATCCGCCGCGGGAGCCTGAGCAATTGGGCCACTTTCTCGATCAGAGCCGCGCTCTCGCCGTCGATCTGCAGCACCTCGGGTTTGTTGCCGGCGAGGACCAGGGTCCCTTTCTGATGCATCATGGCAAAGTCAGGCACAACCTCGTAGATGGTGGCGCGGTCAATCATGGTCTTACCCTAAGTGTAGGTGGACTCGTGCGCGATAAGGAGATTGTTAGAGAGCAGGCGCTAAACAGGAACCTGGGATGTCGCCCGCGCCCTACTTCTCACTACTGCTCTGGCGACCTATTCCGCTAACGCGTACGAGACGCTGTTAGCAGTAGCCGATCACCGGGCTCGCGCCGCACCGAGAAACCATAGGCGCGGTCTTCTTCTCCAGAGTCTTGACCTTGAGGTTCAAGGTCTTTTTGGATGCCTTTTTATCCATTGGCATCTCCGGCAGGCATCCGGGCCATATCGGGCAACCCGACGTAGGCTCAGCTCCTTGCACAGCCCATTTGGTTTCCGTCAGGGCCGTTTTTAACTCTGCTTTCCGAGCGCGGCCTCCATCCCAGGTTCCAGATCAAAATATATCCGACAATTCCCGAACGTGCAACTTGTCGTCGTCGACTGTGTGTCGTCGTCGACTGGCTCAACCGCGCCGGGCAAGGACCCGCACCAGGCAGTGCTCGAGCGCGTCCGCTGCGGCCGCGGCCGTGCGATTGGCCCGGCACGGCGAGCCGGCCACCTCGGTGAGGTCGATGCCAGCCAGCTCCCGCTCCTGCGCGATCCAGCCGAGCAGCTCGGTCAGCCGCTGGCTGCTCAGGCCGCCCGGCACGGGGGTGCCGGTGTCCGGGGCAAAGGCGGGATCTAGCACGTCGATGTCGACGGTCAGGTAGTAGGGCAGACCGGCCGGGATGCGGCCGACAAAGGCCGCGCAATCGAGCGCTGCTGCCTCGTGCGCGCCGATGACGAGGTGGGACCGCGCGAGCCGGGAGCTGCGCCCGGCCTCGCTCCCCGGCACCAGCCCGCGCACCCCGACCTGGATCAGGGCCGTCGCCAATCCATCGTCGACGACGTTGCGGACAAAGGTGCCGTGGGTATGGCGGCCGTGAAGCTGGTGAAAGTTGTCCGCCTGCGGGAAGTCCGTGTGGGCGTCGAAGTGCAGCAGCCCGAGCTCGCCCGGCGCCCCGCGCTCGGCCCGGCCGCGCTGCAGACCCTTGATCAACGGATAGGTGATGGAGTGGTCGCCGCCCAGGCCGATGAGCATGCTCCCGCGCGCTGCCACCGCGGCGGCCACGGCTTCGATCCTCGAGCCGTATGACTCCGCGGACTCTCCCGGCCGCGGCCGCAGGTCCCCCAGGTCGATGGCCGCGCCGAGAAAAGAGTTGAGCACCTCGCCGCTGGCCAGGTCCGCGATCCGTTCGCTGGCCGGCCGCACCGGGGCGCAGTAGCGGATGCTCTCGGGACCGCTGCGCGCGCCGGATCCGGCCGTGGTCGCGCCGTCGTAAGGAAAGCCGACCACCACCGCGGCGGGCGGCTGCTCGGCCTGGAGAAAGCCGATGATGTCGCCTTTTTCAAAACCAAAGGGGGGCGCCAGCGGCGGCGCGAACTGGACCGAGCGCATGAGGTCGACGTGCTGTGCCGGCACCAGCAGGCCGACCCCGCAGAGATGGTCGAGGCCGGCCTCGAGCTCGGCCCGATCGTATGAGCCGGCTTGCTCCCGCAAAAACTCCTCCCGGCCTGCCGGCTGCTCGAAATATTTGAGAAACAACAAAAAATCTGGCGTGAGTTGGTAGCTGCGGTCGAGCACGACGCCGCGCACGACCAGCGACTCAGCGGTCTCTACCTCGACCGTGTAGGGCTGGATCACCAGTCGATCCGGTATCGCGGCCATCTTGCCTCCCTGGCGCGAGCCACAAATTTTAGCATTCATCGGTCTGGCCACAAAGCAAACGCTGTTGACAATGCCAATGACCGCCAACGTAGACTTGAGCGGCACACCTTGCAGGCGACGGTACATAGAGGTGACCATGGCGATCGAGCCTTTGCCCGACGAGAGCGCGCGATTCGAGGTCGATGGTATCCAGCTCGCCTACGAGCGCCACGGCGACCAGGGCGAGACCATCCTGTTCCTGTCCGGGGTCGGCTTTGCCCGCCTCTACTGGCGGCCGCTGATGCGTTACCTCGGCCGCCGCTTTCGCTGCCTGCTGCTCGACAGCCGCGGCTGCGGCGAGTCGCAGGCGCCGGCCGCCGTCTCTGGCTACGCGCTGGAGAAGCTAGGCGTCGACGCGCTGGCCTTGCTCGATCGCGTCGGCTGCCAGCGCGCCTGGCTGGTCGGCCACTCGCTGGGCGCCAACGTCGCGCTCGAGGCCGCCCGTCAGGCCCCGCAGCGGATCGCCGGGCTGTGCCTGATCTCGCTCGCGCTCAACCATGAGAGCATCAAACCGCACCTCGAGAAGGTGCTGCGCGAGGCGCCGGCCGGGCCGCTGCGGATCGTGCGCGAGCACGAGGCGCGCGGCCCCTACATCACCGCCGCCGGCATCGACGACCGCTACGGCATGGCCGCGGGAGCGATCTACCAGCCCCACGTGATCAAGACCCCGCTCTCCAACGACCTGGCCTGGGCCATGGCCCAGGCGCCGGCCGCGAGCGCGGCCCTGTGGGGGAGCGAGAGCGCCTTCAGGATCACCGGCCTGATGCGCGAGATCGACCAGCAGCCGCTGCTGGGCCAGTTCGAGCTGCCGGTGCTGGTCATCGCCGGCGAGGACGACGACTACTCGCTGCCGAGCGTGGCCATGTGCCGGGATGGGCTGCGCAACGTGAAGGTAGTGCTGCTGAGCCACAGCGGCCACCACGGCCACGTCGAGGAACCGGGCCGGGTCGCCGACGCCATCCGCGCTCTCGTCGAACCGCTCGCTCCGGCCGACAGCCCGCGGCTGCGCTGCGACGTCGAGCTGACCGCGACCGAGGACGGCGCGCGCCTCGAGGACGCGGTCACCGACTATCGCTTTGCGGTCGGCGAGATCGAGGCGCTCATCGTCGACCACCTGGGACAGCCGATCGAGCGCGCGGCGGCGGCGGTGCTCGACCAGCTCGGCCCCGAGTACGAGCCGGCGCAGGTGGCGGAGGCGGTCCGCGACTTCGTGGCCGACCTCTCGTCCCGCGGCCTGCTGGCCGAGGGGCTCGACCAGCGCGAGATCGTGGCGCGGCAGCAGGCGGCGCGGCTGAACGACCGCAACGAGGAGCGGCGGCAGGCGGTGGGCAAGGCCATCGCCCACGCCGGGGCCTGGGTCCCCTTTTACCGCGAGCGGGTGGCGGAGGCCGGGATCGACCTCGACGCGGTCGACGGTCTCGTCGACCTGGCTCGCATGCCACCCACCACCAAGGACGACCTGCGGGCCAACTTCCCGGATCGGCTGCTGCCGGTGGGGGTGGACGTGCAGGCCCTGCTCCGGCGCGACGAGTTCGCGATCGGCACCTCCTCCGGCACCACCGACGAGCGCGTGCAGGTGCTGTTCGACTTTCGCATCGGCGGCCTGCCCGAACGCCACCGCGAGCTGTGGGCGCTCGACGGCGGGGTCGCGCTCGAGCGCGGCGCGATCCTGACCAGCCCGGTGACCGCCGGCGTCGACTGCCGCCTCGGCGCCACCGGCATGCAGCAGCGGATCAGGGGAACGACGCTCACGCTCACCTCGAGCGAAGACATCCTGGCGATCGCCGACGCCGAGGTGCGCGCCATCGTCGACGAGCTGACCGCCTACGCGCCGCAGATCCTGTTCACCAATCCCTGGTACGGGGTCTGCCTGTTGCGCCGCAGCGCCGCCCTCGGCCTGCGCCTGCCGCCGCTGCAGGTGGTGCTCACCTCGTACCAGTACCTGACCCGCCGTCACCGCAAGCTGCTGGCCGCGGGCTTTGGCGCGCCGGTCTTTTCCTACTACGGCGCCACCGACCTCGGCGGCTCGCTGATCGGCGTCGAGTGCAGCCGCGGCTCGATGCACGTGCGCGAGGACCACGTCCACCTCGAGCTGTCCACCGCGCCCGACCTGCAGGCCGCGCCGGGCCTGGGGCTGGTGACCGTGACCACGCTCAACAACCCCAACTTCACGCTGCTGCGCTACCAGGTCGGCGACCTCGGCCGCGCCGTGGATCGGCCCTGCGCCTGCGGGCTCGGGCCGGAGTGGGGCTGCTTCGTGTTCGAGGGACGGCGCCGGGACCTGCTGCTCTCCGCGGCCGGAGTTCCGATCACCACCCGCCAGGTCGACGACGCCGTCGGCGACGCCGACCTCGACTTCTACCAGTTGCTGCAGACCGCGCCGGCCCGCTTTAGGCTGGAGACGATACCGGCGGCGGGCGGCGATGCCGGGGCCGCGCTCGGCCGGCTGCGCGACCTCCTCGGCGACGTCGAGATCGAGCTGCGGCAGGTGACGCGCTTTGCGCCCGAGCCCTCGCTCAAGTTCCGGCAGACCGGCCGCCTCGACGCCGCGGTCGTCCGCGACTGATCGCGGTGATCACTCTAATTGAGCCAATTGAGACGGCGGGTGGCGCCGGCTGGGGCCCCCGTCGAGGCCCCTCGAGACGGGGAAAGCCGGTGACAGGACCCGCCGAGAACGGGATCAATGCAAGCGGACACAGCCATGACCGCACTGCTCACCGCAGTTGATCCTGGATGGCGGGGGCGGAGCAATCAATCGCGCAGCACGAAGATGTTGAGCCCGCGGATGCGGTTCTTGCGCTCGCGGCCGGTGGCTCGCAGATCGAAGATGCCGATGAACTCGGTGCAGCGGCCGGGCTGCAGGTTGACCACCAGCTTGCCGACGTTGTTGTAGATCATGAACAGGCCGAGCCCGGCGCCGCCCGAGCTGTTGCTGATGTCGGCCCGGCTCTCCTCGAAGCAGGTGGCCAGCCGCTCCTGCACCAGGTTGGGGGAGAGCGAGCCGAAGGGATCGCAGCAACCGACCGCGAGAAAGTGGCCGTCGCTGGCAAAGCTGAACTCGACCTCCTCGTGCGCGCCCAGCTCCACCGACGCCGACCGCTCCAGATGCCGAAAGCGGAAGGCCCCTGCATCGTCGTAGGGCGCGTTGTAGAGCGCGTTCATGAGCAGCTCGTCGGCCACCCCGCCGACCAGGTTGACCAGCCGGCTGTCGCCGCGCAGCCTGGCCGCAAAATCGCGCACCGCGGCGACCAGCTCCTTCTTGTCGGCGCTCCGGCGCAGCCGCA
>JAFGSX010000017.1 GCA_016934455.1 Deltaproteobacteria bacterium
CCTGGTGGGCGGCCGACGCCAAGCTGCCCGCGGCCGGCTGGGGGCCGGACCGGCGCATCCGGCTGGTGGTGGCGACCACCGACCCCGCCACGCTGCCGGAGCTGACCACCTGGTACCTGGCTACCAACCTGCCCCGTCCGGGCCGTCATCGGCGGGCGCGTGCCCCCTTCCTCGCCGCAGACCTGGCCGAGGTCGTGCGCCTGTACAGCCTGCGCAACTGGGTCGAGCAGGGCTACAAGCAGGTCAAGCACGAGTTGGGCTGGGCCGACTTCCAGGTCCGCTCCGACCGCGCCATCCGCCGGCACTGGCAGCTGGTCTGCTGCGCGTTCTCGTTTTGCTGGCGGGCGTGGTTCGCCGAGCACCCAGCCCAACCGGCCGCCGAGCCCGCTGCCGTCCCCACGAGGGCCGCGCGGGGGGAGCGGACCAGTCAGCCACGCACGCCGGCCGGCGCCGGCCTCGTGGCCGGTGACGCTGCGGCGGGTGCGCGGTTGGCTGACCCCGTGGGTCGTGCTGGGGCGTTGGTGGCGGGCGTGGTCGAGCGCGCCCCCGCCAGCCCAGCTGCGGCTGCTGCTTGATAGCGCGCATGCCGGGCGACCGCTGCACCTCTACCTGCCACCGTAGCCAACAAACTACCGTTAAAGAGGTTCGCCCCTTCCGATGACATGACTGGGGTTGTTCGGCAGCCTGGCGGCATGAGACCAACCGCCTACCGCCGCAACGCCCGCGGTCTGCGCGACCGCCAGGCGTTCGAACGTATCCGTCTCCAGGCCGGCGCGCTGTTCGCCGCCGGCCGCTCCCAAGCCGAGGTCGCTCGCCGACTCGGTGTCTCTCGGCAGAACGTCAGCCGCTGGTACGCCCGCTGGCGCTCGGGCGGGTCGGAGGCGCTGCGCAGTGCTGGCCCGACCGGCCACACCCCGCGCCTGTCCGATCCCCAGCTCGAGGCGGTCCGCCAGGCGCTCCGGCAGGGCGCCCGGGCGCACGGCTTCGACACCGACCACTGGACCCTGGCCCGCATCGCCACGGTGATCGAGCAAGTCACCGGGGTTGCCTACCATCCCGGGCACGTGTGGAAGCTGCTGCGCCGCCGGTTGGGCTGGCGGCTGCAGCGTCCTGCCCGCCGGGCCATCGAGCGTGACGAGCAAGCCATCGTGCGGTGGATGGAGAGCGACTGGCCGCGGATCCGGCAAAAACGCCCGCCGACGTAGAGCGGTCATTGTCTTCTGGGACGAGTCAGGGGTCTCCCTGCTGCCGGTGACCCGCCGCACCTGGGCGCCACGCGGCTGCACTCCCGTGGTGCGCCACCGATTCAAGTGGAAGCGGGCGTCAATGGCCGCGGCGCTGTGCTACGGCTCCCACGGTGGCGGCGCCGCGCTGGCGTTCCATCATCAGCTCGACGCCTACAACACCGACACGCTCATCCAGGCCCTGGGCGAGCTACGCCGCTTTCTCGGCGGGCAGAAGGCCACCTTGCTGTGGGACGGGTTGCCCGCCCACCGCAGCAAGGCGATGGGTGCCTGGCTGCGCCGCCAGCGGCACTGGCTGGTCGTGGAGCCGCTGCCCGGCTACGCACCCGACCTCAACCCGGTCGAGGCCCTGTGGTCCAACCTCAAAGGGGTGGAGCTGGTCAACCTGGCCGGCGAGACCCTCCACGAGGTCATCGCGGCGGCCGAGCGCGGCATCCAGCGGATCCGAGACACCCACCACCTGGCCTACTCGTTCCTGCGGCACTGCGGCCTGAGCCTATGGTGAGCAGTGATCACGTCGCTGGAAGGGCGAACCTCTTGAAAAGGGTACGGCCATAGACGACATAGTTGGTCGCGACGCCGAGTTTGCGCTAGTCGAGCGGTTTATCGACGCTCTTGGGGGAGCGCCGTCGGCTCTCGTGATCGAGGGCGAACCCGGAATCGGAAAGACGACGCTGTGGCTTGAAGCTCTGCGAGCGATCGAGACGCGCGGTTATCAGACGCTGGCGGCGCGGCCTGCCGAAAGCGAAGCGCGGCTTTCGTATGTTTCCCTCGCCGATCTCATCGCTGGCGTCTTTGATGAGGCCAGACCGCGGCTTCCATCGCCGCAGGCGCAGGCGCTCGCGGCGGTGTTGCTACGGAAGGAGCCCAACGAGCGTGCCGATCCGCGGACGACCGCCGCTGGACTCGTGAGCATTGTCACCGCGTTGGCGGCCAAGGCGCCGCTCGTCATCGCCGTCGACGACGTTCAGTGGCTCGACAGCGCGTCCGCCCGCGCACTCGAGTTCGCCGCACGCCGGCTCCCCGCGCAGGCAGGGCTGCTTCTGACGCGACGCTCCGACGGGCCGGAGGAGACCCCGCTCCACCTCGACCGCGCGCTTCCCGAGGAGCGCCTGCTGCGCATCGTGCCGACTCCCCTCTCGCTCGGCGCGCTGTACCACCTGATCGAGAGCCGGCTGGGCACGGCGCCGCCTCGGCCGAAGCTCATCCGGATCCTCGAGGCATCGCGCGGGAACCCGTTCTTCGCGCTCGAGATCGCCCGTGCGCTTCCTGTCGGCGAGGACCACTACGGCCTCGACCCGCTTCCGGTGCCGTCGAGCCTGCAGGAGCTCGTTGCTTCCCGTCTCCCGGAGCTCCCGCCGTCGGCGCGGGAGCTCGTGCTGGTCGCGTCGGCGCTGTCCAGGCCGACGCTCGCAAAGGTCGAGGCGGCCGTGGGATCGTCGATGGACGTGCCGGCAGCGCTGCTCGCGGCCGAGGAGGCAGGCGTGCTGCACACGGAACGCGAGACCATTCGTTTTACGCATCCGCTGCTCGCGTCGGCGGTCTACGGGGCGGCCTCGGGCTCGCGGCGGCGCGTGCTGCATCGCCGCTTGGCAGCGGTCGCCGGCGATGCCGAGGAACGGGCAAGGCATCTTGCAGCTGCCGCGACCGATTCTGACGAGGCCACCGCCTCCGCGATCGAAGAAGGCGCGAAGGCGGCCGCGATGCGAGGCGCGCACGACGCAGCGGCCGAGCTGCTCCACGAGTCTCGTCGGCTGACGCCGCCGCATCATGCGGAGGAGTTCGTGCGGCGGACCTTGAGCCAAGCCGCTGCCCTGCATGAGACGGGGGATCTCCCGACCGCCCGGGCCCTCGCCGAAAGGGCCGTTGCCGACTCGCCGACGTCCGCCTCGCGTGTACGGGCGTTGCTTCTCCTCGGTTTCATCGAGTGGGACGCAGGCGCAGTCGAGAGCGTCTTCGAGCATATGGACCAGTCGCTGGCCGCGGCCGGGGACGACCGCGACCTTCAACGCGACGTATGCATCGAGTGGGTCGGTCTCACGCGCACGCTCGACCCAAGACGGGCGCTCG
>JAFGSX010000095.1 GCA_016934455.1 Deltaproteobacteria bacterium
CCCGCTCGCCGGTGGCGAATGGCAGCGCCGCGTGCTGGTGCCGCTGCGCGGAGCCGGGATGGGCTGGATGTCGAGCCTGGTCAGCGACGACCAGGGGGAGCTGCAGGTGGCCTTTGCGGCCCGGGCGGGCGGGCGCCTCTATTTCGCGCCGGTGCCGGCCGCGGGAGAGCTGGTGCGGCCACCGCGGCTGGCGCGCGACCTCAGGCGCATGCGGCTGTCCGCCGCCCCCAACGGAGAGCTGGTGCTGGCCGCGGCCGCGGGCGAGCGCGGCGCTCCCGAACGAAGCGCGCTGATCGTGCTGCGACGCAGCGCCGGCAGGTGGCGGCAAACGCTGGTCGACGAGAGGCGGCCGGTGGGCGGCTTTCTCGACGTGGCCGCGGCACCGCGCGGCGAGGCGCTGGTGCTCTACTCGGCCGAGGTCGATCGCGGCCTGTGGCTGTACGACGAGACGCGGATCGCGACGCGGGTGATCGAGCGGCAACCCGACAGCCAGCCCGCCAGCGCGCCGGCTGCGCCCCGGGCGCGGTGAGCTACTCGGCGATGACCGTGCCCTTGACCGTTGGCTTGCCCGCTTTTTCCTTCTCTTTCTTGGGCACCTTCTTGCCCCGGTCCACGGTCTCGCTGCGCGGGATCAGGGGCACCACCTCGATCTCGGCGACGTGGGTGTCGTCCTCCTTGTCGCCGAGGTAAACGCTCTCGATCTTGACCACCAGGTTGAGCGCCTTGCTGCGCCTGAGCTTGAAGAACTTGAACTCGGGCTTGTTGGCGAACACCAGCTCCTCGGTGTCGCCGCCGATGTTGATGCCCAGGTCCGAGAAGTCCAACGCCGAAATCTCATCGCCGACGTCGGATTCGGTCTGCACCTCGAGCAGGGCGCGGTGCAGGCGGTTGGCCCGCTTGAACTCCCTGGCATCGGTCGACTTGCCCGGGAAGACGCCGATCATGCCCACCCCGATCGGCTTGGACAGCTTGACGGTGACACTCTCGCCGACGCCGGTGCCCTCGACCCCTTCGGCCCAGGCGGTGTCGAGGTCGTCGTCGAGCACGGCCGCCGGGTTCTCGCCGCGCTTGGTGCTGGAGGCGATCGCGCGCAGGCCCCGGAGCGGACCGCGATCCTCGCCGTTGAACACGAACTGGTCGCCGTATTTCCAGGCGAGGTACACCTCTTCGTCGCCGCTCGGCCCGCTGTGCACCATGGTCATCTCGAGCCGACCGCGCGCGCCCCGCACCTCGCTGGCGTAGGTGCTGTCGAAAAAGACGTGATAGGCGGGCCGGTACTGGCCGCCGCTCTGCCTCAGGATCAGCAGCCCGCCCTCGGAGCCGCCGGCTCCGGCGGAGCGGTAGGCGACCGCCACGTCCTCGACGCCGTCGTCGTTGAAGTCGGCCTGCGCCACGCTGGTGATGCGGAAGTCGCGGCCCAGCGCCTGGTACTCGGGCGCGGCCTTGTAGCCCTCGAGTGCATGCCCGGGCCCAGCCACCAACGCGAGCGCGGCAGCGAAGGCGAGCGATGCTGAGGCGACACGAAGCGTCATCTCTCCGCCGGATATCATCCTCTGGCACAACGGTACGGCTACTCAGTTGTAGTGTCAATTTTTAGTGGTCGCGTGATCATCATCACCGGCTGCAGAAAAAGATCGCGCGGGCCATAACTATGGCGCCGCTGCGGCTCGCCGGTCAGCACCGGACGGGTCAGCCAGGCCGGCATCAGCACCTCGCCGTCGATGGCCAGGCAGGCGGCGGTCTCCGGACCCAGCCGGGCGCGGGCGTCGGCGAACAGCCGGTCGAGCGCGCGGCGCGTCTGGCGCGGCGCGAGCGCCCGGTGCCGACGCTGTGCAGCCAGGCTGCCGGGCCGCTCCGGGTCGATGTGCCACAGCTCGTGCAACAGCGCCTCGAGCCGCCGCTCGGGCGTGCTCTGCCTGAACCAGAGCGGCCGCAGGGTCAGCTCGTACAACGCGCTCTGCCGCCCGAGGCGCACCTGCAGCGGCAGCCCGGGTCGGCACAGCGAGCGGATCGAGGCGCGCGCCGCGCCGCGGGCCTGCCCGGTCACGATCAGGATCCGGCGCGCATCCACCGAACTCAGCGCGGGCAGCCGCCGGGTCAACTCGTCGCAGAGCCGGTGCAGCGCCGGTGCCAGCTCGGGCCGGGAAGAGATCGGGCGCGTGACCACGCGCTCACGCTAGCACGAACGCGCCGGACCCGATCGGGCTTTTGCAGCCGCTCCTTGACTTGCACCAGCGCCGCGGTTACGAAGCGGGCTTTCATCCGCGGTGGCCATCGGCGGCGCGGCGAGAGCGAGGTGGCGCATGGCCTTCCCCGAGCATCGGCTGCGCCGGCTGCGCCGCAGCGCCGGGTTGCGCCGGCTGGTGCGCGAGACGCGGCTCCAGATCGATCAACTGGTGCTGCCGATGCCGGTGGTGGGCGGCGGCGACGTCAGCGCGGAGGTGCCGTCGCTGCCGGGCGTGCGCCGGCTATCGGCGGAGCGCGCGGCCGAGCTGGCGGCCCGGGCCAGCGACGCCGGGATCGGAGCCGTGCTGCTGTGCGGGGTGGGCGAGCGCGCCGACGACCAGGGCAGCGAGGCGTGGAGCGACGGCGGCCCGGTGGCGCGCGCGGCCCGCGCCATCCGCAAGCAGCGACCCGGGCTGGTGCTGCTGACCGAGGTGGCGGTGGGCCCTTTCGCCAGCGGGGGCCGCGCCGGTCCGGTCGGCCGCGGCGGCGACGGCAGCGCGGCGGTCGACAACGACGCCGCGCTCGAGCTGATCGGCCAGATCGCGCTCTGCCACGCCCGCGCCGGCGTCGACATCCTGGTTCCGATCGAGCAGATCGACGGCAGCGTCGGCTTCGCGCGCGAGGCTCTCGACGACAAGGGATTCGAGGCGGTGGCGATCGCGGCCAGCGGGCGGCTGGCGTCGGCCTTTGACGCGGCGCCGGCGGACGGCGGGGAACCGCCGCTGCTGGCCGCGGCCAGCGAGCTGCTCGATCCCGCCAATGGCGGCGAGGCGCTGCGCGCGCTGGCGCTGGGGATCGAGGAGGGCGCGGATCTGGCGCTGATCCGGCCGTCGCTCCCGGCGCTGGACCTGATCGGCGCGGCGCGGCGCGAGTTCGAGCTGCCGCTGGCCGCGTGCCAGGGGTGGGCCGAGTATGCGATGATCTGCGCCGCGGTTGAGATCTGCCGGATCGACGGCGCGGCGGCGCACCTCGAATCGCTGCTGGCCGTGCACCGCGCGGGGGCAGATCTGATCGCAACGCCGTGGGCGCTGGAGGCTGCGCGCCGGCTGCGCTAGACGCGGACCGGACCGGGGGTTGCCGGTGAAGGTGACGCGCTACAAGGTCGTCGAGTGCATGACAGTGGCCGACGACACGCTGGAGTCGATACTCAACGAGTGGACGCGCCAGGGCTGGGTCTTCGACGGCATGACCTTCGTGCCCAACGAGGCGAGCAAGCGGCCCAAGATGGCGTTCGTGATCTTCACCCGGCAGGAGGAGATCGCCGACGACTCGGGGGATGCGACGTGAGCGAAGACGATCGCGATGGCCGTCCAGATCTCGGCCCGTCCGACGTCTGGGACAACGATCCGTCCGCGCAGCGCCGGCAGACGCCGATGGCAGTGGTGACCGCGGCCGATTTCGAGCGCCTCGGCCAACCGATCGACAGCGCCTCCGCCGCGGGCGAGCCGACGACGCCGGCCGTCACCGCGATGTCGCCTGCCGCGGGCGATGCAGCGGACGCGGGCACGGGCGCCGACGCGGCGCCGCCCGCCGGCCAGCCGGAGGCCTCCGATCGGGCACCGACGCCGGCCAAGTCCGATCTGCAGTTGCGCGTCATCGCCCGCGCCATCGACGTCGCGATCTTCGCGCTGCTGGCCGAATCGGTGGCCTTTGTGGGCCCGCTGGCCGCGCTGGTCTACCTGCTGCTGGCCGACGCCCTGTTCGAGGGAGCCTCGGTCGGCAAGCGGCTGACCCGGCTGCGGGTGGTGCGCTCGCGCGATCGCAAGCCGGCCAACGTCTTCGACTCGCTGCTGCGCAACGCACCGCTCGGCATCGCCGGGCTGTTCGTTCTGATCCCGCTCGTCGGCTGGGCGCTGTTTTTGACGCTCGGCCTCGCCATCCTGCTGTTCGAGGGCTACCTGGTCTGGACCGACGGCCGGGGCGTCCGCGCCGGCGACATCCTGGCCGGCACCCAGGTGATCGAGATGCGGCGCCAGATCGCCGGCGAGCGCTGACGCGCGCCGATCGCGCCGGTCCGGTGATCAGGGCGCCGCGCTGCCGGGGCTGCTCGGCGTCGGCGGAGAGCCGGGCGCCGCGCGAAACGTGAACGGATAGGTGACGATCACGGTGCCGCCGCCCCGGGGGGCCTTCATGCGCAAGGCGTACATGGTCTCGCGCACGCACTCGGCCAGCTCGGGGTGCTGTTGCTCGGCCTCCTGGTTCAGGATATCGCTCGACGTCACGATGCCCCCCAGCTCGGGGGCGCCCTCGATCTTGAACTTGACCTTGAGCGTGACATCGGGAAGCGGTTGGTCCTCGGGAGTCATCTCGTAGCACTCCCGGATCAGCGGCACGATCTCTCTGATGCGCGCCTGGATGTACTCCCTGTCGAGGCTGCCGAACTGGGAGTCGCTGCCCGGAGCGGACTGCGCCTGGCCCGCCGTCGCGGGCACGGCGGCCTCTTCCTCGGCTCGCTTCTTCTCGGTCAGCTTTTGCTGGATCGCCTTGAGCAACTGGGCGCGCTGCTCGGCGTCGATGCGCTCCACGCCCGGCACCTGCGTCTGCGGCAGGCGCAGCGGTCGGGCCGCTGTCGACCGCGGCCCGGCCGCCCCAGCGGCGGGGTCGCCGGCAGCGGCGGGCGCGGTGGTCGGCGGCGTCTCGGGAATCGGCGGCGGTGACTGCCGCCGCAGGTACCAGATCAGCGCCACCACGGCCAGCAGCGCGATCGCGGTGGCGACCAGTTGCAGCAGCGACGACGATCGTCTGGCCATGACTGCTCCGACGCGAGGGGTGGGCCAGTGTAGCGTGCCGCCAGCGCGCGCACAACGCGGCCGCAGGCGCCGGCGCGGCGACCGCGGGTCGCGCTTGCGTTGGGTCGCGGTTTGGGTAATTTGCACCCGTCGGCCGCCGCCACGGGCCGGGCGGCCGGGGAGAGACCAGGCATGCCGTGCCGATCGCCGACGCTGTTGTTGGGTGGTGCGCTGCTGCTCGCCGGCTGCGCCACGACCAGGCTCGCCGAATCGATGCAGGTGACCGCACCCGAGGTCCATCCCGAGTTCACCAGCGACGCCAGCTTCAACGCCAAACTGTACTTCAAGAACGGGTCGGCCGAGGCGTGCGAGGTCGATGCCTACGAGCTGAGCTGGGAGGGTGGCGGTTTCAAGCGCATCGAGGCCAGGCCGACCTTCACCGTGCCCGCCAAGAAGACCGTCGACCGGGTGGTGACCGTCGGCTACGTCCGCGACGTGCGCGCGTTCCAGAAGAGCCTGAGCGTACAGGTCTACTGCCGCGTCAAATGATCCCGTGCTTGCGCAGCAGCCGCTTGAACTGGGTGCGCTCTAAACCCGAGGCGCGCGCGGCCTGGCTGATGTTGTTGTCCGCGAGCTCGAGCTGCCGCACCAGGTAGTCGCGCTCGAAGCCCTCGAGCACGCGCCGCTTCTCGTCCTGAAACGGCGGCGGCGCGCGGCCGTCGCCGGCGATCTCGGTGCGGACCTCGCTGTCCTCTCCAAAACCGACCGGTTCGCGGCCGGTGGCGCGAAAGCGCGCCAGCGCGTTTCGCAGCTCGCGCACGTTGCCGGGCCAGACGTGGCCGGTGATGAAGAGCTCGAGCGTGGCCGGCGCGATCGCCACCTCGCGGTGACCCATCTCCTCGAGCAGCACGCCGACCAGGACCGGGATGTCCTCGCGCCGTTCGCGCAGCGGCGGCACGGTCACGGTCACCGCGTTGAGCCGGAAGAACAGGTCCTTGCGAAAGCGGCCGGACTCGACCGCGGCGCCCAGGTCGCGGTTGGTGGCCGCGATGACCCTGGTGTCGACGGAGACGGTCTTTGACGAGCCGACCGGCCGCACCTGGTGCGACTCGAGCGCCCGCAGCAGCTTGGGCTGCAGCTCGAGCGGCAGCTCGCCGATCTCGTCGAGAAATATGGTTCCGCCGTCGGCGCGTTGGAAAGCGCCGCGGTAGTCGCTGTCGGCCCCGGTGAAGGCGCCGCGCCGGTGGCCGAACAGCTCGCTCTCGACCAGGGTCGGAGTCAACGCCGCGCAGTCGCAGACCTCGAACGGCCCCAGGCCGCGCTGCGAGTGGGCGTGGATCTCGCGCGCCACCAGCTCCTTGCCGACGCCGGTCTCGCCCAGGATCAGGGTGGCGTAGTCGATCCGCTCTAGCTTCTCGAGCAAGGCGTAGAGACGGCGCATTGCCGGCGAGGTGCCGATCAGCTTGCCATAGTGATCGAGCGCGCTGTGGGTCTCGCTGGCCGACTGATAGCGCGAGGCGAGCAGCAGCCGGGTATCGCCCACGCGCAGCGTCGATCCCAGCGGCAGCACCGCCCGCTCGACCCGGGTCTCGAGGTAGAAGGTGCCGTTCTTGCTGCCCAGGTCCGTGACCAGAAAGCCGTCTTCGGCGACGTCGATCCGGAGGTGGCGCGACGAGACGCGGCGGTCGTCGAGCACCAGGTCGCAACCCCGGCCGCGTCCGATCACCGCGCTGCCGCCCGGCAGCTCGAGGCGGGCGCCAGCGCTGGCGCCGAGCACGACGTGGATGGTGCAGCCGGGCAGCGGCGAGGTCTCCTCGTCGCCGCGTTCGAGGAGCAGCGAGATGGTCTTGCCGGGTTGCTCGAACGCGGACATGACGACAAAGCTACGCAATGCGGCGCGGGCGCGCAATCGCGGCGTCACCCCAAGCAACCTCAGCGACCGGCGTCGACGGCCGGCGCCAACGGCGCGGGTTGGTCGCGCAGCCGCTCGAGCAGCGCCAGGTAGTCGCCGCGCGGCATCTCCAGCGCGCCCATCTGCGACAGGAACGGGTTGGGCACCTGGCCGTCGATCAGCGCAAAGCCGAGCTGGCACAGGTGGACGAGCGCGATCTTCGAGGCGTCGGGGCGGCGGCTGAACATCGATTCGCCGCAGAAGATCTTGCCCACGGCCACGCCGTACAGGCCGCCGACCAGGGCGCCGCCCTGCCAGCACTCGATCGAGTGGGCGTGGCCGGCGCGGTGCAGCGCGTTGTAAGCAGCGCGCATGTCGTCGGTGATCCAGGTGCCGTCGGCTCTGGCCCGCGGAGCGGCGCAGCCGGCGATGACCGCGGCGAAGTCGCGGTCGACGGTGACCTGGTAGGGCCGCTGCCGCAGGCGCTTGCGCAGGCTGCGCGAGATCCTGAGCTGGTCGGGCACGAACACCGTGCGCGGATCGGGCGAGAACCAGAAGATCGGGTCGCCCTCGTTGTACCAGGGGAAGATGCCGTGGCGGTAGGCATACAGCAGCCGCTCCTGTCCGAGGTCGCCGCCCGCGGCGAGCAGGCCGCTCTCGAGCGCAGCGGTCACCGGCGGAAAGGCGTCGGGCGGGTCGAGCGGGTCGAGGATCCTCATCCGGGGCTGGGGGGCCGGTCACCGAACGGCGATCACGGACAGGTGCCGCCGCTGGTGTTGATGATGCACTGGCCGGTGGCGCAGGTGTAGTTGGAGCAGCAGGGCTGCCCGGAGCCGCCGCAGGCCTCGCAGGTGTTGTTGTTGCGGCGGTTGCAGTAGGTGCTCGGCGCGGTGCAGTAGCGGTTCTGCTGGTTGCCGCAGCAGGGGTCGTCGAGCGCGCCGCAGGTGCCGCACGAGCTGTCGGTGCAGGTCTCGCGGTTGGCGCACTGATCGCTGGCCGCGGTGCAGGTGCCGCGCTCGCAGCAGCCTCCGCTGTCGCAGCTATTGAGCGGGCAACAGGGTTCGTCGGCGCCGCCGCAGGCGACGCAGCGCTGGCTGCGCAGGTCGCAGGTCAGGCCGCTGGCGCAGGTGCCGTCGCCGCAGCAGGGATCGCCGACCGCGGCGCCGCACACGCCGCAGATCCGGTCGAGCAGATCGCAGCCGAGCCCCGGGTCGCAGCTATTGTTCTCGCAGCACGGCTGGGTGTCGGCGCCGCACGGCTCGCAGGTCGACTCGGCGGTGCACAGCAGGTTGGGCGCGCAGTTGGCGCCGATGCGCACGCACTCGGTGGCGGTCGGGATGTAACTGTTGCAGCAGCCGTTGGGGCAGGGCGTGTCGCCCGGGCAGCAGACCGTACCGGCCATGCCGCACTGGGTGCAGTTGCCGTCGGGGAAGCAGACGCCCCAGAAGCCGCAGCTCTCGCCCACGGCCACGCACTGCGGATCCCAGCCGCCGGTGCAGCAGCCGGTCTGGCAGACGTTGTCGGCGCAGCAGGGCTGGCCGGGTGCGCCGCAGGCGACGCAGGTACCATTGTCGCAGGTGGCCCCGGTCGCGGTGCAGACGTCGTCGGCGCAGCACGGCTGATCGAGACCGCCGCAGGCCACACAGGTTCCGTTGGCGCAGACCGCCCCGGAGGCGGTGCAGACATTGCCGCTGCAGCAGTTCTGGCCGATCGCGCCGCAGGTGCCGCAGGAGCCGTTGCCGCAGGTGCCGCCGAGATCCGGGCAGTCGGCGCCGGCGGCGACGCAGTCGCCGTCCACACAGCAGCCGCCGCTGGAGCAGAAATCGCCCGGGCAGCACGGCTCGCTGCTGGCGCCGTCGCCGCACGCCGCGCAGACGTTGTTCCAGCCGCAGTAGGCGTCGGTCGGGTCGGTGCAGGTGCCGCCGGCGCAGCACGCCTGGTCGATACCGCCGCACGGCACGCAGTCACCGCTCCGGTCGCAGACGAGGGTGTCGCTGTCGCAGGTGCGGTTCGTGCAGCAGGGCTCGTCCTGGCCGCCGCAGGCGACGCATTGGTTGGTGCCGAAGGTATCGCAGACCGTGCCCGGCTCGCTGCAGCGCGGCGCGGTGTTGCAGCAGTCCTGGCCGAGCCCGCCGCAGGTCGCCGAGACGCACTCGCCGTTGCGGCAGACGAGATCGGTGCCGCACGGCTCGTCGTTGGTCAGCAAGGTGATGTTGCAGACCCGATTGCCGCTGCTGTCGCAGCCGAGGGTGCCGGTGACGCACGGGCCCATGCCCGGATCGCAGCTTCCGGAATAGGGGCAGAGCCCGCCGTCGCCGAGGCGGGCGTCGAAGACCGCCGTGTCGTAGCCGCCGCGGTCCTGACGCGGCGTATCGGGCTGCGCCGCGTCGGGCGTGCCCTGATCGGGCAGCGCCGCATCGGGCTGGACCAGATCGATGCCGAAGGTGTCCGTGCCCGTGTAGTCGGGTCCGGCGGTGTCGGGCCGCTGCTGGTCCGGAAGCGCGCTGTCCGGCCGCCACTGATCGGCGCCGGCCGCGTCGAGGCCGGGGTTGGCGTCGGTGGGCGCGGCACCGTCCGCCGGCGTCGCGGCGTCCTTGCCCGCCGGCGTCACCACCTGGCACTCGCAGGCCCAGAACAATGTGATCAACCACGCGCTCCACAGCCATTTCGTCTTCATCGATGACCCCACCGAAAGAGATAGTGTTTTTGCATCCTAGCATGGGG
The DNA here is from genome assembly GCA_016934455.1 of Deltaproteobacteria bacterium. Taxonomy (GTDB): domain Bacteria; phylum Myxococcota; class JACRCW01; order JAFGSX01; family JAFGSX01; genus JAFGSX01. Next base: position 9,571 of record JAFGSX010000095.1, read on the forward strand.
CGGTGGCGGGAGAGTAGCGCTCAACTGACAAGTGCTCAACGGACAGCGCGCGCCGCAGCGGAGCGCCGTCGAGGCTTGCGTCGCGGCCGGGACTGGCCAAGAGTCGATCGACACCACGACCGGGCGGGCCCGATGGCCGACTTTCGCCAGGCGCTCCAGGCGCGAGCCTTCAGGCGGATCCGCGGCGCGGACTACAATCGCGCGCGCGAGGAGATCGAGGCGGGGCGCGAGCCGGGGGTCGCGGTCAAGCTGTTCTACGAGGTGATCCTCGACGACGACGTCGGCTGGGAGGCGTTCCGCGACCGCACCTTTCCGCGCTTCGCGCGTTACCTGCGCGACAAGAAGCACGACCCCGAGTCGCCGCGCGGCGTGCTGGTGGCGGTCTTCGCCAACGAGCGCTGCCTGCTGCTGCACGGCCCGGACTTCGTGTCGCTGCTGACCGAGATCGAGGGCCTCAACGCCGCGGCGCTGCACTTTCGCGTGCTGCAGTGGCTCACCGACTGAGGCCTTGCCTTGGATCTGATCCTCTCCAGCGGCTACCTCGCATTTGCCCGCCACGTCGGGTTCCTGGCCGCGGTCGAGGAGGCCGGGCTCGCCGTGGGCGGTGTCTGCGGCACCTCGTCGGGAGCGCTGGTTGGCGCGCTCTGGGCGAGCGGCATGCGCGCGCCGGAGATCGCGCGGCTGCTCGGCGGGCGGCCGCCGATCGCCGCCCTGCGACCGAGCTCGACGCCGTGGCGCGGCCTGCTGTCGCTGGCGCCGCTGCGGCGCGAGCTGGGCGCGATCCTGCCGGCGACCTTCGACCGGCTGCCGATGGCCTTTGGCGCCGGCGCCACCGCCGCCGACGGCGCGCACCGACTGCTGGTCGAAGGCGACCTGGTCGAGTCGGTGCTGGCGTCGTGCGCCGTGCCCTATCTGTTCGCGGCCGTCGTCGTCGCCGGCCAGCCGCTGCGCGACGGCGGCGTGGTCGATCGCACGGCGCTGCGGCCGTGGCGCGCGCGGCGGCCAGCCGAGCTCGCGATCCTGCACCTGATCGAGCGCAGCCGCGGCGCGGTCGCCGCCGAGGACCTCGGCGCGCTACCCGTGGTGCGCTCGGCGCGCTCGGGCGCCAGCCTCTGGTCGCTGGGCGACTTCGAGGGACAGGTCGAGCAGACGCGGCGGGCAGCGACCGAGGTGCTGGCGCGGCTCGCCGCGCCGCGCTAGCCGCCATGCTCCCGGCGCCGGGGCGGGAGGTGAATTTGCAGCTTCGCCTGGCCAGCGCAGCCGATGATATAGTCGGCCGCCGGGCGAGGTGGTTCATGCGCGAGCAGCGGCCGTGGGCGGCGAGGCGGAGCCTGATCCTGGGCCTGCTGTTGATGGGCCTGCCGGCGGCCTGCCAGTACAACGCGCTCGAGGGCTCGATCGACAGCGAGCTCGGCCTGGACTTCACCGGCCTGCAGTTGCGCAAGCAGGACGACTACCTGCTGATCGAGTATCTGCGCGAATCGCAGCGGGGCACCGAGAAGGTGTGCAAGGTCGTGGTCCAGACCCGGCATCTCGAGCTGCCGGCCAGCGGCGCGTTCGATCTGGACGGGCAGCGGTTTCTCGACCACTTCGAGCTGCAGCGATCGACTTTTGTCGGCGATACCTTTCCGGCCATCGACCGCGGCAATCTGCACTTCGAGGCGATCGAGTTTCGCCACGCCGGCTACGCCCGCGGCAGCTTCGAGGTTTTCTTCGTCAACACGCGGCGGCTCAAGGGCTGGTTCGACGGAACCATCAAGGAGATCTAGCGGCGAGTTCGCGCGGCGCGATCAGAGGTCGCACGCTGCGCATGGTTCGACCGCCACCTCGCCGAAGTCCTGCGCGCTCAACTCGAACACCCCGCCCGGCGGATCCCACAGGTCGAGATCGCGCAGCACGCGGCCGCGCAGCTCGGCCCGCCTGAAGACCACCTGGTCGCTGGCGCGGAACGCGGCCACCACCTCGATCACGTTGCCGCCCACCGGATGATCCTGCGCCACCGCGGTCTCGGCCATGGTCAGGTTGTCGACCTGCAGCCGGTAGCAGGGCGGGGCCTCGGTGTCGGTCGCCGGCAGCTCGGTGAGCTGGTAGCGGTAGCCCCAGCCGCTCACCTCCTCGGGCGCGTTGGGCAGCCTCGGATCGAGGTGAAAGCGCACCTCGTCGAGATTGGCCACCAGGTCCAGGTCGTCGTCGCTGGTGGCGTCGTCGCGCGTCGGCTCGGTGCCCATCAGCACCTCCAGCCCGTCCAGCACCAGGTCGCCGTCGCTGTCCGGGTTGAGCGGCAGCGTGCCGCTCAACTGCTCCTCGCAATCGCGCAGGCCGTCGCGGTCGCGGTCGAGCGCGGCCTCGCCCGAGCAGCCCGGGTCGGCCAGGCGCGGATCGTATCCCCCCGGCGTGAAGTACTCGATGCCGTCGCGATAGCCGTCTCCGTCGCTGTCCGGATTGGCCGGGTCGAGACCGAGGTACTGCTCGCTGACGTCGTCGATCCCGTCGCCGTCGCTGTCGGCCACCAGCTCGCCGTTTCGCATCAGCGCGTGGCGGTTGAAGACCAGCGCCGACGCCAGGCGGTAGAAGAGCTGGATCGGCGCGCGGTCGATCTCGAACTCGATGCGCTCCCCGGCCGGGATGCTCTGGAAGCCGCCGTTGCCCATGGCGGCCAGGGTCTGCAGCAGCTCCTCCGCGTTGGCCGGGTCGCCGTCGGGGGCGTCGGGCGCGGCGCCGAGATAGGCGGTGTTGAAGCGGATCTCGGCCACCCGGCCAGCCACCTGCTCCATCAGCGCGGTCATGGCCGGGTAGAGCGCGGCCGGCTCGGTGACGCCGACGGTGGGGTAGCCGTCCGACAGCCAGTAGACCAGGTAGTGGGTGCGGGCCGCCCGATCGGCCGACAGCGTGCCGATGTCCGAGAGGATGAAATCGATCACCTCCGCCAGCGTGTCCGAGTAGTTGGTGCCGCCCTGGGCCGTGCCCACGTTCTGGATCGCGCCGTTGAGGGCCACCAGGTCGCGCGTGAAGCCGAAGGTCCGGCGATGCGGCTCGTCCGAGAAGGTGATGATGCCGAACGAGACGGTCTCCTCCTCGGCCAGGCTGCTGATGGCACTGCGCACCGCCTGCTCGCGGCGGCCCTCGGGGTCGTTCCAGCTATTGGAGAGCGAGGTGTCGATGACGAAGAGCACGCGGTAGGGCGCGTATCCGAGGGTCGGCGCCGGTGCGCAGATCTCGCCGCTCAGGCTCTGGCGCTCGATCGCCACCTCGCGGATGACGTGCTGCAGATCGGCGTAGGTGCAACCGGCCAGGCTGCCCAGCAGCGCGGCCGCGATCCCGATCGCGAGGGCTGGACGCGTCGTCATGGGTCACCCGTTGCACGGCGGACAGGCCATGTCTGTCCACTGGCAGCTATTGAGATCGCACACCTGCTTGACGTAGCCGCAGGCGGCGCCGTACTCGGGTCGGCAGAGCTGGGAGGTCTCGCGCTGCTGGCCCGCCTGGCAGGAGGGACAGCGCGAGCGATCCTCGGCCTCGCCCGACCAGCCGCAACCGCTGGCCAGGCAGGTGCGGGTGATGCTGTAGGTCAGGCCGCAGGTGTTGGCGCCGCAGGAGCGCTGCTCGACCTGGGTCTGCCCGGGCGTGCACGCCTCGTCGAGCGGCAGGCAGGTGTTGGGATTGGCCGGGTATTGGCACTGGCTGTCGCAGACCAGCGTGCCCTGGCCGCAGCCGCCCTGCGGCGTGGTGCAGGAGACGGTGCGGGTCTGGCCGGTGCTGCACTCGGGGCAGAGCTCGCGCCCCTCGCTGCTGCTGCTCCAGCCATAGCCATCCGGGTTGCAGGTCTCGACCCTGGTATAGGAGACGCCGCAGCCGCACGGGATGCTGGTGCGCCGCACCTCGCCCGGCGGGCACGATGACGAGCTGGCTCCGCAGGGCTCGCTGACGCCGGTCAACTGGCAATGGTCGTCGCAGCCGATCTCGCGCACGCCGCCGCGGCCGTCGTCGAGCTGGCAGCGCTCGAGCGTGCCCGGCACGCACTCGATCCGGCACTCGCCGATGATCTCGCTGTGCTGGATGCCGACCTTGAGCTCGGCGCTGTCACCGCAGACCGGCACGCTGTGATCCTCGACGCAGGTGGTGCGCTCTACGGTGTGGCCGCAGTCGCGGCCCGGCAGGCACGGGATCTCGCGCTCCACCACGGCGCCGATGGCGCAGCCGGTGCAGGCCGCGGGTGGACCCCACTCGCACTGCGCATTGCACTCGATGGTCGCCACCAGGCCGGGCGCGCACTGCGACTCGGCGCACGGCACGGTGCGCACCTCGCCCGGCAGGCAGGCGCCCTGGTCCAGGCAGGCGCTCTCGGTCCAGAAGCAGCCGTCGCAGCGCTTGTGGCGGTGGCCGCACTTGCCGCACGGCTCGTCGAGCTGCTGGTCGCTGTTGCACTGCGGGTTCATGGCGGTGCAGGCCGCGATCGGCTCCCACAGGCAGTGCTCGTTGCAGGTGAGCGTGGTGCCGACGCAGGTGGCGCCGCAGTCCGGGCCGCTGCAGGTATCGCAGCGCTGCACCATCAGCTCGCCTGGTGTGCACTCGCACGGCTGCTCCGGCTGCTCGCAGCCGTCGCAACTCCCGGCGTACCAGGTCCCGTCGTCGAGGCAGATGTCGATGCGATCGCCGCTGCACGGGCATTCGCCGACGCGGACCTGGCCCGGCGCGCACTCCAGGCAGACCAGCGCCCCGCGCAGGCAGTGCGCGATCCCGGTACCGCCCGCGGCCAGGCTGCAGGCGCCGCCGCCGGTCTCCTCGTCGATATCGCCATCGCCGTCGTTGTCCCAGCCGTCGCAGATCTCGGTGCCCGGGGCGCTCTCGCCGGCGTCGAGGACGCTGCCCGCGTCCGGCGGCAGGGCACCCGACTTCCAGTCGTCCCGATGCTGGTCCGCGGTCGAGGCCCCCGGGTCGCCCCGGAGCTGGCACGACGTCACGGCCAGCAGCAGCAGCGCGATCCCCAGTGCTTTCATGACAGCCTCCGGTCGGGCGCATGTGCCCGCAATCACACTCTGCAAGGGACGCGCCCTTGAAGAGGCACCACCCGTTGGCCCTCGGCTGTCTGTCCCAGCCATATGAAAAAATGAGGTTTTCTTCGACGCGCGGGCCGGTTCCGACGCCCATATATATACGCTGGCCGCGATCTGGTGCAGCGCTGCCTCAGGGGGCCGACAAACAGTGTCGGAGGGATCAGACGGCGATCACGCTCGCCTTGCATCGCGCGGGGGCGCTATGAAACCATACTCCCCGCAGCGACCACAGTCATCGAGACCAGGGTCAGGGGATCCCACGTGACCGAGCAGCGCGACAGCCAGACTGCTGACAGCAGCGAGGCCAAGTTCCGGGCCATTTTCGATTCGACCACCGACGCCATCATGCTCCTCGACGAGCGGGGGTTTTTCGACTGCAACCCGGCGACGCTCGAGATGTTCGGCCTGGCGACCAAGCAGGAGTTCGTGGCGCTCCATCCGGCGCAGCTCTCGCCGCCGCTGCAACCCGACGGCAGCGACTCGCGGCAGGCCTCGAACCGGCACATCGCAGTCGCCTTCGAGACCGGCGGCAAAAAATTCGAGTGGATGCACCGCCGGTTTAGCGGCGACGACTTTCCGGCCGAGGTCTGGCTCACCCGCTTCGAGATCGCAGGCAAGCCGGTGCTGCAGGCGACCGTGCGCGACATCTCCGAACGCAAGCGCGTCGAGGACGCGCTGCGCGAGAGCGAGGAGCAATACCGGTCCCTGGTCACCAACGTGAACATCGGCGTCTACCGCAACACCCCCGGGCCGCAGGGACGTTTTTTGCGCGCCAATCCGGCCATCGTGCAGATGTTCGGCTACGGCTCCGAGGAGGAGTTCCTGGGCATTCACGTCTCGGACCTGTACCACGATCAAGCCGAGCGCCAGAAATTCGTGGGCGAGATCCTGGCCGCGGGCTCGATCAAGAACCGCGAGATCTTCCTCCGGCGCAAGGACGGATCTCCGTTCTGGGGCGCGGTAACGGCGCGCGTCGTCTACGGCGACCAGGGCGAGATCAAGTGGCTGGACGGCGTCATCGAGGACATCAGCGAGCGCAAGCGCGTCGAGAAGGCGCTGCGGCAGGACATCACCGAGCGCAGGCAGGCGGAGGAGCAGCTCCGCGAGTCCGAGCGGCGGCTGGCCGACATCCTCCAGTTCTTCCCGGACCCGACCCTGGTGATCGACAACCACGGCCGGGTCACCGCCTGGAATCGCGCCATCGAAGAGCTGACCGGCGTACCCGCGGCCGAGATGCTCGGCACAGGCGACCGCGAATACGCGCTGCCGTTCTACGGCGAGCGGCGGCCCATCCTCATCGATCTGGCGCTGCAGGGCGACCCGGAGATCGAGAAGAAGTACACCACCATCTCCCGGCAGGGCGACACCCTCGCCGGCGAGGCCTACACGCCCAGGCTGCGCAACGGCAAGGTCCACCTGACCGCGACCGCCAGCGTGCTGCGCGACGCCACCGGCGAGATCGTCGGCGCCATCGAATCGATCCGCGACAACACCGAGCGCAAGCAGGCCGAGGAGAAGCTGCGCCAGTCCGAGCGGCGGCTGACCGATCTGCTGCAGTTCTTGCCCGACGCCACGTTCGTGATCGATCGCGACGGTGTCGTCACGGCGTGGAACAAGGCGATCGAAGATCTGACCGGTGTCCCGGCGGCGGCCATGCTCGGCAAGGGCAACCGCGAATACGCGCTGCCGTTCTACGGCGAGCGGCGGCCGCTGCTGCTCGACCTGACGCTGCGGCCCGACCCCGAGCTCGAGAAAAAATACTCCAACCTGGTCTGGCGCGGCAGCACCCTGTCGGGCGAGGCGGTCGCGCCGGCGCTGCCCGGCGGCGCCGCCTGCGTCTTCGGCGCAGCCGCGACCCTGCGCGACGCCGACGGCGCGATCATCGGGGCCATCGAGTCGGTCCGCGACATCACCGACCGCAAGCAGCTCGAGCAGGCGCTGCGCGAGAGCGAGCAGCGCACGCGCGGAATCCTCGAGAATGCCCCGGTCGGCATCTTCCGCTCGACGCCCGGCGGCCGCCTCCTGTCGATCAACCCCGAGGGCGTTCGCATCTGCGGCTATCGTTCGTTCGCCGACCTACGCCAGGCGATCGGCGACCGCGCGCGGAACCTGTTCGTCGATCCGGCCGACTACGACCGCTTCGGTGCCGCCCTGGAAAAGCACGGCGCCGTCATCGACTTCGAGTTTCTCGGCAAGCGCGCGGGCGGCCACCAGTTCTGGGTGTCGATGCACGCCACGCTCTCGCGCGACGACACCGGCAGATCGCTGTACCTCGACGGTTTCTTCATCGACGTCAGCGAGCGCAAGCAGCTCGAGGAGGTGCTGCGCCAGGCCAAGGAGCTGGCGGAGGCGGCGGCGCGCGCCAAGGCCGAGTTCGTGGCCAACATGAGCCACGAGATCCGGACGCCGATGAACGGCGTCATGGCCATGATCGATCTGGCGCTCGACACCGAGCTGAGCGGCGAGCAGCGCGAGTACCTGGAGCTGGCGCGCAGCTCGGCCGAGTCGCTGCTGACCGTGATCAACGACATCCTCGACTTCTCCAAGATCGAGGCCAAGAAGCTGGAGATCGAGCAGGTCGAGTTCTCGCTCAGCGAGGCGATCGACGCGGTGCTGCCGCTGATCGGAGTCGAGGCGCACCACAAGGGGCTCGAGCTGATGTGCGAGATCGCGCCCGGCGTGCCCAGCCAGCTCATCGGCGACCCGGTGCGGCTGAAGCAGGTGCTGCTCAACCTGCTCAAGAACGCCGTCAAGTTCACCAGCCGCGGCCACGTGCTGCTGGGGGTCAAGCAGAGACCGGCGCCCGGCGACGACGAGGTCGAGCTCGAGCTGACCGTCGCCGACACCGGCATCGGCATCGCCCCCGGCCAGATCGACCGCATCTTCGACAGCTTCACCCAGTCCGACGCCAGCACCACGCGCAAGTACGGTGGCACCGGTCTCGGGTTGACCATCTGCAAGCGGCTGGTCGAGATGATGGGCGGCGCGATCTGGGTCGAGAGCGCGCCCGGACAGGGCAGCGTGTTCCACTTCACGGTCCGGCTGCGGCGGCAGGCGGCGGCCCGGCCGGTGGCGCCGCTGACGCTGCCCGAGCTGACCGGATTGCGCGTGCTGGTGGTGGACGACAACGACCTCAACCGGCTGATCCTGACCAAGTACCTGACGTCCTGGGGCACCCGGGTCGACGAGGCCGCCGACGGCGAGGCGGCGCTGCGCGCGGTGCGCGGCATCCCGCCGGGCGAGGCGAGCTACCGCATCATCCTGCTCGACTGCATGATGCCGGGCGCCAACGGTTTCGAGGTGGCGCAGGCGCTGCGCACCGAGGGCGTCGACGAGCGCTGCGTCATCATCATGCTGTCGAGCCTCGACGAAAAAGGCGATCGCGAGCGCTGCCACCGGCTCAAGATCGCGCAGTTCCTGGTCAAGCCGGTGAGCCCGTCGTCGCTGTACAACGCCATCGTCGGCGTGCTCGGCCAGCAGCGCGCGGTCGAGACGGCGGCGCGACCGCTGCCCGAGGCGGCCAGCGCGTTGACCGCGCTGCCGCGCGACCTGCGGATCCTGGTCGCCGAGGACAACCCGGTCAACGTCAAGGTGGTGGTGCGCCTGCTCGAGCGCGTCGGCCTGAGCGCGCTGGCGGCCGAGAACGGCGTGCAGGCGCTGCAGACGCTGCAGCGCGAGCAGATCGACCTGGTGCTGATGGACGTGCAGATGCCCGAGCTGGACGGGGTCGAGGCCACGCGCCGGATCCGCAGCGCCGAGCAGGGCAGCGGCCGGCACCTGCCGATCATCGCTTTGACCGCGCACTCGATGCGCGGCGACCGCGAGCGCTTTCTCGCCGCCGGCATGGACGATTACCTGGCCAAGCCGATCAACGCCGCCGATTTTTACAAAATGCTGATCAAGCACGCGCCGCGGACCAAGGCCGCGCCGCCTGCCCAGCCCGCGGCGGACGCTGCCGCACCGGCGGCTGCAGCGCCAGCCGCGCCGTTCATCGACGCGCGAGACCTGAGCGATCGGCTGGGCGGCGACGACGAGCTGATGCGCGAGCTGCTCGGCATGTTCATCGCCGAATGCGAGGCGGCGCTGCAACGGGTGGTGCACGCGGTCCAGGGCGGCGACGCGGCCACGGTGCGGGCAGCGGCACACTATTACAAGGGCATGGCCGGCAATGTCTCGGCGTCGGCGCTGCGCGCCCACTGCTACGAGATGGAGCAGCGCGGGGCCGCGGGCGATCTCGGTGGCATGGAGGAGCTGGTCGAGCGGTTGCGCGGTCTGACCGCGCGGACGGTACAGGCGATCCGAGACCGTCTCGGATCGTCGTAGGGGGCGCTGCCATGAACGTGCTGGTGGTCGAGGACGATCCGGTCCACTGCAGGCTGATCGCGAGCCTGCTCGATCGCTGGGGTTACCCGGTGCGCACCGCCGGCGACGGGGAGCAGGCGCTGCGGGTGCTCGAGGAGAACACCGCCATCCAACTCGCAATTGTCGACTGGATGATGCCCAAGCTCGACGGCATCGAGCTGTGCCGCGAGATCCGGCGCCGCTTCAACGAACCGTACCTGTACCTCGTGCTGCTCACCTCGCGCGACCAGCGCGACGACATCGTCACCGGCTTCGACGCCGGCGCCGACGACTACCTGATCAAGCCGGTGCACCACACCGAGCTGAGCGCGCGGCTGCGCGCCGCCAAGCGCATCCTCGATCTGCAGGAGAAGCTGCTGGCGGCGCAGGAGACGCTGCGCGTGCAGGCCATGCACGATGCGCTGACCGGCATCTGGAACCGCGGCGCCATCTTCGAGGCCCTGGGCCGGGAGCTCGATCGGACCAAGCGGCAACAGAGCCCGCTGGCCGTCATCATGATCGATCTCGACCACTTCAAGCAGATCAACGACCGGCACGGCCACCTGGTCGGCGATCAGGTGCTGCGCGAGGCGGCGCAGCGCATCCGGAGCGCGGTGCGCTCGTACGACAGCGTCGGCCGCTACGGCGGAGAGGAATTTCTGCTGGTGGCGCCCGGCTTCGACGCCGGGCAGGCGCTGGAGTTTGCCGAGCGCGTGCGGCGTCTGTTCGCCACCAACCCGATCGTCACCAGCGCCGCTTCGCTTCCGGTGACGATGAGCCTCGGCGTGGTGGTCGTCGAAGCCGGACAGGAGCTCGCCAACGAGCGGGTGCTGGCAGCGGCCGACGATGCCCTGTACCGGGCCAAGAGCGGCGGCCGCGACCGGGCGGTGCTGGGAACCGTGCTAAGAGAGGAGAAGCCATGAGGCGCATACTCATCGTCGACGACGACCCTACCATCACCACACTCGAGGACAAGGTGCTGTCGCGCGAGGGTTACCAGGTGGTGGCAGCCGCCGACGGCGAGACGGCCAAGGCGCTGCTGCGCGAACAGCACTTCGACCTGCTGTTGCTCGACATCATGATGCCCGGCGTCGACGGCTTCGAGGTGGCGCGGGCCTTTCGCAGCGAGAGCAAGAACAAAAAGGTGCCCGTCATCTTCGTCACGTCGCGCACCGACGGCGCGGCGATGAAGGAGGGCTTTAAGGCTGGCGGGACGTTCTTCCTGGCCAAACCGCTCAACTCGATCCAGCTCAAACGGCTGGTCAATTCGCTGATCGCGGAGTAGCGGCCCGCCGGATCGGCTCCGACCTCACGCCGGGAACGCGGCGGCGGAGAACACGCGGTTCTTGCCGGCGCGCTTGGCCTCGTACTGCGCCGCGTCCGCGGCCGCCACCAGCTCGTCCACGGTGGCGCCGTGCAGGGGAAAGGCCGCCACGCCCACGCTGACGGTCAACGGCCCGGGGAGGCCGTCGGCCAGCGACGACCAATCGAGCGCCGCCGCGGCCTCGCGAATCCGGTTGGCCTTGATCAGGCCGCCGCTCAGCGGCGTGTCCGGCAGCACCACGCAGAATTCCTCGCCGCCGTAGCGGACGGCGAAATCCGACGCCCGCAGGCCGCCATCCTCGGAGCTGAAGAGGCGGGAGATGCTCCGCAGCACCTGATCGCCCACCGCGTGCCCGAACCGATCATTGATGCGTTTGAAGTCGTCCACGTCGATGAAAAGGACGCACAGCGGTTTTTGACAGCGGCGCTCGCGGGCCAGCTCGAGCTTGAGGTGCTCGACGAAGTAGCGGCGGTTGAACAGGTTGGTCAGGCTGTCGCGCGTCGCCAGCCTCCTGTTCTCCCGATTCTGGTACAGCGCGTCGACCAGGGTCTTCAGGTCCACGGTGTGAAACGGCCGCTCCAGGTGGCGCTGGGCGGCCGCCGTGCCCGAGGTCTCGACCAGGGATGCGTAGTCGTGGCGCCCGGTGACCAGCACCCTGATGGTGTCGGGTAGCTCGCTCCGGATGCGCGCCAGGAAGGCAGCGCCGTCGATGCTGGAGAGCTGCTGCTCCGTCACCACCACGTCGGGGCGGATCGAGCGCGCGATCGTCAGCGCCTCCTCGCCGTCGCGGGCCTGGTGGATCGCGAACTGGCGGTCGAAGGCCCGCGACAGGAACCTGAGATTGGATTCCTCCTCGTCGACCACCAGCATGTGGCCGATGGAGGAGTGCGTCGAGGATGCGCGCTGCGTCGGATCGAGGCTCATGGCGGTTCCCCGTGCATCACCGGGATCTGGCGAGACACGAGTTCTTGAACAAAAAAACCGCCAATGCAAGTGGCGACTGCAGGGGGGGTCAGCCCGCCAGCTCCTCGCGCGCGCGCTGCGCCACGCGCGCGAACGGCACCCTGGTCAGCTCTTCCATCAGGGCGCGCGCGCCGCCGTCCTCCATCTGGAACTTGACGACGTTGAAGCAGCCCCAGGCGGTCTTCTCGGTCGGGTCGGCGGCGAGCCGGCTGCGCAGGAACTTGAGCGCCTCGGGCAGCGGCATCAGCCGGTCCATGCCGCCCAGCGCGTTGCCGCGCACCTCCTCGTCCGGGTCGCTGGTCGCCGCGCGCATGAACAGCTCCTTGAGCTCCTGGTGCTCGGACATGTTGCAGGCCTGCCACGCCATCTTGCGCCGCACCTCGACGCTCGGATCGGACAGCAGCGCCTGGACGATGGTCGCGGTGCGCGGATCGACCGGCAGCCAATGCACGCAGTCGGCCAGCTCCTCGCGCACCGAGCTGTTCTGGTTCTGGGTATGCTGCTGCAGGGTGTCGAGGACCAGGTCGGCCATGCCGTGGTGATGGGCGATGGTGATCGCCGACAGACAGGCCGTCTGCACGTCGGGCGACTGGTCGCGCGCCGCGGCCTGCACCGCGCGCTCGACCATGGCGCGGTCATCGGAGAAGTCGGCGAAGGCGCGATAGGCGGCGGCGCGCACGCCCGGGTCGGCGTCGTCGGTCAGCGCCAGGATCAACTGCTTGCGCTCGGGCAGCTCCTTGTCGGCGTCGAAATAGAGGCGGGTCGCCATCTCCGTGCGCACCTCGGGGTCGCGGTGACTGGCCAACTGTCGCACCAGCGGCAGCCCGCCCTCCTCCGCGAACTTGGCGGCGACCGTCACCACCTCGCGCATCATGTCGCTCGACAGCGACGGGTCGACGGCCATGGCCTCGAGCGCCTTGATGTGCTCGGGTGTGGCGCGGTTGTTGAGCACGTTGCCCCAGGCGGCCAGCGCCGCGGTGCGCACGCGCTCGCTGTTGCCCGGCCCCATCTTCTGGGCCAGCCAGGGCGCGATGTTGACGAAGTTGTTGTCGGCGTCGTAGGCGGCGCACAGCAGATCGGAGAGCGCTCGGCACAGCGTGTCCTCTTCCCGCGACATCAGGTCCGGGAACCGCCCCAGGATCTCCTCCTGCTTGGGCTTGCCCTTGAACAGGCCGCCGAACAGCCCCGGGTTGGCGCCCTCGGAGTTGGGCGAGATCACCTTGAGCTCGGTGTCGGCCGCAGGGTCCTTGACGCCCGGGATGTCGGCGGTCGCCATCACCTTGTAGGTGCCCTTGGGGTCGGTGCCGGTGGGCACCTGAAAGCTGAACTCGTACTTCTGCAGGCTGGCCGGCGGCAGATCCTGGTTGGCCACCACCGTGTTGTCGAGCAGCACCTGCATGTCGATCTGGGGCAGGCTCTGGCCGGGCTTGGTCGTCACCTTGACGTAGACCAGCCGCACCTTGAGCGCGTTGAGCTTGAGCGGCTTCTTGCCGCCCGACAGCGTACAGGCGCCGGACAGCGTGCCGCCCTCGGGGATCATGTCGGTGTCGAGCTTGAGATCGAGCTTGGTGCCACCGCCGAACATCTTGTCGAGCAGACCCATGACTCGCTCCTTTGTGTTGTGGGGCAGAACAGAGATCAGCGTTGTACCACTGATCGCGCCGCCGTCGTACAATCCGCCGGCCGATATTGCGAGACTGGAGTTGGACGATGGCGACCGACCTGGGGCTCAAGAAGCAGGACTTGGCGCAGATCGAGGCGCGCGGCATGACCGTCGGCCAGGTGAAGGCGATCGTCGACAAGCTGCGCCGCCCGCCCAAGTTCGTGGCGCTGGAGAAGGCCGCCACCCGTTACGACGGCGTCTTCGATCTGCCGGACGTCGAGCTGCTGGCGGCGCGCTTCGGCCAGCTCCGGCAGGTGCCGATGAAGTTCGCGCCGATGTCGGGTGCGGCGTCGCGCATGTTCGGCTTTCTCGAGCGGGTCGCAGCCGGCCAGGGCAAGGGCGACGACGACGCCAAGGCCAAGCGCCTGGCCGCGGCGCTCGATCCGCGAACGGCCGGACCGCGCCTGGCCTTTCGCGAGCCGCTGGTGGCCGCGCTGGCGCGGCGGGGCCTCGATCTGGACGCGCTGCTCGGGCGCGGCGAGCTCAAACCGGTGATCGCCGGTCTGATCGACGACGCCGGGCTGGGCTATCGCGGCAAGCCCAAGGCGCTGATCCCGTTCCACCTGCGCGACGGCCGGCCGGTTTACGCGCTGGAGGAGCACCTGGCCGAGGCCGCGGCCTACGCCGGCAACCGGCTGCACGTCACCATCTCGCCCGAGCACCGGCCGCTCTACGACGCCGCGCTCGAGGAGATCCGCAGACAGAGCCCGGCGCTCAAGAAGGTCGAGATCGAGTTCTCCGAGCAGCACCGGGCCACCGACTCGGTCGCCATCGACGCCGAGACCGGCGCCCTCGTGCGCGAAGGCGACGGCACCATCGCCTTCTTCCCGGCCGGCCACGGCTCGCTGCTGCGCAACATCGACCGGCTCGGCCGGCCCGCGGTGCTGCGCAACGTCGACAACGTGCCCAAGCCGGAGGCCGCGCGGCGCCTGGTGGTGCGCTGGCACCAGGCGTTTGCCGTGGTGCTGGCCGACGTCAAGGCCGTGGTCGCCGAGGCGCTCGTCGCGATCGACGACGGCCGCGCCAGCGAACGCCTGCTCGACGGCTGCCTCAGCCGGCTCGAAGCGCTGCGCGTCAACCTGTTCCTCGAGCGGCTGCAGTACCGGCGCGCCAACCTGGAGCAGAAGCGCGCGCTGATGCAGGTTGCCCTCGACCGGCCTTTTAAAATAATGGGCGTGGTCAAGAACCAGGGCGAGCCGGGCGGCGGGCCGTTCGTCGTCAACTACGGCGGCCAGCGCATCGTCTCGATCGTCGAGAAGGACGAGATCGCGCCCGAGCAGCGCTCGCTGATGGCCGACGGCGAATTTTTCAATCCGGTCGACCTGGTGATCGATCCCACCGATCACCGGGGCCAGCCGTACGACCTGACGCGCTTTGTAAACCACAACCGCCACTTCATCGTGCGCAAGCCCTACCGCGGCCGCGACGTGATCAGGCTCGAGCACCCGGGCCTCTGGAACGGCGCCATGGACGGCTGGAACTCGCTGGTGGTCGCGATGCCGATCGAGGTCTTCGCCCCGGTCAAGGAGGTGACCGACCTGCTGCGTCCCGAGCACCAGGACGCGTGAGGCGTGACGGGGCACTCAGTCGACGCGCGCGCACCGGATGTCGTACAGCGTGCGCTGCCAGCAGCGGTAGACCTGCCGCTCGCCGCATCCGGTGGCGGTGTACTCGCGCGCGTCCTCCTCGGGGATGGCGCGGGTCTCGGTCACCTCGATCTCGTAGTAGGAGCAGAGCGAGCTCTGGGTGAAGCGCTCGCGCACGATGCGCGGCGCCGAGGCGCAGCCCGCCAGCAGCGCCGAGCCTATGACGACGAGGCAGAGGGCTGTCCGTGCCAGACTTCGCATGGCGACAGACGGTAGAGGCGGCGGCGCGGCGTTGTCAAGGTGACGCGACCGGCGGCCTCGCCAATTTACCTCGGCGCTGATATTGATGAAAGATGCCTCGCACGACGATCACTCCGATCGCGACGCCGCCCGCACGAACCGCGCCCGCCGCGCCGGCCGACCGCGATGGATCGGCAGCGCCTGTCGCCGCCGCCGATGTCGCTCCGGCGCCGCTCGACGCGGTGACCGCGGCGGATCCCGCGGCGCCCGCCGCTGCCGATTTCGCGCGCAGCAGCGCCGGCGCCGACGTCGGATCGGTGCGCTTTGCGCCGGCGTTCGCGCGCAGCGCCGAGCCACCCCGGCCGATCGATCCCTCCCTCTACCGGAGCATCCTCGACGAGGCCGCGCGCGCCGACTGGCGCGATTGCGGCATCGATCCCAAACGCTATGTCGAGGAGCGCATCAGCAAGGAGCGGGTGCTCGACGTGCTGCGGGCGAATCCCGACGTCAAGATCACGCTGCACCGCGGCGCGATCAAGCTCAGCCAGGCCGGCTTCGTCGACTCCACCCGCTGCCTGCCGGCGTTTCACGATCACCCGCGCGACTATCCAGGCGCCGTCTACTGGCAGGCGCACGATCGCAGCCTGCACCTGATCGGCCTGGTCGGCGAGGACTGGTTCAGGCAGACCCTCTACATGCTGGCGGTCGAGGGGATCCCGGGACGCCAGATCCTGGTCGAGGGCAGCGACCGGCTCGATCAGATCCTGGCCCGTGAGCTCGGCCCGACCCTGGACCAGCACCGCTTCGCCAGCGTCACGGTCGGCACCGTGGGCGAGCTGACGCAGGGGCTCGAGCGGGTGCTGGCCGATCGCGGCCGTCCCGCCTACGCGGTCAAGGTGTTCGGGAAAATGCAGGCGCTGCTCGATCGGCAACTTGCAGAGGCCAAGCCCGCCAAGCGACCGCGCTGGGAGGAGCGCCGGGCTCGTCTCGCCCGGATCGCGGCGCAGACCGGCGATGCCACCGAGCGCATGAAGCTGATCATGGCCGACCCGGTGCTGACCGGGCCGCTGGGCGAGCTGCTCAAGGCCTACCGCGACGGACCGCCGTTCCGGGAGCTGCCCTGGACCGTGATCAACCTGCGGCGGCCGCTGTTCAGCCACCGCGTCATCGAGATGGCGGGCAAGAAGCACCTGATCCTGCACGTCGGCGGCGCCCACGGCGACCTGGCGCGCGCCGGCGTCGAGTACGCGCTCCGGCGACAGCCGACGATCGGCCGCGTCAACGTCTTCGGCTCGGCCGGCTCGTTCAGCGACGACCTGCCGCCTGACACCGTGATCCTGCCGCGGGGCGCGATCGCGAGCGCCGAGTCGGATCGTCCGCCGATCCCGATCGACAACAAGGCGGTCATCCCGGGGGCGCAGGCGGTTCGCCACAGCAATGTGTCGACGCTGCTGCGCGAGCACCGCGCCGGTCTCGAGGCGATGCGGCGCACGCCGGCCGAGACCGTCGACATGGAGGGCTACCACGTGGCAGCGGCGGTGGCCGCGGCGGGCCGGCCGGTCGAGCTGCGCGCGGTGTTCCGCGTCTCGGACGTGGCGACGTCGTCCGACCTGGGCGCGCACCGCGCCGATCGCGGGGCGACCAGCGACTACGCGAAGCGGCGCCTGGTCGACGAGCAGGTGGCCAGCCTGTTCTTTCTCGACGGGACGGGGGACTGACGTGCGCTGGGCGCCGCTCGAGGTGAACCTGCTAAACGGGATGGCCGCGCTGGCCACGGCGCCGGGCAAGCGGTTCTTGATCGGCCCGGCCGGCGGGGATGGCCGCGCCGCGGTGGCTGCCCTGCTCGGCCGCGAGGCGCGCGCCTTTAACGAGGTCGAGCTCGACGTGGCCAAGCGCCACCTGCGCCAGATCGAGGAGCGGCTGACCAAGCTGGCCGAGGACTTCGAGTACGACCGCGCCGGCCGCGGAACGCCCTCCTACCTGCCGGGCGCGGGCACCACCATCGAGCGCATGGTGCGGCTGCGCGCCGATGTCGACAAGTACGCGCACGCGCTGGCCGCGCTCGAGCAGCGCGAGCAGGAGCTGGTCGACGCGGCGCTGGCGGCCTTCGAGCTGCGGTCGCGCGCCGAGCTCGAGGCGATCAAGGCCAGCGGCGACGAGGGCGTGGTGGTCGAGCTGCTCGGCGACGGCTGGTCGCTGGCGGGCAGCCGCGCCGAGCGTCTGAGCCAGCGCCGAGAGCTGCTCGGGCTACCCGCCGACGCCGACTGGAACGAGGCCGGGTGATTTGTCGCTAGCCGCTGGCCGGCGACTACCTGCTGGCGCTGATCGAGGACCGTGGCGCGCAGTGACCCCCGAACGGGTATCAATCGCGGGCCGGCAGCCGGCGCCACAGCCACTCGTAAAAACCGTACTGGCGGAGGCCGCCTCCTATCAGCCTGCCAGTCCGGCCGAGAGCGTCTGGCAGCAGCACCAGGCTGGCGCCGCCAAAGATCGGCAAGACCCACCCCCCGCCCAGCTTGGTCAGGCCGCCCCCGGTGGTGGTCTCGAGCACGAGCGCCAGAGCGCCCACCAGCGCGACCGCGTATTCGACGACGACCGAGGCCCAGGTGAGTGTCAGCGGATGCAGGCCGAAGCGGCTGTGGAGCTCGGACTTGGCGCGGCTCGGCGCCAGGCCGAGCAGCGGCGACAGCGCCCACAGCGCGCACGCCCGAGCCTGCAGCACGGTCCGGTCGATCCGCTCTCGCTCGCGCTCGCGGACCGCGCCCAGATCGTAGACTATGGTTCTGCCGACGACGTTGAGCGCGGCATCTGGATCGCCGCGCCGCAGGACGTAGCAGATGCCGCCGTCCTCGGGTGCGCGCTGGTCGACCAGCAAGAAATCCTCGCCGTGAAAATGGATGACGGTGGGACGGTGCGGGCTGACTATCCAGTCCACCATCGGCAGCGGGGTGTAGACCTCGATCCCGTCTTCCGTGCGCACGACGACGTCGGGGCCGAGCTTGATCGACGCGATGGCCGGGCCGGGCGCGGGATCGACCATGGCGTGACCCCCTGTCCGGCCGCGGGCCGGCGATCGACGGCTGCAACGCGGGCTGCTGACCGGGGCGAGACCGACCTGGCACGAAGCCTCTAGTCAGAGCGACGCGAACCGCATCATAATATCAGCTCTGGAGGAGGGGACGATGGCGACCAAGGATCCGATCGCGCGCATCACCGCGCTCCTCGCCGACCCCGCGCCGGACAAGCGCGCGGCTGCCGCGATCGTGCTGGGGGAGCTCGAGATCAAGACACCGGCGGCGATCGATGAGCTGAGCGCGCTGCTCGACGACGAGTTGCCGCGCCTGCAGCGGCTGGCGCTGGAGGCGCTCGGCCGCGTCGGCGCCAAAAAGACGCTGGCCAAGATGCTGCCGCTGCTGGCCAGCCGCGACGACGAGGTGCGCGGCGCGGCGATCGCGGCGGTGACCGCGTTTGGCGACGAGGTGGTGCCGCAGCTCAAGCAGCGCGCTGCCGAGGCCGGCCCCGACGAGCGCCGGGCGCTGGACGCGATCCTGGCGCAGCTTGGCGGCAGCGCGGCCTTCAGCGCGCTGCTGCAGAGCCTGGAGAGCGCCGACGCGGAGCAGGCGCGCGCGGCGACGCGCGAGCTGCGCCAGTACTTCAAAGATGCCGACCGCAAGCAGCGCACGCTCTATCTGCACCAGACCCAGGGATTTCTGAGGCGGCTGCAGAAGAGAGAACCGCTGCCCGAGGTGGCGGTGGCGGCGGCGCTGCGTATCCTGGGTCACCTCGAGGACGAGCGCGCCACCGCAGTGCTGCTCGATTACGCCGAGGACCGCGCTGCGCCACCGGCGGTGCGGCAAGAGGCGCTGATCGGCCTGCGCTTCGCCATCGGCAAGAAACAGGAGCTCGGCCGCGCCATCGAGGTGCTGGTCGATGCCGCCTTCGCGCCCGACCGACAACTGGCGCAGACCGCGCTGATGACCCTGGGCGGCATGGAGATCCCGGCCCAACAGATGCCCGCGATCGAGAAGCTGGCGCGGCACAGCGATCCGGAGCGCGCTCGCTTTGCGCTGGAGCAGCTCGGCCGCCAGATCGATGCCCACTCGGCGCGGTTGCTGGCGCGGTTGCTCGGCGACTGCGGGGCGCAGCGCACAGAGGCGCTGGTGGCGATCCTCGAAAAGCGGCCCGACGCGACGCCGGAGCTGTGCAAGGTACTGCTCGAGATCGAGGACACCGACCGGATGTGGGCGATCAGGGGCGTGCTGCGCCGCCACCTCGAGTACCTGACGCCGGCGCTGCGCAAGAAGTTGCTCGATGCCGCAATCGATCGCCTGCGCGCCGGCGGCGGCCGCTGGAAGGCGCCGCTCGACCTGGTGCGCAGCGTCGATCCCGAGGGCACCTCTCGACGACTTCGCGAGCTGGCCGCGGCGCTCAAGAAGGGCAACAAGCCCGAACAGGCGCTGCACGTGCTGCGCGCGCTGTGCCGCGACGGCAGCGGCGATGACGACGATCGCCTGGCGCTGGCCGTGCTCGAGCTGGGTCAGAGCCGGCTCGACACCAAGCCGGGCGCCCGCTCCGACGACGAGTCGATACGGCTCTTCAACCAGCTCGCGATCAAGGGCTTCGACGTGGCCGGCCGCTTGCGCAAGGAGCGCAGCGTCACGCTCGAGCAGCTCTACTACCTGGGCTTCCACTTCGTCGAGAGCGAGAGCCCGCTGGGCGAGGAGTTGCTGGACGCGGTGGTCAAGAAGGCCGGCCGCAAGAAGATCGGCGTCATGGCCAAGAACAAGCTCAAGATCGCCGGCCTGCTCGACTGAAGAACACGGCACGAGGGAGCGCGTGATGGAACTGATCAACGTCAAGCTGGAGATCCCGGACGGCGTCAATCTGGTGCTCGGGCAGAGCCACTTCATCAAGACCGCGGAGGACCTGTACGAGGTGATGGTGACCTCGGTGCCGGGCGCCAAGTTCGGCCTGGCCTTTGCCGAGGCATCGGGGCCTTGCCTTGTCCGCAGCGACGGCAACGACACCGAGCTGGTCGCGCTCGCGGTCAAGCAGTTGCTGGCGATCGGCGCCGGCCACAGTTTTCTGCTGCTGATGCGCGAGGCCTACCCGATCAACGTGCTCAACGCGATCAAGAGCTGCCCCGAGGTGTGCCGCATCTTCTGCGCCACCGCCAATCCGCTCCAGGTGGTGGTGGCGCAGAGCGAGCAGGGGCGCGGCATCCTGGGCGTCATCGACGGCTCGTCGCCCACGGGGGTCGAGAGCGAGGACGACAAGAGAGCTCGCCGCGATTTCCTGCGCCAGATCGGCTACAAGCGCTGAGCGGCGGTCGCCTCCAGGGCGCTCGCCGGCGCCGAGGCCGGCGCGCTGACCGGGCCGCTGGCCGGTCTGGTCGCGGCGGTCGAAGCCAGGGGGTCCGCGGCCAATTCGAGCTGCAAGAAGGTCACCGGGTCGACGTAGATCCCGCTCAACCTGACCGCGAAGTGCAGGTGCGGGCCGGTGACCCGACCCGTGCTGCCGAGCTTGCCGATGACCGTGCCGCGCTCGACAAGTTGCCCGGCCGCGACTTCGACGCTGCGCAGATGGAAGTACAGCGTGTACAGGCCGAGACCGTGGTCGAGGATCACGGTCCGGCCTGAGTAGTAGCGGCTACCGGCGAACAGCACCCGGCCGCGGTTGGCGGCGGCGACCGGCTCGCCGCCGCTGCCGTCGAGGTCGATGCCCTTGTGGCGCGAGCGCAGCCTGCCGTTGAAAATGCGGCGCACGCCGAAGACGGAGGTCAGCTCGCTCTGCCGGGGCAAAATGAAATTGCCGCGCCACAGCCGCTCGCGGCTCGGCTCGCGCCACAGCTCGGCCAGCTCGCGCCGCTCGCGCCGGATCTGACGGCGCGCGGCCGGGCCGGGCCGGACAAAGCGGCGCGCCACGCGCAGCGTGTTGGATGGGTAGGCGCGGTCGACCACGTCGACATCGAGCTCGACCTGCATCACCTCACCCGCCTCGAGCGCGTAGCTCAATGTCAGCGGCGCGCGGCCGACCGGGTCGTCGAGGCCGACGCCGACCAGGCCCAGATAGCGGCCGTTGGCCCACGGCACCAGCTCCACCTGGCGACCGAATAGCCCCGCGGACAGGCTGGCCAGCGGCCGCTGCGGCCGGACCAGGACGACGCCGGGCTGGCCCGGCGCGAGCGGGCCGCCGGAGAGCTCGACCGTGAACGGCGGACCGAGGTCAGCGGCGGTGACGACGAGCGAGGTCGTCCATGCGAGGAGGGCGAGCACGATCCGAGACTAACCGCTGGCGCAGGATTTGTCAGCGCCGGTCGCGTGCGCTAGATGGGGGGGGCGCTGGCGGCGCCGGCGGACCGGGGGCGCCAGGGAGAGGAGGCTTGCGATGCTGACCCCGACCCTTCGCGACGGTGTGCAGTGGGTGGGCGCCATCGACTGGGAGCGCCGCCTGTTCGACGAGCTGATCCCGCTGCCCGACGGCACCACCTACAACGCCTACCTGGTGCGCGGCAGCGAGAAGGCCGCGCTGCTCGACACGGTTGACCCGCCGTTTGGCCAGCAGCTTCTCGATCGCCTCGACCAGCTCGGCGTCAAGCGGCTCGACTACGCGGTGGCGCATCACGCCGAGCAGGACCACTCGGGGTCGCTGCCGGCCGTGCTGGCGCGCTATCCCGAGGCCCGGGTGGTCTGCTCGCCCAAGGCCAAGAACATGCTGATCGACCTGCTGGGCATCGCCGAAGACCGCTTTCAGACCGTCGACGACGGCGCCACCATCGCGCTCGGCGGCAAGACGCTGCGCTTCATCCACTATCCGTGGGTGCACTGGCCCGAGACCATGCTCAGCTACCTCGAGGAGGAACGGCTGCTCTTCTCGTGCGACCTCTTCGGCTCGCACCTGGCGGTCGGCGACCCGCTGACGGCCGACGACAGCGCCGTGCTGCCTGCGGCCAAGCGCTATTTCGCCGAGATCATGATGCCGTTCCGCACTCCGATCGAAAAGAACTTCGGCAAGGTGACCGGGCTGAGCATCGACCAGATCCTGCCCAGCCACGGCCCGATCCATCGCCATCCGAAAACCATCGTCGACGCTTACCGCGACTGGGTCTCCGGCCCGCCCAAGAACCAGGCCGTGATCGCCTTTGCCTCCATGCACGACAGCACGCGGCGCATGGCGCGGTACCTGAGCGAGGCGCTGATCGGCCGCGGCGTCGGCGTCGATCTGTTTGGCCTGGCCGGCGCCGACCTGGGCCACCTGGCGACCGCGCTGGTCGACGCCGCCACCATCGTGCTCGGCTCGCCGATCGTCAGCGCCGGGCCCCACCCGCTGGTCGGTTACGCGGCCATGCTCGCCAACGTGCTCAAACCCAAGGCCCGCTACGCTGCGGTCATCGGCTCGTTCGGCTGGGGCGGCAAGCTGCCCGAGCAGATCGCGGCGCTGCTGCCCAACCTCAAGCTCGAGCTGCTGGAGCCGGTGGTGATCAAGGGCGCGCCCAAGGCCGCCGACCTGGCGGCGCTGGACAGGCTGGCCGAAGCCATCGCGCAAAAGCACGCGGCGCTGGCGAGCGCCTGACAGCGCGCTGCCGCACGACCGCACGGCGATCTACAAGCCGGGGAGTCCGGGCGCCCTGTCAACAGGCGCGACATTTTCTGCGCCGACCTGATATGAAGAAGCACGGGGTGAAGACGATGCAGGTCGGCTGGCCATCGAGAGCAGCGCTGCTCGAGCGCGTTGACGCCGGCGCGCGGCAGCAATTGCCCGCCGTCGCCACCTCGACCGCGGCGGCCACCGGCACCTCTCCGGGGCCGTCTGCCATCGACGGCCTGACCCTGCAGCCGGTGGCGCTGGATCGCGCCTCCGACTGCAGACGCGCCTGGCAGCGCAGCCTGCTGGCGCGGGTGCCGGACTCCCAGCTCGCGGCCGCGGTCGACGTCATGTTCGCCTACCACGGCGACGTCAACTTCTTCGGCGAGCGCACCAGCGGCATGCGGCGCGTCAGCGGCTATGGCCCGCAGCGCAACCTGGACATCCAGTTCGCTCCCCACCGCAACAAGGTGCCCCTGGTCGAGATCAGCGATCAGGCCAAGAAGGAATGCGCGCTGTGCCGGCCGCCGTTTCCGGATGAACGCGGTCTGAGCTGGCGCGACTACGTGGTCTGGCCCAACGCGTTCCCCTACCTGCCACAGTCGGGCCAGCACGTCGTCATCACCGCCGACAAGCACATCGGTCAGCGTTTCACGCCGCAGATCCTGGGCGACATGATCGATTACCAGCGCCATGCCGGCCAGCAGGCGCCGGTGACCCTGCATTACAACGGCATAGCCGGCAACAGCCAGTTCCACCTGCACTGGCAAGCGTCGCGCGAGAAGCTGCCGCTGCAGCGCCTGCTGGATGCGGGTGAGCTGCCGCTCGAACGCCTGCACAGCGCGGCCAACGGCCGCATCGAAAGCTACGAACACGGTTACTACAACGGCATCCTGGTCACCGGCGACCGCTGCTATGTCACGCGCTGGGCCCAGTTGCTGGTCGAGCGGCTCGATTCAGATCCGCTGACCCGCGGCGCTTACAACCTGCTGCTTCTGCATCCGGCCGACGGCCAGGCGCGGCTGGTCGTGATCCCGCGCCGCGCCGACGAGCTCAAGCCGGAGGTGGCGAGCTTCGGCAAGGTGGGCTTCGGCGCTTTCAACCTCGGGGGCACCGTCGTCGTGCCCAGGGACGAGGTGCCCGACAACTTTGGCGACGATTACTTGGCCGCAGCGGCCAGGACCGTGGTGCGGCCGAGCGAGTTGAGCTGGCTGCGCGAGCTGATGCAGCAGCCCACGCACCCGATGCTGCGCGCACGCGCCAGCGCCTGATCAGCGCGCCTGGCTGGCCGGCGCCAGAGGTGACTGCCGCGCGCGGTAGGCGTCGCGCAGCGCGACGGCCCGGTCGGCCAGAGCCGCGTCCACGCTCTTGCCGCGCACCACCGCCAGCGCCTCGACCGACCGCGCCCTCCATTCGGCGAGCTGCGCCGGCGTCGGCGTGTGCACGGTGAGCCCGCGCCGGCGCATGATCGCGATCGACGCCTCCGCGTCGGCCCGCGCCCGCGCGGTCAGCTCCCGACCGAGCTGCCGGGCACGGGCGCGGATGCGCTCGCGCGCCGCGGGATCGATCTGCTGCCAGACCGCCGCGGTCACGATGGTGCCGCCGAGCATCGAGCCCCAGCGCACGTCGATCAGGTGCGGCGTCAGCGGATAGCTGCCGAGCGCGACCGCGGTCACCGGCGTGGTCGGAAACACCTCGACCAGGCCGGTCTGCAGCGAGGGTATGACGTCGACGTCGGACAGGATCACCGGCTCGAAGCCGAGCAGGGCAAAGCTCCTGGCCGCGTGCGGGTCGCCCGGCCACATCCACATCCGCATGCCCTTGACGTCGGCGACCGAGACCGCTGGCCGCCTGGTGAAAAACTGGATCCAGCCGCCGTCGCACCAGAACAGCGCGACGTAGCCGTCCTCCTCCAGCGCCCGGTCGAAGGTGGGCTGCATCTCGCCGACCACCGCGTCCATCTCGTCGGTGTCGTCGAAAAGCATCGGCAACTGCACCGCCATCTGCTCGGTGGTGATCAGCGCCAGCCCCTTGCTGGTCAGCGTCGCGGCGTGAAGCTGGCCGATGCGCAGCTTGCGCACGATGGCGGCCTCGTCGCCGACGCTGCCCGGGTAGATCTGCAGCCGCACGCGGCCACCGGTCTCGGCGCTGAAGACCTCGGCCAGCTCGAGCAGTGACTTGTGGACGATGGTGCCAAAGGGCGCCACCGTGCCCAGCTTGATCACGAGCGGTGCCGGCTCGGCGGTGGTACCTGGTGTCGGAGCCGGTATCAGCAAGGTGGCGAGCGCGATCGCCAGCGCGCCGGCGGCGCGGCCTGTCGCCCGGCCGCTCAATCGAGCACCGCCTGCTCGCCGGTGCGCAGCACCTCGAGCACCTCGGCCGGGGTCTCGGCGGTCAGCAGCCGCTCCTTCACGTACTCGCTCTCGTGGAGCATGGTGGAGATGATCGTCTGCAGCCGCTGGTGAACGCGCGGCTGGCCGGCCGGGGTCAGCAGCACGATCAGCAGCAGCGCGCGCTCGGTCGTGCCCTGGCACTGCACGCCGCCGGAGGAACGCAACACCATCACGAACGGCTTGCTCAGCCCGCTCAGCCGCGCGTGCGGCATTGCGATGCCGTCGCCCAGGTACAGGCCGACCAGCTTCTCGCGTTCCTTGAGCGCCTTGATGAGCTGGTTGGCCGGCAGCGGCAGCGCCGAGGCCGGCATCAGCTTGAGAGCGGAGCGAACCGCCGCGACCGGCGATTCGCCGGCGACGTCGAGGTGGATGCGGTCGAGCAGCAGCGCGTCGGCCAGGCGCACCGGCTCCTCGTCCTCGAACTCGTCGCGGATGGTGCCGACCAGCTCCTCGATCACGTCCTCGAGCGTGATGAAGCCGCTCCACTGCCCGTTGCGGTCGGTCACCAGCGCGGCGTGCAACCGGCGGCGCTGCATCTCGGCGATCAACGACTCCAGCAGCGTGTTCTCGGAGGTGGTCAGGATCGGCCGCATGAGCGCGCGCAAGTCGTGGGAACGCGCATCGGGGCGCATCACCAGATCCTTGAGGTGGATGAAACCGCACGGCAGATCGCGCTCGCCATCGAGCAGCGGATAGCGGGTGAAGCGCGAGGCGCGGATCAGGCTGAGGTTGGTCTCCCAGTCGGCACGCGCGTCGAGGCAGCGCACCAGCGACCGCGGCCGCATCGCGTCGCGCACGGTCAGGCCGCCGAAGTCGAACACGTTTTCGAGAAAGATCAGCCGCCTAAACGACATCAGGCCGCGCTCCTGCGACTGGTCGAGGATGATGCGCAGCTCCTCCTCGCTGTGCCGCTCCTCGGCGGTCGGCCGCGACACGCCGAGCAGGCGCAGGATGCCGTTGGTCAGCAGGTTGAGCAGCCAGAGCGCGGGAAAGAACAGGTGGCGCGCGTAGCGCAGCGGCTTGGCGATCGCCAGCGCCATCCGGTCGGCGAGCCGGATCGCCAGAAACTTGGGCACCTGCTCGCCGAGCACGATGTGCGAGCCCGAGACCAGGGCGTAGGAGGCGGCGAGCGCGACGCCGTAGCGCAGCGCCGTGTGGTCGGTGTCGCCGGCGAGAACGTCCAGAGCGCGCTTGCCGACCATGCCGAGGGCGATGCTGGCGAGGGTGATTCCGACCTGGCAGACGCTGAGGTACTCGTCGAGGTGGTCCTGGATGGCGGCCAGGGTGCGCGCCCGCCGATCGCCCGCGGCCTCGAGCTCGGCCACGCGCGACGATCGCACCTTGACGATGGCGAACTCGGCGAGCACGAAAAAGGCGTTGAGCGCGAGCAGGGCAAGCAGCGCCAGCGCGAGCGCGACCAGTTCGAACACCCGACCTCCAGCTTCCCGGCTCAGGACGACCGCTCCACCTTACCACGTTCGCCGGCGCGTGTTGCGAGGCGGCGATTGTGCGCCTTGACCTCGGGCAGGCGTGCCCCGACAATCGCGCCATGAACATCATCGTCGCCGGCGCCGGTGAGGTGGGCAGCAGCGTGGCGCGCCACCTGGCGCGCGAGGGCCACGACGTCACCGTGATCGACCGCAACCCGGATCGCATCGCCAAGATCGGGGAGAGCGCCGACGTGCTGACCTACACCGGCTCCAGCGCGTCGCTGCGCGTGCTGCGCGAGGCGGGGGTGGCCAAGGCAGACCTGCTGATCGCGGTCAGCAACAACAACGAGGTCAACCTGCTGACCGCCATCATCGCCAAGCAGCTCGGCGTCAAGACCGCGGTCGCCCGCACCAGCGACCCCGACCAGGTCGACGCGGAGGTCGGCTTCAGCACCGACGTGCTGGGTGTCGACCTGGTGGTCTGCCCGGAGGTGCTGACCGCGGCCGAGCTGACGCAGGTGGTTCGCTCGCGCGGCGCGGTGGCGATCGAGCGCTTCGCCCAGAACCGGGTCGAGCTGATCCAGCTCGCGGTGCAGCCCGGCACGGCGCCGACCCAGCACAAGCTGCGCGACCTCAAGCTGCCGCGCGGGGCGCTGGTGGTGGCGCTGCTGCGCAACGACGAGCTGATCGTGCCCTACGGCGACGATGTGCTGCACACCGACGACGACGCTTTCGTCATCGGCCGCACCGACGTGATCGGGCAGATCGAGGCGCTGTTCGGCAAGCGCCGGGCCCGCGCCGGACGCCGCGTGATCTTGTTCGGCGGCGACCTGCTGGCGCGGGCGGTGGTCCGCTCGCTGCGCGACGAGAAGGCGCGCGTCACGGTCATCGATCGCAAGGCGGCGGCCTGCCAGGCGCTGGCGGTCGAACCCGACCTCAACGTGGTGCACGGCGACGCCACCGACGGCGGGCTGCTCAAGGAGGAGGGCATCGAGCACGCCGACATCTTCGCCGCGCTAACCCGCGAGGACGACCTCAACTTGCTGTCGACGCTGTTGGCCAAGCAGCTCGGCGCTCGCCGCACGCTGGCTTTGGTGCAGAAGACCGAGTACGCGGCGATCTACCGTCGGCTCGGCGTCGATGCCACCATCTGCCCCTGGCTGCTGGTGGCCAACCAGATCCTGCGCTACGTGCGGCCGAGCGAGCTGATCAGCATCTCCTTGCTCGAGGGCGGCAAGGGCGAGGTGCTCGAGTTCAGAGCGCGCGCGCGCAGCCGCATCGTCGGCAAACCGCTCAAGCAGCTCGACTTTCCGCGCGGTGCCATCATCGGCGCGGTGATGCGGCACGACGAGGCCTTCGTACCCGGAGGCGCCGACGCCATAGAGGTCGACGACCTGGTGGTGGTGTTCGCGCTGCCGCGAGTGCGCGAACAGGTGGCCAGGCTGTTTGGCGAACGCCACTGGCTGATCGGTTGAGGAACGCGACGTGCACCCGAAGACCGTCGCCTACCTGTTGAGCCTGATCGTGGGCATCCTGGCCGCCTCGCTGGCGGTGCCGCTGGCGGCGGCGATCGCCTTTGGCGAGATTCGCAGCGCCTGGGCCTTTGGCGCCGCGCTGCTGTGCTCGGCGTTGACCGGGCTGGTGTTGCGGCGGCAGTCCGGAGCCGCACCGGCGACGGTCTACCGGCGCGAGGCGGTGGCCGTGGTCGGGTTGAGCTGGTTCTTGATCTCGCTGCTCGGCGGCCTGCCCTATTTTCTCGACGGCTCGCTGCCGACATTGTTCGACTCGACCTTCGAGGCGGCCTCCGGTTTCACCACCACCGGCGCCTCGGTCTACCGCGAGGTCGAGACGCTGAGCCGCAGCATCCTGCTCTGGCGCTCGCTGACCCACTGGCTGGGAGGCATGGGCATCATCGTGCTGTTCGTCGCCATCTTCAGCCAGCTCGGCGTCGGCGGCCGCCGCCTGTTCGAGGTCGAGGTGCCGGGTCCGATCACCGAGGGGCTGCGGCCCAAGATCCGCGAGACCTCGAGCGCTCTGTGGCGCATCTACGTGACGTTGACCCTGCTGCTGATCGGGGCGCTGATGCTGTGCGGTCTGGACTGGTTCGACGCGGTCAACCACGCCTTCGCCACCCTGGCCACCGGCGGCTTCTCGACCAGGAACTTGTCGGTCGCCGGCCTGAAGAACCCGGCCGCCGAATGGGTGATCGCGCTGTTCATGCTGATCGCCGGAGTCAACTTCGCGCTCTACTACGCCGCGCTGCACGGCCGGCTGCGCACGCTGTGGCGCGACGTAGAGCTACGAGTGTACCTGGCGATCGTGGGGGTGGCGGCGCTGCTGATCGCGATCGACATCTGGGGCCGCTACGATTCGGTGCACGATACCCTCCGCGCCGCGGTGTTCCAGACCGTCGCCATCACCACCACCACCGGCTTCGCCAGCGATAACTTCGACGCCTACCCGGTGACGAGCAAGGTGATCCTGGTGACGCTGATGTTCATCGGCGGCTGCGCCGGCAGCACCGCCGGCGGCCTCAAGGTGTCGCGCATCGTGGTCGCGCTCAAGGCGGCCTGGATCGAGGTGGTGCAGGGCTTTCACCCGCAGGGCGTGATCCGGTTGCGGCTGGGCAGCGCCGTCATCGGCGACGACATCGTGCGCAGCATCCTGGCCTACCTCGCGCTCTACTTCGCGATCTTCGTGGCCGGCTCGGTCGTCATGGCCGCGCTCGGCCTCGATCTGGTGACCGCGGTCACCTCGGTCGTCGCCACCCTCGGCAGCATCGGCCCGGGGCTGGGCAAGATCGGCGCCATCGAGAACTACGCCTTCGTGCCGGCCGCGGGCAAGGCGGTGCTGATCTGCTGCATGATCCTGGGCCGGCTCGAGCTGACCGCGGTGCTGGCGTTGCTAAGCCGCGCGCTGTGGCGGCGCTGATCGGCGGCTGCCGGCCGCCGGCGCTGCAGGGGTAGCCCGATGAAGTGCCAATGGTTGACGCCACTGCTGATCTCTGCAGCGGTGCTTTCTGGCGGCGACGCCGCGGCGTCGACCATTCGCGCCACCGGCGGCATGGGGCTTACCATCTGGCCGATGCAGCTTCGACTAGGCGATCACAGCCACGACGGAATCGGCCTCGGAATCTCGGGCCGGGTGATGGCGCGGCTATGGGATCACCTGCGACTGCAGGCCGGGCTGCTGCAGGGCGAGTTTGAAGAAGCGGATCAGAGCAAGGCCAAGCGCTCTTTCATCTTCGGCGCGGTCGAGGCGCAGTTGCCGCTGTTTCTCGATGCCTACGCCCTGTTCGGCGCGCGCGCTGGCGGCTCCCACCTGGTCCTGGTGCAGACCGAGGAGCGCCTCGACGACAACCGGCGCAGGGTACGCGACCTCGATCGTTGGACACCGCTGGTCGAGCCGACGGCGGCGCTGGGCTACCTGCTGGTAGACAAGTTTCACCTCGAGATCGAATGCGGGGTCGCCCTCGACTACGCCGACGGCGCGCTGCACACCTCGTACACGATCGTGCTCGGCATCTACTTCAGGATGTGGGACAGCGGCTGGTGAGCGATTGTTCTATGCATCCCAGTAGCTCTGCTCCAGGCTGTCCTCGCGCTCGGGCAAGCTGTGCCACAGCCGTGGCGAGTTGCGGCGCAGCACCTCGTAGCTGACGCGGTTGGCGTACTTGCAGATCTGGTGGATCGACGAATAGGTCAGGTAGCGCGCCTTGTGCTTGGGCGAGGTCGGCGACGCCAGCCGGTGGTGGATGTTGGCCGCGATGTCGTGCAGCAGCGCGGCCAGCGCCGAGTCGCCGGCGCCGTTGGTGTTGCGGATGACGCTCGGCCCGCCGAGGTAAGGGTTGATGTGGGAGTAGATCTTGATCGGCGATCGGCAGTCGCGCCGGGCCATGGCGCGGCTGTACTCGAAGCGGTTGTACTCGGCGATCGACTTGGAATGGATCTGGTCGCGCGTCTCGCGACGCAGCGCCTCGTCGACGTGGCCGCACAGGTAGAGCCCGTGCTGGTCGCGGGTGAGCAGACACAGATCGCACAGCTCGAGCGCGGCCTGGCCCGCCAGCAGCGGATCGGACTGCTGGGTCAGCGCACCGACCTCGTCGAGATTGCCGGCGACGATGCAGATGCTGGCCTGGCGGATGACGTCGATGAAGAAGTCGCGCTTCTCGCGCACCAGCGGTTCGGTGCCGAGCGACAGCACGACCGGCACCGCCGTCCGGTTGGCCAGCTCGATGGCGCGCATGGCGGCACCGAAGATCGGCGTCCGCTCGTCGCGCAGCAGGTAGGTGGTCAGCACCAGCGCGGCGGCCCCGGTGATCAGCGGCTCGGGCACGGCGCTGGCCGGCAGGTCGTTCATGATGCCGCGGCTGATGCCGAAGCTGCGCTCGCCGTCGGGCGTGACGAAGCAGATGGCGCGCCCCAGCGGGCCGCCGGTCGGGTACAGGTAGCTCAGGTTGACGCGCGAGCTGGTGTTGCGCACGTAGTGAAAGGCGTAGTCGCCGACCGTGATCTGGCTGGTGATGCAGCCCAGCAGGTGCGAGTGGTCGTCGGCCAGCACCGAGTAGTTGTGCAGGGTGTTGCCGACAGCGCCGCCGGCGAACTCGCCGACCACGCGGCCGTCGGCCTTGAGCTGGCGGTAGACGCGGTCGACCGTGGCGTCGTCGAGCAGCACCGACTGCCCCTTGGGGATGCCGGTCGCCTTGAGAAAAAGATCGTCGACGTGCGCCTCGACGTCGACCAGCAGTTGGTCGATGCCGACGATGTAGATCCGTTCGCCGTCGATCCGATCGTCAAACGAGACCCGGCCGCGCTCGGAGACCGGGAAGTAGTGCTTGGTCTTGCGTTTGCCAGGGAATTTCATGGCTGCCTCGGCCGCCATCCGGGCCGTCGACCCGGACGACAGCGCTGCTCATAGCCGTCCCCCGCGCGCACCGCAAGCGGCGTCCGGCCGTGCTATACTGGGCCGATGAAACGCTGCTGTGCTCTGCTCGCGAGCGCGCTCTGGGCCGCCTGCGCCGACAACGATCCGGCGCCGCCGGATGAGTTGTACGATCTGGAGGTCAGCACCGCCGGCGGCTCGGCAGTGACCGCGCTCGGCGAGCCGAACGGCACCTTTCCCTGCTGGAAAGAGCGCGTCATCCACGTCTGGAGCAACCGCGCGCGAAGCGCTCCGCACGATGAGCTGCTGACCTGCCCCCCGGGCCGGGTCGCCGAAATCGAATGCTGGCCGGATGGCACCGCCGTCCCGCCCCTCGCCTGGAGCTACAATCTGAGCCGGTCTGCTCGGTTTCACTCGGCCCACCTGCTCCAGGCCGAGTGTTTTCAGCACGACTCGCCGTGCCCGCTGTTCGGCGACATCAGCAGCCGGTTCGACCCGGGCACGGAGTGCCCGACGGCCGAGATCCCGTGCTCGTGCTCCACCGGGGCGGCATCCTGCAACTCGCCCGACGCCGCTGCCAATACCTACTGGGCCACGCGCGTCGGCTATTTCGGCACCAGCCCGCGAGCCGAGAACATCGCCGGCGGCAACAGCGACCCCATCGCCTCGTTCAGGCAATGGATCTGCGAGGACACTGCCAATTCGGCCTGCGGCTATCATGGCAACGGCGACAACGGTCACCGCGTCAGCATCTTGAACAGCGCATTCGAGCGGCTAGGCGTCGGCTACTACACGCTGCCCAAATTCTACCGGCATATCTGGACCCAGGATTTTGGCGACGGCACGGTACCGACCGGCATCGTCTCGGGAGTCCATTACCCGCAGACCGGCGTCGACCTGGAGTTTCGCGCCAACTGGAACTTCGCGACAGCGCCGCAGACCAAACAGGTCAACATCGAGGGCACCTGCTATCCGATGACCCTCGAGCGCGGGGAGAGCGCGAACAATGCCACCTACCTGGCCACGGTCTCCCTGCCGAGCGCAAGCTGCTCGCGCTATGTCTTCCACTTCATCGATTCCAGCGGGGCCGACGTCTTTTATCCGTCGAGCGGCAGCCTGATGGTCAACTGCGGTGCGACCGAGTACGACAGCACGTCGCGGCCGCCGGATTGCACTAACGTCGACGCTGGTCAAAACGATGCCGCGCTTCCCGACACCGCGCTGCCCGACGCGGCGCAGCCCGACACCACGCTGCCAGACACCGCGCTGCCCGACGCGGCGCAGCCCGACACCACGCTGCCAGACACCGCGCTGCCCGACGCCGCACCACCGCAGGACGCCGCGCGGCCCGACGCCGCACCACCGCAGGACGCCGCGCGGCCCGACACCGCGCTGCCCGACGCTGCGCGGCCCGACGCTGCGCAGCCCGACACCGCGCTGCCCGACACCGCGCAGCCCGACACCGCGCTGCCCGACACCGCGCAGCCCGACACCGCGCTGCCCGAC
>JAFGSX010000096.1 GCA_016934455.1 Deltaproteobacteria bacterium
CCTGGGCAAGACCGGTCTCACCCCGGCCTGGTTCGACGACGACGACTGCGATTACTCGACCTGCAAGTCGACGCACACCCTGCACACCGACTGGGGCTACGCCACCACGGACATCGACAACTGCACCGGCCCCGGCGCCCGCGGCAGCTTCACCGGCTCGTGCCCCAACCCGCGGCTCGACATCGACAACATCAGCCAGTCGCAGAGCTACGTGCCCGAAAACATCAACCTCGACAACCCCAACCACGGCGACCGCTTTCGCGTGATGGTCCACCACTACGACAGCGAGGACCGGGCGGCGCGCCCGCTGGTCAACGTCTACTGCGGCGGCGAGCTGCGCGGCAGTTACGGGGTGGCGCCGGACCTGGTCTCTGGATTCGACCAGGGCGGCGGCCGCAACCGGGGCTCGATGTGGCGCGTGGTCGACGTCACCATGCAGGTCGCCGGACAGGGCACGGATTGCGCGCTGGCTCCGATCTCGCCGCCCGGCGGCAGCGGCTACTGGGTCACCAACGACGACCCCAGCTACTGATCAGCGCACCGGACGCAGCACCAGCGACTGCCAGGGCGCCAGGTCCAGCCGCAACTGTGCCTCCGCCTTGTCGAGCTTGGCGCCGGTCAGCAGGTCGACCAGGGTGACCGCGCCGATGCCGACGGCGCCGTCGAACGCGAGCAGACCGTGCGCCGCTGCGTCACCCCAGTTGACGACCACGATGCGCACCTCGTCGCCCGCGCTCCAGCGATAGGCCACCAACTGTTGATAGCTCGGATCGCCGGCGCTGCGCGCCTCGAGCAGTCGCCAGTCGCCGTCGTGGAAGATCGGCTGGTCGATCAGCCCGAGAAGCTGCGCGTAGCGCGCCACCAGCTCGGGGTCGGGCTCCTCGGCGGCGGCGCGGGCGAGCTGGATCGGCAGCTTGCGCCGGCTGCCGGTGAGCTGTCCGTGCTGGAAGAACCGCAGCCCGGGGAGCGTGCTGCCGAGCAGCAGCGCCGCCGGCAGCTTGTCGGGCGCAAAGGCACTGGCGCTGCGATCCTCGTCGTGGTTCTCGAGAAAGCGCACCGCGCGCGCCGGGTCGCCGCCGCCGCTCTGCAGGTGGCGCCGGATCTCGGACGCGCTCTGGCGCCGCAGCAGATCGAGCAGATCCTTGTCGTAGGTGAAGTCGAAGCCGAGTTGCTGCAGGCGCGCCTCGAGCCCCCAGTAGACCTCGGCGATCCAGATCAACCCGGGCGCCGCGGCGATGGCGTCGGGCCAGAACTCGGTGGCCGGTGCGCGCCAGCCGGCCAGCCGGTGGCTCCAGGTGCGCGGAAAGATGTCGTTGAGCAGCAGCATCGCCATGTCGCAGCGCAGGCCGTCGCAGTGCCTTGCCAGGCCGCGGACGAGCTCGAGCAGGGCGGCGCGCGCCGCCGGATTGAAATGGTTGAGCTGCGCCGAATCGGCCCACGGCGCGAAATAGGGATCGCGGCCGTGCGCCACCAGCCGCGCCCGGCCGTCTCCCTCGACCAGGAAATAGGCGTCCGGGTGCTGCCTGTACTCGGCCAGATCGCCCTGGATGAAGTAGTCCGGATGCGCGCCGACCCACGGGTGGTCGAGCGCGGTGTGGTTGGGCACCAGGTCGAGCACCAGCCCCATGCCGCGCCGGTTGAGCTCGTGGCGCGCGCGGTCGAGCTCGCGCCAGCCCCCCAGCCGCGGCTCGGGCTGGTAGTCGGCGACCGCGTAGGGCGAGCCGACCACGTCGTCGAGCGTCCAGCCGGGCAGCGCCCGATCGTAGCCCTCGAACGCGGCCACGGCGCAGCGCGCCTGCTGGCGCGCCCCGGCGCTGCGGCGCCACACGCCCATCAACCAGACCAGATCGAAGCCGCGCGCGCGCAGCGCATCCCACTCGGCGTCGGGCACCCGGCCGAGGTCGACGGGACGGCCGTGCCTGGCCGCCAGCTCGTCGAGCCAGGCCCAGGCGTTGATCTGGTACAGGTGCGGGTGGCGGCGCAGCGCGAGCCGCGGCGCGCGTTTTTCTTTTGCCATGTCGACCTCGTTGGCCGATGGTAGCGCGCGATGGCGTTTGGTAAAAGGGCGGCGCCGCTGGTGCTCATCGTCGTCAGCGGCGAGAGCATCGCCCACACCTTGCGGCCGATCCCGGTCGCCCTGCGGTTGCGCGAGCTGGGCTGCGCGGTGCGGTTTGGCGGCCAGGGCCGCTACCTGCGCTTCGTCGAGGAGGCCGGCTTGGCGGTGGAGCCGCTGCCGACGCTGCCCTACCCGCGCGTGCTCGAGTGGCAGGCGCGTCTGCTGGGCAAAGTCTACGGCGTGGCCGAGGTCGGCCGGCTGGTGGCGGCACAGCGCGCCGCCATCGAGCGCTGCGCGCCCGCGGTGATGGTGCAGGACGGCCCGGACTCGACGCTGGCGACCGCCGCTCACCTGGCCGGGGTGCCGCTGTTCGCCATCAGCAACGCCAGCGTCATCGGGCTCGGCGGCCGCGTCCGCTACGCGCCCTTCCACCGCTCCCTGCATCGCGCCGCGGCCCTGGCGCCGCGGCTGGTGCGCCCCCTCGAGCGCGGCATCGAGCTGCTGCGCATGGTGCAGGCGGCGTTCCCCATCGGTTACTACCTCGGCCGCGAGGGCATCCGCTCCAGCGCGGTCGGCTACCAGAAACAACTGGTGCCCGATCTGGCCGAGCTGTTCCCGGCCGCGCACGATCCCGGCACCACGGTCTTCGTCGGCCCGCTGCTCTACGAGCCGCCGCTGCCGCGGCCGAGCTGGTGGCGCCGCCTCGATCGCCGCCGGCCGCTGGTCTACGTGGCGGTCGGCTCGTCCGGTGGCGCGCTCGGCCTCGACGTCATAGTCGCTGCGCTCGGCGACCAGCCTTACCAGG
>JAFGSX010000097.1 GCA_016934455.1 Deltaproteobacteria bacterium
AGGTCCCAAGGGTTTGGCTGTTCGCCAATTAAAGCGGTACGCGAGCTGGGTTCAGAACGTCGTGAGACAGTTCGGTCCCTATCTGCTACGGGCGGAGGATACTTGAGCAGAGCTAACCTTAGTACGAGAGGACCGGGTTGGACGTACCTCTGGTGTTCCGGTTGTCATGCCAATGGCACCGCCGGGTAGCCATGTACGGAAAGGATAACCGCTGAAAGCATCTAAGCGGGAAGCCTCCTGCGAGATTAGGTATCCCTGGGCGCAAGCCCCTGAAGACCCCTCGAAGACCACGAGGTTGATAGGCTGGATGTGGAAGCACGGTAACGTGTGAAGCTTACCAGTACTAATCGGTCGTGAGGCTTAACCTTCTTTTCTTTCGGGAGAGTGAAGGTCAAGGTCAGGATCTCGACGATATGGGCGGCAACGAGCGGTGCTCGTCGCCACTCGCTTGGCTATAGTTGCCCGATTGCGTTCGTATGCCGGTTCGGTTGCGACCGGTTCTCTGCGGAGAGCCGGTTCATCCTTTCCGGTAGCTACAGCGGCAGGGCCACACCCGATCCCATCTCGAACTCGGAAGTTAAGCCTGCCTGCGCCGATGGTACTGCACGGGTCCCTGTGTGGGAGAGTAGGACGCTGCCGGGAAAATATTGAAAGCCCCCTGGATCGCGAGGTCCCGGGGGCTTTTTTTTATTGTCTGCTGCCTTTGCCAGAAGAAAAAACCACCTGTCACGCGCCGATCTTCTTTTTCGAGGCGTACGAGACGACTTTTTTCCCTGATCGCTGCTGCCTTTTTCTGGCAGCGACCAAGATGGCTTTGAGATCGTACGAGTATTCCGCGGCCTGTTCGGCTCGAATGCGCCGCACTTCGTCGACGATCGGATCCTTCGCCATGGGTCACGCTCCGAGCAAGGTTTCGGGTGTGCAAATGACCGGGCAATCGAAGCCAAGCCGATTGCATGCTCTGGCGATCAACCTGGCTGTGAACGCATTTGCGATGTGGGTGCAGTTCCAGGTCAGCAAAAAATCCATTTTGTGGACCGCGGCTACTGCAATATGCGCAGCGTCGGTCGCGGCCTTTTTGGGGATGACGCCAGCGGACAGAATCGCCGACGCGAGCAGTTCGACGTCCGGCACGAGATCGAGCAATGGGATATCTCGCAGCACGAGGAGCCGCTCGCGTGCGGCCACGGGATCGCCGGCCGCGGCTTCGTCGATCACGAGTTGCGAAACATGGCAGCGAAAGGCGTCCTTGCGCGTTTGCCACCATTCGCGCGTGATTTGCTGGTGGCCGGCGATTATCAGGTCTCGGCTGGGTGACGACATCAGGTAGCTGGGAACCGTCGTCTCCAGGTACAGCCGAGGTTTCATGCGTTCGCCCCGTGTGTCGGCGTCCACGATAACAGACGACCTGACCACAGGCAAATGTAGGTGAAATTCACACCATCGGCATGCGCAATCGACACTACTATCATCGGCTGCATGGAACGAGATCGGTAAACGTTCACGCCTTTACGCGGCTGCAATCGCGCACGAGGTCGTTCGAGGCAGAATCGATGGCGCTGGATCGCCATGGCGGTAGGCCGCGATGGCATTGCTGAGGTAGCTGAGCAGGTGACGATCCTGCAATCTCAAGGACGCGGTCACGGTCAGGATGCGCTCGACAAAGCGACTGCCCGCCTTGCTGTGATCGAGCACGCCGTTCCTGACGAAGTGCTGGTTGAAGCAGATCGACGTCCGAATCGCTGCCCGCGTGGCCCGTGGTGCGCGAACCGAAAAGGCGCACTTCGCGCAGTCGCTGGCCAAGGCGTGCGGCGAGTGCGTTCTTCAGGTCGGTGACCGCCCGGCGAGTCTTGGCATCGAGCGCCATGAACACATCTTTCTTGTGCGAAACCTCCGCGACAACCATCACCCGAGCGCGGACTTCTACCACTGCGAGCACGCCACGGCGTTGGTGCTGCGCAGCGTCACGGTCGTGGC
The DNA here is from genome assembly GCA_016934455.1 of Deltaproteobacteria bacterium. Taxonomy (GTDB): domain Bacteria; phylum Myxococcota; class JACRCW01; order JAFGSX01; family JAFGSX01; genus JAFGSX01. The sequence continues at coordinate 1,978 of JAFGSX010000097.1, forward strand.
CCCGGCGCTGGTCGTGGCCTGGCGCGTGCGCAGCAACTGCCAGCGCGCGCCGACGTGAAAGCTCGAGTTGAACCGCGAGATCAGACGGCCGGCCACGACGAGATGGCCGCTGTCGGCAGCCGCGCACACGATGTTGCCACCCTGCTCGGCGTGGTTGGTGCCGGTGATCATGAAGTAGACCTGGTCGCCGTCGGTCTCCGCGGTCCAGTCGACCGCGTAGTCGACGTCGTTCTGCAGCGTAAACGGGCAGGCCAGAGCGGTCTGCATCGCGGCCACACCGCTGGTCGACAGCGTGAAGGCCGGGATCTCGGCGCCGGCGGCGGTGGCGGTGATCACCGCTCCCGGTTCGAACAGGTTACCGTCGACGGGCTCGGGGTCGAACTGGGGCTGGTAGTACATCTGCGGCGGTTGCGGGACCAGCGTGGCGCCGACCAGCAGCCCGCTGACCGCGATGGTGCCGGCGCTGACCGGCACGCGGGGCAGCCGGCACTCGCCATCGGGGCTGCAAAACTCGGGAGGGGTACAGGCCGGCTCGCAGATGCCGGACAGGTCGGGTTCCCGGTAGATGCAGTCGCCCGCGCGGTCGACCTCGGCGCCATAGCCATCGTAGCTATCGCAGTAGGAGGCGCAGTCGGAGGCCGAGACCCAGGCCCAGGGCGCGCTGCTGGCGCGGTCCACGGTCTCGAGCACCGTGACGATAAAAGCGGTCTGCGCCGACCCCGCGGCGTCGATCGGGGAGGCGTCGGAGCAGGCAGCTCCATCCGCGACGGCCGCAGCATCGACCGGGTTGCTGGCATCCTGGCCCCCGGGCTCCCGGTGATCCGCTGCGACGGTCGCGACCGGGCAACCGAGCCCCCAGCCGCAGCACGCGAACGCCACGGCGACCTTGGCAGAGAGCGCCATGCTCTCGATAATACGTGCACCGCACCGGTCGAACAACCGACCGCCGGGTCCGGAGTGGCCATGCCGACCGCGATCTCGATCGCCGCCGAACAGTGCAAGCGCGACGGCCTGTGCGCCCGGGTCTGCCCGGCGCGCATCTACGACTGGCAAAAAGATACCGTGCCGACCATCAGCCGCGTCGAGCACTGCGGCCTGTGCGGCCAGTGCCTGGCGGTCTGCCCCGGCGGCGCCATCGTCCACAGCCGGCTCGATCCGAACCACTTCACGCGCATCGAGAACCGCCAGCCGGTCGAACCGGCGGCGGCGCAGGAGCTGCTGCGGCAGCGCCGTTCGGTGCGCAACTACAAGCCGGACGAGGTTCCGCGCGACCTGCTCGAGCAGATCGCGCGGGTCGCGGCGTATGCCCCGACCTCGGCTCACGGCGGCGAGGGCTGGGTGCGATCGGCGACCATCGTCAGCGGTCGCGCCGACATGCAGCGCGTGCTCGAGCTGGCCGTCGAGTATCTGCGCGAGCTGCGCGGCATGCTCGACCTGTTCGTGGTCAAGCAGATGGCGCGATTCAGGCCCGAGCTGCAGCGCGCCTTTGGCATGCTACCCGACCTCGAGATGCGGCTCGCCGAGCACGCCGCGGGCCGCGACGTCATCCTCTATTCGGCGCCGGCCGCGATCTTCGTCCACACCCCGCGCCAGACCGCCGAGCCGCAGGTCGATTGCGACGCTGCGCTGTACGCCATGATGATCGCGGCCCAGGCGCACGGTCTGGGCACCTGCTGGAACGGCTGGCTGACCAAGGCGGGCGACGCCTTCAAGGCGAGGCGCGCGACCGGACTGCGCCGGCTGCTGGCGATCCCGGATCACCACGACGTGCTGGCGGCGATGACGATCGGATATCCGGCGCTCAGGCTTCACAGCATCCCGCAGCGAGAGACCGCGATCCACTGGATCGCGACCTCAGGGTGACGACGTGTTATGAATGAAGAAGGCGTGACCAGGAACTGGTCATCTCTGCTTTACGGCACGGACGTTGCGCTCGGTTGTCCGCGAGCCCGTCCGGACAGGGGGTTGCCGTGTCTCAGCGCTCGCTCCTGATTGCGTGCCTGATCGGGGTCGCAAACGGCGGCTGCGACTGCCTCGGCAGCGACTCGATCCTCGAGGCCAGCAGCGCGGACCGCGGCGTCGACGCCGGCCAGAGCGACCGATCGCCGGCCGACCGCGCGGGGGAGGACCGCGCGGGCGCCGATCGCGCTGCCGTCGACGGTGCGGCCACGGATCGCGCGCTCGCCGATGGTGGAGCGAGTGACCGCACCGGCCGGGATGTCGACGCCGGCAGCGGCAGCGACGGCGCAGCGACCGATCGCAGCGCGGCCGACGGCGGCAGCCAGGACGCCGCGCCGCCGGTCGGTCTGGCGCCCTGGGTCGTTTTCAGCCGGGCCGATACCACGACGTCGATGTCGGACAACCTGCTGCTCAACCCGGCGTTTGAGGAGCTGCAGAGCGCGAGCGTGTTCACCGGCTGGCGCGTTTACAACGCCGGCTACCAGGTCGGCAGCGGCGAGGGGCGCAGCGGCAATGCGGCGAAGCTGGTGCGTTTAGTCGGTGACACCGCGCAGTACGGCGTCTACCAGAGCGTGACCCTCAACCAGACAGCGGCGAAGCCTATCTACCTCGCCGCCTGGAGCCGCAGCGACGGTGTCACCGGCGAGCCAGACTCGGCCTATGGCCTTTACGTCGACATCAGCTACACGACGATCAGCGAGGACCCCGTCAATGGCTGCGACCCGGCGGTCGAGGACCACTGCTCGCTCTGGGGCCAGGTCCCGGATCCTCCCTTCGATGTCGGCAGCCACGGCTGGCAACTGCGCGATGCCTTTGCCATCCCGCAGTACCCGATCAAGAGCCTGAGCGCCTACCTGCTGCTGCGCGGCGACCACAGCGGCACGGTCTGGTTCGACGACGTCGTGATCAAGCAGGTGCTGGCGGACGTGGTCGCATTCGACGGCGAGATCGTGGCCACGCTGCCACCGGCGGGGACCTATCGCGGAGGCAGCCCGCTCGCCGTCGACAGCGCCGGCGGCATCGGTCTCTCGCTCTGGGAGCAGGGCGGGGCGCTGGCGTCGATCGACGTCGCCGGCAGCGACCGGCTGGCGGGCGCTCTCGATTACGCGAGCGGGTTTTTCCTGCGCGACCAGGAGACCGCGACCTGGATCGCACCCGGCGGCAGCGTCCTCGCGGTGACGTCGACCCTGGTGCATAGCGCGCATCTGGCGAGCGAGAATCTCGACTTTGAGGCGCAGTACCAGGCGCTGGCCGATCGCATCCGGATCCGCGCGCAGCTAAGCGCGCTGGACACCCGCGAGCGGGCCATCACTCTCTACTTCGCACTGCCGCTGGCCGGCACGGGTTGGTCGTGGTCGGCCGACACCCGCGGCAGCGTGCCGTTCCGCGGCGCGATCGAGCTGCAGCGCAGCGCGCCGACCTGGCTCGGAGAGATCGGAGCCACCGGCGCGACCAGCGCCTTCCCGTTCGCCACGCTGTTCGACGCGAGCGCCGGCATCGCGATCGGCTATCCGCTGGATCAACTGCGCATCGCGCGACTGGTCGCCAACCCGCTCACCCGTCAGCTCTACATCGCGTTCGACCTCGGCCTGTCGCCGTCGACCGCCAGATTCCCGTCGCAGGCCTGGGCCGAGATCGTGCTCTATCGCACCGCGCCGGGCGATCCGCGCTGGGGATTTCGCAGCGCCCTGCAGGGATACTACGAGCGATTTCCCGACCATTTCGCGCGCCGGATCGCGCCCGAGAAGGAGGGCATCTGGGTCGCCTTCGCCGACCTGTCGCAGATGCAGCACGGCCCGGGCGAGAGCCTGGCCGATTTTTACATCGGGTTCCACGAGGGCAGCGCCTACGATGCGGATTTCGATGCGGCCAACAACGTCGATGCCTACCGCTACATCATCGAGCCGGCCAGCACCTGGCTGCGCATCACCGACGGCGGCGTCGATCCGTTCGACCCGGGCCAGGTGCAGGCCTATCTCGAAGGGCTGTTTGCCTCCGGCACCGCATCCGAGAGGAGACTGGCCGAAAAGACGCTGAGTTCGGCGGTTCACGACGTCAACGGTGACCTGGTCTACCGGCCTTACAGCGCAGGCCCACCGTGGTGCGCGGGGCCGTGTGCGCTGTTCTACCTGGACGCCGACCCCGACGTCGCGGTGTCGCCCTACACGGTCAACCAGGCCAGCTATCACTGGAACGCGACCGCGCTGCAGTCCTACCAGACCCACCCCGGTCTGGCCGGCGAGTACATCGACAGCTTCGTCATGTGGGCCATGTTGCCCAACTTTAGAGCCGAGCACTGGGCCGCGTCGGACATTCCGCTCAGCTTTACCCACGAGCAGCCGCGGCGCGTGGCGTTGCCGGTGGTCTTCTCGACCATCGAGTTCGCGCGCTGGCTAAGGCCGCAGTTGCCGGCGGGCAAGCATCTGATCGCCAATGCCATGCTGATCGGCGCGCCCTGGGGTGCCGAGCTGTTCGATTTCATGGGCCAGGAGATCGACTGGGTCGAGGACGTGGGTGGCTACTACGCCATCGTGCCCGAGAGCGACGCCATGCTCGGCTACCGCCGCGCCATGTCCGGGCCGCGTCCCTACGGCTTCTTGATGAACACCGACTTCAACAACATGAGCTCTGCGCTGAGCGAGCGCTACATGCGGATCTGCCTCTTCTATGGCATCTACCCCAGCTTCTTCTCCAGCAACGCCTCGGAGGACAACTACTTCGAGAACCCGGCGCTCTACGACCGGGACCGGCCGCTGTTCAAGCGCTACATCCCGATCATCCGCGCCATCAACAGCGGCGGCTATCGGCCGCTGACCGCGGCCGTGTCGTCGGCAGACCAGGTGTTGGTCGAGCGCTTTGGCGACTGGCCGGGCAACCTCTATTTCACGCTGCGCAACCTGGACTCGGCGCCGCAGGCGATCGCGCTGACTCTCGACCGGGGGGCGCTCGGGTTGAGCAGCAGCGCGACCGTGATCTCGCTGGTGCAGGGTGCCCCGGACGCTGCGCTGGGAGCGGGACAGGCCACACTGACGGTCACGGTTCCCGGATCCGACGTCGAGGCGCTGCGGTTGGCACCCTGACGCAGACGGAGCATCCGGTCCGCGGTAAAAGCCGCTGACACCTGGCAGCCAATACTGCTATCATGAGCAAAATACGCCACCTAATACGTGGGAGGGGGCCATGGGCCGACAGATCGTCTGCTGGTCGTGCGCGGTTCTCATCGCCTTGGGCATGCTCGGATGCCCGCGCGACTTTCGCGCCATCTCCATCGACCCCGCGGGCAACGAGAGTCGCCCATTGACGCGAATCGGCGAGACCCAGCGCTTTACCGCCGGCGGCATAGATGCCGATGGTTTTCGCGTTTTGATCGAGAACGCTAACTGGCAGTCGTCCGACGAGAAGGTCTTCGCGGTCGACGAGCGCGGCATCGTGACCGCGCGCGGCTCGGGTCGCGCCGAGCTGCGAGCCAGTTTCGAGCAGTTTGCCGACATGGTGCCGATCGTGATCAAGATCATCCACCGCATCAAGCTCGACCCGGAGGACCCCCAGTTGGTGCGCGTCGGCCACGGCCTCAAGTTCACCGCCAAGGTTTTCAACGAGCGGGGCGAGGAGCTGCGGGACTACCAGGTCAAGTGGAGCAAGCAGGGCGACGCCATCGCCAACGACGATGGGCTGGTGCTCGGCATGCACAGCGGCGACGGGCTGCTGATCGCGCGCGTCGGCGCCGCTCAGGCGTCGGTCAAGATCACCGTGGTCGGCTCGGGCGTGTCTCCGATACCCGCCACCGGGCTGTGACAGCTCGCGCCGTCGGCGAAATCTCCAACCGATCTCGCTTTTCGCCGCGCGGCCTGATTGCGGTTGCGCGAGCTGCGGCGGCAGGGGCATCATCGCGCGCGATTTTTCTGGAGGCGCGATGCGCGAATGGCTGCTGCGCACGATCGTCCTGCGTGAGGCCGAGTCTCCGCCCGAGGAACGGGCGAGCGGTCTGACCCACGGCCTGGGCGCGCTGCTGGCCATCGCCGGCACGCTGGCGTTGACCGCGCGCATGGCAGACACCGGCCGGCCGGCGCTGGTGATCGCCTCGCTTGTCTACGGCGTCTCGATGATCGTGCTCTACAGCGCGTCGGCGGCCTACCACCTGGTCGAGGAGGCGCTCTGGAAGCGGCTGCTGCGCGTGCTCGACCATGTCTCGATCTACTTCCTGATCGCCGGCACCTACACGCCGATCACGCTCGGCCTGGGTGGTCGTCTCGGCTGGCTGATCTTCGGCGCGGTCTGGTCGATGGCAGCGATCGGCATCGTCTTCACCTTTTTCTTCTGGGGGCGTCTGCGCTGGCTGCACGTCTTGCTCTATCTGGCCACCGGCTGGGTGATCGTGATCGCCTGGAAGCCAGTCGTGGCCGCGCTGCCGGACGAGCTCTATTGGTGGGCGCTCGGCGGCGGTGTCGTCTACTCGCTGGGCGCCGCCATCTACGCCATCCGCCGCGTGCGGTTCTACCATGCCATCTGGCATCTGTTCGTGCTGGGGGGCAGCGTCTGCTTCTACGCCGGCATTTACCGCAACGTGCCGCTGATGCCTGGGCAATGATGCGCACGCCCTGGAGCTGGGTGCCGTCGCTTTACTTTGCCGAGGGCATCCCCTACGTGCTGGTGATGTCGGTATCGGTGGTGCTGTACAAGCGGCTCGACGTCGACAATGCCGCCATCGCGCTCTACACCAGCCTGCTCTACCTGCCGTGGGTGATCAAGGGCGGCTGGAGCCCGCTGGTGGATCTGGTGGCGACCAAGCGGCGCTGGATCACCGCCTGCCAGGCGCTGCTGGCGGTCGCCTTGCTGGGCGTCGCCGGCGCGGTCTTGACACCGATGTTCTTCGCCCTGACCGTCGCGCTGCTGGCGACGATGGCCTTTGTGTCCGCCACGCACGACATCGCGGCCGACGGCTTCTACATGCTGGGGCTCGATGCGGGGCAGCAAGCGGCGCTGGTCGGCGTGCGCAGCACCTTCTATCGGATCGCGGTCATCTTCGGCCAAGGAGGCGTGGTGGTGCTGGCCGGCGTGCTCGAGCCGCGCCTCGGAGTTCCGATCGCGTGGGCGACGGCATTTGTAGCAGTCGCGGCCGTCATGGCGGCTCTCTCCGCCTATCATGGCCGGGCGCTGCCGCGGCCAGCGGCAGACATGGCTCTACCGCGCGGTGACGGCCATTCGCTGTGGGGCGACGTCGGCCAGACCTTTGCGCAGTTTTTCCAGAAGCCGCGCCTCGGCGCGCTGCTCGCCTTTCTGCTGCTGTATCGGCTGGCCGAGGCGCAGCTCGTCAAGCTGGTGGCGCCGTTCTTGCTCGACGGCCGCGACCGGGGCGGGCTCGGCCTG
>JAFGSX010000098.1 GCA_016934455.1 Deltaproteobacteria bacterium
CGGCCGAGTGGGCATGGCGGTCGACACCCTGGCCGACGTGGAGGAGGCGTTTGCCGGCATCGACCTCAATCAGATCACGGTCTCGCTGACCATCAACGGCTCGGCGGTCGCGATCATGGCGATGTACTTCGCCATGGCGCGCAAGCGCGGCTTCGACCTGGCCACGCTGCGCGGCAATGCCCAGAACGACATCCTCAAGGAGTTCGTCGGCCGCGGCACCTGGATCTTCCCGGTCGAGCCGTCGATCCGGCTGGTCGGCGACACCATCGAGTTCTGCGCGCGCAATGTCCCCAAGTACAGCGCGGTCAGCGTCTGCGGCTACCACATCCGCGAGTCGGGCGCCAATCCGGCGCAGGAGATGGCGTACGGGCTGGCGATCGCGCGCGCCTACCTCGAGCACGTGCTGCAGCGCGGTCTCGACGTCGACAGCGTGGCGTCGAGCCTGACCTTCAACTTCGACATCCACGGCAACCTGTGGGAGCAGGTGGCCAAGTTCCGCGCCGGCCGCCGGCTCTGGGCCAAGATCTTGAAGGAGCGCTACGGCGCCAGGAGCGCGCGCGCCATGGCCCTGCGCATGATCGCGGGCGGCGGCGGCGGCGGGCTCACCATCCAGCAGCCCGAGAACAACATCGTGCGCGGCGCCTACTACGCGCTGGCCAGCGCGCTCTCCGGCACCCAGACCATGGCGCTCTGCTCGTACGACGAGGCCTACACCATCCCGAGCGAGCACGCGGCCACGCTGTCGCTGCGAACCATGCAGATCCTGATGCACGAGACCGGGCTGTGCGACACGGTCGACCCCCTGGCCGGCTCTTACTTCGTCGAGACCATGACCAACGAGATGGAGAAGCAGATCGTCGGCATCATGGACGAGCTGGACCGCCAAAGCGGCATCGTGCAGGCGGTGGCCGAGGGGCGGGTGCAGGCCGCGGTCAACGCGCAGGCGTACGCGCGGGAGAAGGATCTGCAGTCGGGCGCGATCAAGAAGGTCGGCGTCAACTGCTTCGCGGAGGAGGAGCAGCAGCGCGAGGTCGAGTTCCACCCCTACCGCGAGGAGGAGGCCAGGCGCCAGATCGAGCGTCTGGCAAAGGTGAGGGCGGCGCGCGACCAGGGCCGGATCAAGACGCTGCTCGAGCAGGTGCGCTCCGCCGCGTCGAGCGACAAAAACGTCATGCCGTCGATCATGGACGCGGTCGAGGCCTACGCCACGGTGGGCGAGGTGTGCGGGGTGCTCAAAGAGGTCTTCGGGACCTACCGCGAACCGGTGCGGTTCTAGGGCATAAACGGCGGGATCGCGACGCCGCAGCCGGCGGTCAGCAGCGCGATGCCGTTGGGCGTCCACTCGGGCAGCGGGTCGGGCGTGCCCGCGTCTTGCCGGGAGGTCGCGCTCGCCCAGCGCTCGGGATTGTCCTCGACCACCAGCGCGGCTACGAAACCCTGGCCGATCGCCGCGGTCGCGGCGGGTGCGAACGGCGACCAGGTCCAGGAGGCGAACCGGCGGTCGACGTGGCTCACCGCGCTCTGTGGATGGGAGATCGCGATCGACACCGGCGTGCCATCGGGCTCGTTGCCGGCGATGGCGATCCAGCCGTCGCTGCGGTGCCACAGCGCAGCCGGCGAGCCGAACAGAGACGCTGCGGTGAGCGCGCGCACGGTGCCCGGGCCGTCGACGAAGAGATCGGTGATCGCCGCGCTCCCGGTCGCCGCGTCGAGCACGAACGCGCTGATGCGGTCGAAGACCGGGCAGGTCTCGACCGGCGGCGCGGGCGCGGCCGACGACTCGCCCGCGGCGCCCCCGAGCGGACCGTTCTGGGCCGGATCGTAGGCGTGGAGCAGGACGCCGCCGCCCGCCAGCGCCGGCGAGAACGCGAGCGAGCGCGACCGCGGCCGGCGGAGATCGATCGCCGCCGGGGGCAGGCCAGCGCGCGGCAGGGACAGGATCGGACGATACAGCGGCTGCTCGCACAACGCGCTGTCGAGAGCCTGGTCGCTGCAGACCGCGACGCAACCCGGCGGCAGCGCCAGCTCGTCGGCCGCGCACTCGTACGCGATGGCCGACAGGCCGTCCGCCGCGGTCAGCCGCAGATGGCGAAACGGGATCGGGCCTTCGCTCCGATCGATGGGGAGCAGGCTGGTCCGGGTCGTGTGGTCGAGCAGGCTCACCCGGACGATGCCCAGCGACCAGCCGACGGGGTCGAACGTCTGCTTGGGGATCGCGACGTAGGCCTCCTCGGCGTCGACAGCCAGCGCCGGCCCGTCGCCGTACACGGTGGCGCCGGCGATCTCGCTGAAGACTGCGTTGAGCGGCAGCCGGTGGACCGGGTCGGCCGAAGATTCGACCGCCGGGAACTGGTGCAACACCAAGCCGCACGCATTGTAACCAGCCCACTCCGGCGGCTGGTCCGGGTGCGCCTCGAGCGGCTCGCAATCGCCGTAGTTGTAGGTCAGCAGCACCAGCAGATCGCCGGCGAAGGCGGCCCATGCCTCCTCGGCGCGCGCCAGGTGCTGGTGCCGGGCCACGCCGAGATCGGGCCCGATGCGGGTGCGCAGAACGATGACGCTCAGGTCGCTCAGGTACACCAGGTGGTGCGCCCAGACCACGTCGATGCCGCCGGCGCTGGTCGCGCCGATCGCCAGCACGGCGACGGCGCTGGGGGGCTCCGGCAGCGCGTGGTCGCTCACGTCGGAGCCCAGATCGACCTCGGTCGGGACCGCGACGCCGAAGGTGCCGTGGCTGGTCGCCAGGCAGTGGCCGCCGCTACAGCGGTCGCCGGTCGTGCACGGATCGCCGTCGTCGCACGGCAGGCCGTCCGGCGCAGGGCCGCTGCGGCACTGGCCGGCCACGCAGACCGCCAGCTCGGCGCAAGAGCGCGGGCCGCATTCGGTCCCGTCGACCGCGGCAACGACGCTGCAGCCGGTCGCCGGATCGCAGATGGCGACGCGGCACGGGTCGCCGCTCGCGCCACACCGGGCGCTGTCGGGCAGCGCCGCACAGCCGGCAGCGGGATCGCAGTAATCTAAGGTGCAGTCGATCCCGTCGTCGCAGGCGATGGCGTCCCCGCTGCAGACGCCGTCCAGGCAGCGGTCGTGCTCGGTGCAGCGATTCGAGTCGTCGCAGCCGCCGCTGCGCGCCGCGTGCCGGCAACGGCCGGACGCCGAGTCGAGCCAGTCGTAGGTGCAGGGATTGCCGTCGTCGCAGTCGGGCGGGCCACCGGCGGCGTCCTGCCCGACAGCTCGCGGCTCGCTCGCATCGAGCGATACCAGCGACAGATCATCGATCGGGCAACCGGCGAGCACGACGAGCGAGGCGGCGACTGCCGAGCGCGAGGCGGCGGTGAGGGCGGGATGCAGGTCGGTGCACATGGTCGTGGCAGGAGCAGCAAGAAGCGCGCCGTCGACCCGGCAGGAAAACCCGTGAGATTCCAGCCGGATCCAGCGAAGCCGCGCGCGCACTTGCCGTGCAGTTCCGATCCGTCAGATTCCTCTCCTCAGATAATTGATATGCTCGTCCGCGGATCCGCGGGGAGCGGTGCTGCCGGTCCCCGGCGCAAGGAGTCCGCGATGACGTCGAGCAAGCCCCGCATCGTCCTGTCGGTCGAGCAAGCGCTCAGCATGTCGTACGCGACGCTGCGCATGGTGCATCTGGGCTGGCGCGTGATCCGCGTCGAGGCCACGCCGCAGCCCGGGCAAAAGTCCAAGGGCGATCCCAACCGCTACATCGGGCGCTCGCTGGCGGGCGAGGACCGGCACAGCTACTACGTGGC
>JAFGSX010000099.1 GCA_016934455.1 Deltaproteobacteria bacterium
CGCGTCGGTGCCCCCCACCCGGCTCGCGCCGCGTTGCGGCGCGGCCATGCAACGTCAGTTGCTGACAACACTGACGCCTTGGCTACCAGCAGGGGATTGCGGGCGGCGCTGCGCCGAGCGACCGATCAGAACTCGATGCGCCACTCGGCGTAGACGCGACTCGCCGCCGCAAAGAAGCTGCCAAGCGATCCCGCCGGCCCGCCCACGATCTCGGCGCCCAGCGCCAGATCCTGGTCGAAGAGGGTGCGGTAGACGAGCCGCGGCGCCAGCGCGTAGTCGCGCTGCACCGGCGACACCAGCGCGGCACAGCGCCAGCGCAGATCGCGGTCGAACAGGGCGCCGTGCACCGAGGCCCCGAGCACCAGCCGGTGCACGGTGCGCTCGAACCCGACCGCGGTGCCCGCCGGCTCGACGCGCGCCACGCGCAGACCCGGCGGGACGTTGAGGTAGGCCACGTCGATCACCTCGAACGAGCCCTCGATCCACTCGCCGTAGCCGGTCTCCAGCGCCGCCGCCGCCGCCAGCTTCGACAGGGTGATGCTCGCCAGCGCCCGCGTGTTCTGCTCGACGACGTGCACGACGCTGCCGGGCAGCGGCTCGCCCTTGGGCACGGCCATCAGCTCCGCCTTGATCACGGTCGGGCCGATCATGGTCGCGGCATCGACCTGTCCCGAAAGCGTGCGCAGGTATTCCAGCCGGCCCAGCTCGCGCAGCGGCGTGCAGCCACCCGCCTCGTTCGGCCGCGGGCACAGACGGGCGATCTCGTCGACGGCGCCGGGCAACAGCACCCCGTCGTTGGCCAGCCCCAGCGCCCGCGCCATGCCCGGTGGCAGCTCCAGCGCCGGTGTGCGGTCGTAGCCATAGAAAACCTGAGCGCCCAGATCGATGCCGCCGGCGGTACCCGTGGCGCGCAGCGCCACCTCGGAGGTGCCGACCTCGGTGCGCGGTCCCGCCATCGCCTCGCGCGCATCGCGATAGACGCGGCCGAGCCCGTCGCTCCCCAGCGCCGCCGGTGACGGCGCCAGCGCCAGCGGCTGCTGGATCAGCGATTGAGCCTCGCTCTCGCTGGCGAAGTACTGCGCGCGCGGCGGCTCGAACAGCGGTGTCCAGACCCCCTGCACCGCGATGCGCCCGAGCAGCAGGCGACCGGCCACCGCCAGCACCGGCAGCTTACCGCCGTCGCCCTCTGGAAAGAGCAGTCCGCTGCGAGCATCCGCCGGGTTGACGACGTCGGCCAGGCGCGCCAGCTCGGTCCGGCTCCAGGCGAAGACCTGGCGCCCGAAGGCGATCGAGCCCTTGGGCACGCCGAGGCTGACGTAGGCCTCGCCGATCTCCAGGGCCGAGCGCGAGGCCACGGTGTCGGCGCCGACCTCGACCGCGGCATCGGGCTTCCAGTCCAGCGCGGGCAGGGCGGCGCGGCCGGTGCCGCGCACAAAGGCGTCGAGATGGGCGCGCCACGGATTGCGCGGTCGCAGATCGATCCCGAAGCGACCCTCGGCCACCCCGCGCCACGGATCGCCTGCGGTCTCGGTCGCGTACCACAGGCCGCCGCGCGCCAGTACCAGCCCCGAGACACCGACGAAGTCGGCCCGCAGCGGCAGCACCCAGGGAGCGCGCGCGACCGCCGGTGCGCCCGGGGAGGCACTGTCCCCGCCAGGGCGTGGCGTCTCGCCCTCGATGACGATGAGCGCGTCGGGTTGGGAGGTCGGCGCCGCGTCGTCGATGACGGCGGCGGCGTCGGTTGTCGCGGCCGATTGCGTGGTTGCCGCCGACTCGCCGTCGGACGGCGCGCCCTCGTCTTCGATGACGATGATGAAGTCATCCCCCGCCGCATGAGCTGCGGGCACCAGCGCTGCCGCGCACAGCGCGATCAGGCAGCGGAGACCGGACATGGCGTTCGGGGGAAAACGCGGTCGCTCGCGGTGGTGGCGGTCAGTGCGCTTGCGCCTGGGCCAGGCGCTTCTCTCGCTTGCGCGCCCGAGCCTCGGCCGCTCGCTGCTTGAGCTTCGCCTTCACCGACGGCTTGAGATAGTGCTCGCGTTTGCGCACTTCCTTGAGAATGCCCGCCTGCTCCACCTTGCGTTTGAAACGCTTGATCGCGCGATCGACGGTTTCGCCCTCACGCACTGTCACCTTGGTCAAGACCCACAACCTCCTTCGAGCGCTCCCAGCCATTGATCTGGCCCACGCCTGGACCCGATTCGTACGCGGCCGGAGCGACTCTGTCAATGTCGCGCGCACCGACCAGGCCGTTTTTCGGCCAGCCAACGGTTCTGCTCGACCTGAGCCGAACCGGCGGTAGAATGAATAGCGAAGTTAGTGGCGCAGTCGATATCCGATAGAGGGAAGAGGTGAAGGCCATGCGACACGCGACGGCACTTGCGATGACGGTGGCTCTCGCGGTGACAGCGGCGGCGCGACCGGCCGCCGCTGCCGAGCCGGCCTTTGTCGAATGGAGCAGCGCGTTCTCCGATGGTCTGCCCGCAGACTGGGGGTACAACGTATTCGACGGCAAGGAGGGGACCGCCTGGTGCTCGGCCGAAAACCCGGGCGACGAGATGCTGACCCTGGGATTCATCGGCGAGCAGGAGGTGACCGAGGTCGGCGTCCTCGTCGGCGCCCTGACCAAGGGCAAGCTCGACCCAACGAGGGGGCGAGTGCGCGAGATGGTAGTGCGGGACGGGCGCACCAAGGTCACCCTCAGCCTTCGGGACAAACCCGAAGTGCAATACATCAAGTTGAATCCGACGCTGATCGGTTCGAAGTTGACCTTCACGATCACCATGGCCTATCCGGGCGAGGATCGCTCGTCGCCGATCTGCGTCTCCGAGATCGTGCTCAAGCATGACGGCGCGACGGTGACCGGCGACGCCCTGGGCACCAAGATCCGATCGCTCACCGGACCCAAGGCGGCGCTGGTGCACACCTGGGTCGATCAACCGGGCGCGGCCGAGCGCACGCTCATCCTGGGGCTAGGTGGCAGCTTTCTCTGGTCCTACGAGTCCAACCTCGGCGACAAGCCGCCGCTCCGCCTGTACGGCACCTGGAGCCTGCACGGCGAGCGCATCGGCTTCAACCCGAAGAACGGCAAGGCGGCCTCGCTCAAGGTGCGCCATGACCGCGTCGCCAGCGGCGACAAGCTGTCCGAGCAGATCGTCCTCGAGGGGACGGGCCTGGCGGAGAACTTCGCCGGCACCTACTACAAGCTGACGCCCTGACCTTCAGCGCTTGACCCTGACCTTGCTGCGCAGCGTCGTCGCGCCCTCGACCACCACGTAGGGCCGCAGCCGGCGCAGCAGCTTGGGGCCGATGCCGCGCACGCTGAGCAACTGTTCCTTGCGCACGAACTTCGCCTTGGCCCGGTAGGCCACGATCGCCTGTGCCTTGGCCGGGCCGATCCCCGGCAGCCGCGCCAGCTCTTCGATCGTGGCCAGATTGATGTTGACCACACCGACCCCGGCCGCCCCCCTGTCGGCGCCCTCGGGCGCGATCACGATCGTCGGCCCGGGCAATGGCGCCTCGTTCCCCGGCGCTGGCGGCCCGGATTCGTCGGCGCGCGCCGCCGACGCCAGCGACGCCAGCGCGATCACCCCGACTAGTAGCTGCCTCCTCATGACTTCCCTCCGACCGCGCTCCGAGCCGGGACGCCCGGACGAGCGCCCCGTCTCGTCGCCAGAGCTAGGCGTGCGCCTTCTCGTCCCGCTCGCTCGGCTCGCGGATGTGCAGCCGGCCGTTGACCGGCAGCGCATCGAGCAGCACGGTGAGCGAGTCGTCGCGATTGACGAACGCCGACCCCACCAGCCGCCAGAAGCTCTTGCCCTCGCCGTTCTCGATGATGGTGTAGACCACCTTGCGCTTGACCGTCCCGTTGCTCGACATGGCTTTCTCCCGCCGCCAGTTGTGTGCGGCTGATTCCAACCGTCACTTCAAGCGGCGTGCCAGTCGGCGGCGGCGGAAAAATCCAATGCCGATGGGTCCCGGCGCCCGGGATGAACCGGCCGTCAGGGCGCCGTGGCGCAGAACGCGACAGCGATCACCGGAGAGTGCGACAGCTCCGGCCGGTCTCGCGGGGGGGGGGAACCGACAGCGACCGGTCAGTTGATGGCGCCGGGCTCCAGGCCTGGGCCCTGGACCTCGATCACACCGAACTTCTGCTCGTATTTCTCGACGTTGTCCTTGAGCGCCAACAGCAGGCGCTTGGTATGCCGCGGGCTGGAGATGATGCGCGCCCGTACCTTGGCGCGCGGCTGCTGCGGTTGCACGTAGATGAAGTCGAGCACGAACTCGGTCTCGGTGTGGTTGACCATCGCCAGGTTGGCGTAGGTTCCCTGGGCGATATCCTCGTCGAGCTGGATGTGCAGTTGCACCGGTGGTTTCTTGACAGCTTCGTTCTCGGTCATGGGAGCACCTCCG
>JAFGSX010000100.1 GCA_016934455.1 Deltaproteobacteria bacterium
CGCGGCCGCATCGTCACGGTGGTCGACCTGGCGATGCTGTTGAGCTGCGGGGTCGGTGCCGGCGACGGCCGCGCCGGCCGCCGGATCGTGCTGTTGGACACCGGCAGCCGCAACGTCGGCGTGCTGGTCGATGGGGTCGAGGTGATTTCGACCTTGGATCTGGTCGAGCCGCGGCGCGGGGTCGCGGACGACGAGATCGTGCGGGAGGTCGCGACCTGCGGTGAGCGCACCGCGGGTCTGATCGATGGTGGGCGCCTGGCCAGGCAGATCTCCGGGCTGTGCCGGACGGTGACTGCGGCGCGATCGAGCGCAGGCGCAAGCGCGACTTGAGGAGCCGTTCATGGCGAAAAAGCGGGTTCTGATCGTCGACGACGCCGTGTTCATGCGCAACATGATCAAGGACATCTTCTCGAGCGGCGAGTACGAGATCGTCGGCGAGGCAGCCAACGGCATCGAAGCCGTCGAGCGCTACCGCGACCTCAAGCCGGATCTGACGACGATGGACATCGTCATGCCGTTCAAGAGCGGCATCGAGGCGACCAAGGAGATCCTGGCCGAGGATGCCAACGCCAAGATCATCATGTGCAGCGCGCTCGGCCAGGAGTCGCTGGTGATGGAGGCGATCGAGGCCGGCGCGGCCGACTTCATCGTCAAGCCGTTCAAGGGCGAGGACGTGATCGCGGTTGTCAAGAAGGTCCTCGGCGACGGTGGCGCTGCCTAGCCGTTGCCGTCGATGATCGATCTGCAAAAGTACAAGGCCCTCTTTATCAGCGAGGCGCGTGAGATTCTCACCAGCTTCCAGAGCGAGCTGCTGCGGGTCGAGCGCCAGGAGGCCGGGCGCGAGCCGATCGACGCCATGTTTCGCGCCGCGCATTCGCTCAAGGGCATGGCGGCGTCGATGGGCTACGACGGTTTTTCCGAGCTGGCCCATGCGCTGGAGGACATCGGCTCGGACGCCAGGCTCAGCGGCACCATGGCGACCGCTGCGGTCGACCTGATGCTCGAGGGTGTCGATCGGTTGAACTCGTTCGTCGGACTGATCGAGGCCGACAACGCGGCGGCCTGCTTTGCCTCCGATCTGGTCGAGAGCATCCGAGCCCTGCGGGCGGCCACGGCTCCGGCGACCGCGACTTCGACCGCGACCGGCGGTCCGGCCAAGACCGCGCCGGGGGATGCTGCCGCCGCAATCGACACCGGGCTGACCCGGATCCTGGTCTGCTTCTCGGAGCAGAGCCAGGCGCCGCAGGCGCGCGCCTTTATGCTGCAGCGCCAGATCGCCAAGCAGGTCGAGATGGTCGAATCGAGCCCGAGCACAGACGACCTGCGCCAGGGGCGCTTTCCCGACCGCCGGCTCTACCTGACGGTGCGGGTCAAGCCGGCCGAGCTCGAGCGCCTGCTCAAGCTGGCGCGCGGCGCCACCGACGTCGAACGGGTCGAGGACCTGGGGCCGCTGCAGCGCCGGCGCTCGGACAGCGCACCGGCCGAGGCCGAGAGCGCCGACGCGCAGCGCACGGTGAGGGTGCGGACCGAGATCCTCGACGAGTTCATCGACTCGGTGGGCGAGCTGCTGCGCGCCCGCGATCGCCTGCGCGCGGTCGCCGAGCGGGTCGATCTGCCCGAGCTGACCGAGATCGCCGACGAGATGGTGGGGCTTACCAAGGACATCTACGACCGGGTGATGGCGGCGCGCATGACGCCGCTGTCGCTGCTGACCGACCGCCTGCCGCGGGTGGTGCGGGACCTGGCGCGCAAGGCGGAGCGGCCGGTCGAGCTCAGGATCGAGGGCGCCGACATCGAGGTCGATCGCGCCCTGCTCGACGAGCTGCACAGCGCGGTGCTGCACGTGGTGCGCAACGCGGTCGATCACGCCCACGAGGGACAGGCGGCGCGGGCCGCCGCCGGCAAGCCCGAGGCGCTGACGGTGACGGTGCGGGCGGCGCGCGATCGCGACCACGTGCTGATCGAGATCGAGGACGACGGCGGCGGTATCGATCCCGACGTCATCCGCGCCGCGGCCGTGGCCGCCGGCACCATCGACCAGCAGCGAGCGGCCGCGCTCAGCGACGAGGAGGCGCTGGAGCTGATCTGCGCGCCCGGCCTGTCGACCGCCGAGAAGGTGACCGACACCTCGGGCCGCGGCGTTGGCATGGACGCGGTCCGCTCGACCGCCGAGCGGCTCGGCGGCGACCTGCAGATCCGCTCGCGGCTGGGCCACGGCACCTGCTTCACGCTGCGGTTGCCGCTGACCATGGCCATCATCGGCGTGCTGCTGGTCGAGGTGGCGCCTGCGGTGTTCGCGATCCCGACCAACCGGGTGAGCCACGCGCTCGACTTCGACGCCGCGTTGCTGCGCCAGGCCTACGGCGAGACGCGGTTGCGGGTGGATGAGGAGCTGCTGCCGTACTATGACCTGGGCGAGCTGCTGGGCTTCTGTCGCGAGCAGCCGGCCCAGGACGGGACCGTGGTGCTGGTCGACGAGCAGGCCGGAGCCGTGGCGGTGCGGGTCGACCGCATCGCCGGGTTGCAGGAGGTGGTGGTCAAGCCGCTGGGAGCGCCGCTGGCCATGCTCGATTACCTGGCCGGTGCCGCGCTGCTCCCCGATGGTCGGCCAGCATTCATCCTCGACATGGGCAAGCTGGTGCGGGGCGAGGCGGTGGCGGCGTGAGCGAACAGGGACGCAACCTCGGGCGCGAGCAGCGCCGGTTTCTCGAGCGGTTGTGCGGGGCAGGAGGCCAGCAGACCGGCTGTGCGCTGGCCGCGATCCTGGGCCTGGCCGGCGATCAGGTCGAGTGGTCGGAGGCCGGACCGGTCGAGGTCACGGCGCTGGAGGTCGGGCCCGGCCTCGAGACCGAGCGTGCGGTGGGCGTGCATTTCAAGCTCGATGCCCATCTGCCGGGTCACCTGTCGCTGTTGCTCGCCGAGGCTGCGGCCCGCGCGCTGGTCGAGCGCCTGCTCGGCCCGAGCACCGCGGTCAACGGCGCGGGCGAGTTTGCACCCGAGGCCGCGTCCGCGCTGGCAGAGGTGGCCAATATCCTGACCTCGGCCTTCCTGACGCCGGTGGCCGATGCGCTCAGGCGCTCGTGCATCCCCTCGCCGCCCAGGCTGATCCACCATCGCTGGCCGTACGTCCTGCGCGAGCTGCGGAGCCATGACGACAGCGGCCTGGTGCTGGGGGTGGCGCTCGGCGCGCGGCTGCACCCCCCGGCGTCGCCCATCGCCGCCCGTATACTGTTTGCGCCAAACGGGATTTTGCTCGAGGATCTGCTGCTGGCGGCGCGCGCGGGCGCCGGTTGAGGCCGGCAGGGCGGGATCATTGTGGTGAATAAGGGCGCGAAAGGTAGCGTCTTTCCAGTTGCGGCCGAAGGTTGCGCGAGCGGTCTTCGGAGGCACGAAGGGCGCGGTCCGGGAGCTTTGGATGGGTGAGACCGAGCTTGCGGACCGGGATCTGGTCGATCGGGCCAAGGCTGGCGATCGACCGGCTTTTACCTTGCTGGTACAGCGGTACCAGAAGCGAGCGTTTGCCGTGGCTTACGGGATGCTGCACAACCGGGACGATGCCCTCGACGTGGTGCAGGATGCCTTTGTCAAGGTGCACAAGCATATCGGCGCGTTCCAGGGCAACGCCTCGTTTTACACCTGGCTCTATCGCATCGTGGCCAACCTCTGCATCGATGTCCGGCGCCGTCGCGGCCGGCGGCCGGAGGTGGCATTCGAGGAGGCGATCAAGCCGGACGAGACCGCGGCCGCGGGCGTCGATGTGGCACCGCACCACGGCGAGGCCAACCCGGTCGACAATCTGACCCGGCGCGAGCTGCGGCGCGAGATGGGCAAGGCGCTCGACGGGCTATCCGAGAACCACCGCCTTATTCTGCTGCTGCGCGAGGTCGAGGGGTTGAGCTACGAGGATCTGGCGCGCGTGCTCAAGATCTCCAAGGGCACGGTCATGAGCCGGCTGTTCCACGCGCGCAAGAACATGCAGAAGGCGCTGCGGCCCTATCTCGGGCTCAAGCCGGGTGCCGGGCTCTCGGGCGCGCCGGCCGAGGCAGACCAGGGCGAGGAGGAGGAGAGGGCGCTGAGATCGGCGGAGGCGCAACCGGAGATCCAGTGAGCTGGGCGGGGATGCGCGGCGAGGAGCGGGCGATGGGCGATCGGCAACAGCACGGTTTCGATGACGCGACGCTCGAGCGCTATCTCGATGGCGCGCTGCCGGCCGCGCAGGAACGCGCCGTGACCGCCGCCCTGGATCGCGATCCCGAGTTGCGCCGACGCGTCGACGAGATGCTGGCGGTGCGGGCGCTGCTCAAGCAGGAGCTCGACGCGGTCGCCGCCGACGTCGACTGGCGTGCCTTTGCCAACCAGGTGGTCGCCAAGTGCGAGGCGGCACCGGCGCTGCCGTGGGGAGCGCGCCTGCAGGCATGGTTGGGCGAGGTCTTCGCATATCGCAAGCCGGTGTGGGTGTCGTCGCTGGCGGTGGCGGCAGCGGCCGCCGCCGTGCTGCTGGTGCCGCGCCTGATCGACCAGCCGCCCGACATGCGGGTGGCCGACAACTCGCCCGACGCCCAGGTCGAGGTGCAATCGCTCGAGACCGGCTCGACGATGGCCATGGTCTACCAGCTTCCGAAATCGCGGACGACCGTGATCTGGATTCCCGAGCACGCTGATTCCGAGGAGCCCGACTAGCCATGACACACGCTGTGCGCACATTTCGATGGTTGGTCTCAGCGCTGCTGCTGGCGCTGCCCGCGACGGGCCTGGGCCAGGTGACGCCGCCGGCTGCTGCTGCTGGCCGGGTCGAGGCCTACGGCATCGCCATCCGCATCATCTCGGCGCAGCCGACGGCCGGCGGCATCGACCCGGCGCTGCAGCGCTACGCCGCCGATTTCAAGGCGATGCCCTACAAGAGCTTCAAGCTGCTCGACCAGCACTCCAAGGAGCTCAGGAAGGGCGAGACCGTGTCGATGCAGTTCCCGGGCCCGGGGCGGCGCTTTCTCAGCGTCAAGGCCAACGGCACCAAGGGAGGCAAGCTGGGCTTCTCGCTGGCCATCGACGCGCTCAACTTCAAGACCACCGTGCGCATACCCGACAACGGGACGCTGATCGTGGGCGGCCCGCGCCACGAGCAGGGCGTCATCCTGCTGGCCATCACCGCGCACCGCCAGGGAGGCGATCCCGCCTAGTGCGCCGCGATGAGTGTCCAAGAAAAAAGCTATCGGCGGCACGCTGACCACTTCAAGCCCTATCGCAGAGGCGGCGAGCGTGTGGAGCGCGCCAGAACGTGGCTCCAGGTCGATACGGTGGACGCGTGGCGCCATCGGCGTCTGTATCAGGTGCTCGATCCCATCCTGATCGAGGATCCGAAGGCGACCTGGCTGACCGTGGGCGACGGTCGCTATGGCAAGGACGCCAAGTACATTTTGGACAGAGGTTGCGACGCGCTGGCGACCGATATCTCGGACCACCTGCTGCAGGAGGCGGTAAGGAGCGGCTTTCTGCCTCGCTATAGGAGGGAGAACGCCGAGTCCTTGAGCTTTGGGGATTCGACTTTCGACTATGTTTTTTGCAAGGACTCCTACCATCACTTCCCGCGGCCGATGGTGGCGTTTTACGAGATGCTGCGAGTCGCCAGGAAGGGCGTCGTGCTGATCGAGCCCAATGATTATTATTTGAACGAGGGATTCATCCAGACCGCGGCGAAGAGCCTGAAAAAGCAGCTCCGGGCGCTGCGGGGCAAGCAGCTCGAGCGACACCTCTTTGAGGAATCCGGCAACTATATCTACTGCGTATCGAGGAGAGAGATCGAGAAAGCCGCCGTGGGGCTCGATTGCCGGGTGCTCGCCTTCAGAGGTATCAATGACTTTTACCTGGCCGGAGTCGAGTACGAGAAGATCTCGACCAACGGCCGATTGCAGACGAAGCTCAGGTTGATGATCCGCTACGCCGACCTGATGTGCCGGCTTGGCGCCAAGGAATACCAGCTACTCGCGGCCCTCGTCTTTAAGGAGGGACCGGCGACGGCACTGCTGACCAGGCTCTCCGGACTCGGTTTTGAGATTCGACGTCTACCGGTCAATCCCTATCTCACCTCGTGATCCGGTGGCGATCGGTTCAACCCGCTGGCGCAACGCTGCCGCCGGTCCGGCCGCGCCGTCCCGCGGCGGGTCGCACTTCACAAGCCGGGGACCACAGAGTACGCTGGGCCGATGCGATGAGCAGAAAGGCGGCAACGCGCAATGTTTGTGCAATCGGTTGTGCGTGCGCGCAGCGAAGTCGAGGCGGCCTGGCTGGTCTACGAGGGCAAGCCGGCGACCCGCCTGATCGCCGGCGGCACTGACCTGATGCTGCAGCTCAGGCGCGGTCAGCGCCAGGCGCTGGCGCTGATCGATCTGCGGCGCTCCGGCATGGACCATATCCTGGAAAACGAGCACGCGATCTGCATCGGCGCCACGGCCACCGTGGCCGCGCTGGCGCAGCACCCGGGCATTCGCGCGCACTTCCCGGCGCTGCACACGGCCGCCGCGACCCTGGCCTCGCAGCAGATCCGCAACCTGGCGACCATCGGCGGCAACATCTGCAACGCCTCGCCCGCGGCCGACCTGGTGACGCCGTTGCTGGCGTACGACGCCGTGCTGCGGGTGCGCCGCGGCGACGATGTGCGCGAGGTCCCCGTCGACCGTTTCTTCACCGGCCCTGGCCAGCACGTGCTGACGCAGCAGGATCTGCTGGTCGAGGTCGTCGTCTCCAAGCCACTGCCGAGCGAGGGCGAGCGCAGCCGGTTCCTCAAGCTGGGTTTTCGCGGGGCGCAGGTGATCGCGGTGGTCAACGCGGCGGTCAGCTTGCGGTTGCGCCGCGGCCTGGTCGCCGAGACCCACATCGCGCTCGGCGCGGTGGCTCCCACCGCGGTGCGGGCGATCTCGGCCGAGCGGCTGCTGCGCGGTGAGAAGCTCACACCCGAGGCGATCGCCGCCGCTGCCGAGGCGGCGGTAGACGACATCTCTCCGATCGACGACGTCCGCTCGACCGCCGGCTACCGGCGCCGGGTGGTGCGCAATTTTGTGCGGCTGGCGCTCGAGGAGATCGCAGCGCAGGTCGCGGCGGAGACGGCCCATGGCAGCCAGCGAAGCCGATCTCGGGCGTAGCCCGGTCGCGCTGACGATCAACGGACGGCGCACCGTGCTCGACGCGGCGCCGGGCGAGCGCCTGCTCGACGCGCTGCGCCGCGCCGGCTGGCTCGACATCAAGGAGAGCTGCGGCGAGGGCGAGTGCGGAAGCTGCACCGTGTTGCTCGATGGCCGCGCGGTCTGCTCGTGCCTGCTGCTGGCGCAGAGCGCCGAGGGCGCCGACGTGGTGACCGCGGCCGCGACCGGCCACCGCGTCGTGGGCGCGTTGCGCCGGGCGTTCGTCGAGGAGATGGGCACCCAGTGCGGATTTTGCACCCCCGGCATGGTGCTGGCGGCAGCCGATCTGCTGACCGGTGACGGCGACCCCGACGAGGCGAAGATCAGGCGCGCTCTCGCCGGCAACCTGTGCCGCTGCACCGGCTACCACCGCATCCTGCGCGCCGTGCAGCGCGCGGCAGCGGAGCTGCGCGAAGAGGTGCAGCCGTGACCGCCCGCAAGAGGAGCAGCGGCGCCAGGGCCCGCGGTCGGCGTCCCCGCAGAGTCGTGCCGGCGCGCTCCGCTCTGGCTCCGACCGGGGTCGTCGGCCGACCAGGGCTACGCGTCGACGCGCTGGCCAAGGTCGACGGCAGCGCCCGCTACATCGACGATCTGCGCTTTCCGGACCTGCTTTACGCCGCGGTGCGCACCAGCGATCTGCCGCACGCCGAGGTGCTGCGCATCGACGTCACGGACGCCCAGCAGGTGCCCGGGGTGGTGGCGGTCGCCACCTTTCGCGACGTGCCCGGGCAAAACCAGGTCGGATGCGTGCGGCCCGATCAGCCGCTGCTGGTCGAGACCCGCGCGCGCTGGGTCGGCGATCGGATCGCGCTCATCGCGGCCACCGATCCGGCCACGGCCAAGGCCGCGGCGCGCGTGGTCAAGGTCGACGCCGTGCCGCTGCCCGGGGTCTTCGACGTGGAGCAGGCGCTGGCGACGGGGGCGCCCGCTGTCCACACCGGCGGCAACCTGATCGAGGAGTTCTGCATCGAGCGCGGCGACGCCGAGCTGGCCTTGCGCCAGGCCGACGTCGTGGTCGAGCACCGCTACCTGGCGCCCTGGCAGGAGCACGCCTATCTAGAGCCGCAGGGCGTGATCGCGGTGCCCGAGCGCGGCAGCATGACCATCTACGGCAGCATGCAGTGCCCGTTCTACGTCCAGAGCGCGGTCGCCCGCCTGCTCGGGCTGCCGCTGTCGCGGGTGCGGGTGGTGCAGACCGTCACCGGCGGCGCCTTCGGCGGCAAGGAGGACTACCCGTCGGAGCCGGCCTGCTGCGCCGCGCTGCTGGCCCACAAGAGCGGGCGCCCGGTCAAGTTTGTCTACAACCGCGAGCAGGATATCCAGTGGTCGACCAAGCGCCACCGGATGGTGATCCAGCACCGGCTGGCGGCGCGCCGCGACGGCACCCTGCTCGGCGCCGAGATCGAGATTCTGGTCGACGCCGGCGCCTACTGCGGCCTGACCGGGATCGTCGCCGAGCGCGCCAACACGTCGTCGGTCGGCCCCTACCTGGTGCCCAACGTGCGAGTGCGCACGCGCACCATCTACACCAACAACCCGTTCGGCGGCGCCTTTCGCGGTTTTGGCGCGCCGCAGGTGACGCTCGCCCACGAAGGGCAGCTCGACGCGCTGGCCGAACGGCTCGGCCGCGACCCGCTCGATTTGCGCCGGCAGAACGCGCTGCGGCCGTACGCGGTGGCGGCTTGGGGCGAGAAGCTGGCACCGCCGGTCGAGTATCTGGAGACGCTGGCGGCCGCGGAGAGGCTCTCCGGCTGGAGCGCCCTGCGGCGCCAGGTCGAGGCGCACAACCGCGCCGGTGGCCGCACGCGGCTCGGGCTGGGCGTGGGCTGCTGCATGTACGGCAGTTGCCTGCACGCCGGCGGCCAGCACCTCGAGGGCTCGGGCGCGCTGCTGCAGGTACACCGGGACGGCTCGGTCTCGGCGGCGATCGGCCTGACCGAGATGGGGCAGGGGGCGGCCACGGTCGTGGCGCGCGTCGCGGCCGAGGTGCTGGGCGTCGCCGTCGATCAGGTCGAGGTGCTGCCGACCGACACCGCGCTGGTGCCCGACTCGGGGCCGACCGTGGCCTCGCGCACGACGCCGATGGCGGGCCACGCGGTGGCCAATGCCGCGCGCCAACTGCGGGCCCAGCTTCTGCCGGCGGCGACCGGGCTGCTGCGGTGCCGCGCCAACCAGGTCGAGCTGAGCGGTGGCTGGGCGCGCGGTCCGGGCCGCAAGAAGGTCGCCTTTGCCGACGTGGCGGCGGCGGCTTTTCAGGCCAAGGCGCACCTGGCGGCCAGCGGCTGGTACGCGCCGCCGCGCAAGCAGTTCGATCGCGCCACCGGCCTGGGCCAGCCCTACAGCGCCTACGCCTACGCGACCCAGATCGCGCTGTGCGAGGTCGACCTGGCGACCGGCGTGGCGCGCGTAAAGAAGTTCTTCTGCGCCCACGACGTGGGGCGCGCCATCTTCCCGGACGGGGTGTGCGGACAGATCGAGGGCGGCGCGGTGCAGGGCATGGGCTACGCCCTGACCGAGCGGCTGGTGGTGCGCGACGGCCGCATCCTCAACGCCAATTTCACCGACTATCTGATCCCGACCATCGAGGACGCGCCCGAGGTGGCGATCGCGTTGATCGAGAGCGGCGACGAGGGCGGCGACAAGGGGCGCGGCACCGCGAGCCAGGCCAAGGGCCCGTTCGGGGCCAAGGGCATCGGCGAGCCGTCGTTGATCCCGGCGCCGGCGGCGGTGGCCAACGCCGTCTCGCACGCGCTCGGCGCCCGCCTGACCGAGCTGCCGCTGCTGCCCGACGTGATCATGGCCGAGATCGCGCGGCGCAATCTCGACAACGTGCCGTTTGTCGAGAGCGCTGCCACGTGAGTGGTCGGGGTCAGGGGGGGTTGTCCGTCCTCGTCGTCGGCGCCGGACCTGCCGGCTGCGCGACCGCGCTCGGGCTGGCGCGCCGCGGCGTCGAGGTGGTGCTGATCGAGCGCGGCCGCTTTCCCCGCGACAAGGTGTGCGGCGACGTGCTGCTGCCCGAGGCGCAGCAGGCGCTGGCGGATCTGGGTCTCGACCTGGCGCCGCTGGCCGCGCGCTGTCACCGCATCGATCGCTGCCGCTACCACGCGCCATCGGGACTGTGCGTCGAGCTGCCGTTCTGCGACCGGCACGGCGAGTCGCGGCCGTGGTGGGTGGTCAAGCGCCGCGATTTCGACGGCTGGCTGGTGGCGCAGGCGTGCGCCGCCGGCGCCGGGCTGTGCGAAGGCGTCTCCGCAGTCGACCTCGTGATCCGCGACGCCGCCGTGGCCGGGGTGGTGGTGCGCGACGACGGCGGTGCGCGCCGGGAGATCGCGGCGGCGGCCGTGGTGGGAGCCGACGGTGCCAGCTCGACGCTGGCGCGCGCGCTCGGCCGCTTCGAGCGGCCGGCCGCGCACCTGTGCGTGGCGGTGCGCGGCTACGCGCCGTCGCCGCACGGAGACGATCCAGTTTTTGACATCTACACCAGCGCGCGCACGCTGCCCGGCTGCGCCTGGCACGTGCCCACAGGCGACGGCTGCGCCAACGTCGGGCTGGGCGTGCTGCGGAGCGATCTCGACCGGCAGCGGATCGGGGCACGCGCCCTGCTCGACGAGGTGGCTGGCCGCTACCCCGAGCTGGCGCAGCGGCTGGCGGCGGCCACCGGCGTCGTCGGCTGGAGCCTGCCCGGCGCCTCGTTGCCGCTGTCGCGGTCGACCGCCGGCGCGCTGCTGGTCGGCGACGCCGGCTGCATGGTCGACCCCTGGACCGGACACGGCATCCACACCGCGCTGATCGCGGGATCGCTGGCTGCCGACGTGGTGGCCGACGCGCTGGCGGCCGGCGAGGTCGGGGCCGGCGCGCTCGGCCGCTTCGATCGGCTGTGGCAGCAGCGGTTCGGGCTCGAGATGAAGCTGGGCTGGCTGCTGCAGCGGTTCTGCGCTTCGCCGGGGCGGGTCGAGGCGATGCTGGCGCTGGCCGCCCGCAGCGAACGGCGGCGCCAGATCATCGGCGGCTTGATCGGACATGCCTATCCGCGGCAGCGATGGCTCGATCCTCAGCTCGGGTTGCGATTCGCGATTGGGCGTTGACAGCACCGCTCTCCGAAGAAGAAATGGGACGGCGGGGGGCCGGGGCGAAGCTTTTTTCTGAGCCTGCGAAGAGAAAAAGATTTGCCCCGATAGCGGGGCCCCGCCGAAAATTGGCCACGATGATCTGAGCGGTGCGGCGCGATTACGGAGCGTCAATGCCAGTTGAACTGCGCGACGAGGACTTCGAGGTGGCCCAGGCGCTGGCGGCCAAGGATCGCTCCAACCTCTACCTGACCTCGCAGTTCCTGGTCGATCGCGACCGCTACCGCGCCTTTTGCGCCCTGTACGCGCTGATGCGGGTGATCGACGACGCCATCGACGGCGTCGTCGACAAGGATCTGCTGGGCGACGCCGGCCGCGCGGCGCTGCAGGCCGACCTCGACGGCTGGTGGGCGCGCATCGAGGCGGCCTACGCCGGTCGGCCCGACGACCAGCCGCTCGATCGTGCGCTGGCGTGGGCGGTCCAGAAGTTCCCGGTGCCGATCGCGCTCTGGCATCGCTTCATCGAGGCCATGCGCTACGACGTCGAGCACCCCCGCTTTGCCGACTTCGAGACCTTTGTCGAATACGCCGAGGGCGCGACCGTGGCGCCGACCACCATTTACGTCTACCTGTTGGTGGCCGCGCCGGAGGCAGACGGCAGCTTTCGGGTGGCCGATTTCGACTACCGTCGGTGCGGCCGCGAGCTGGGGCTGTTCGCCTACCTGGCGCACGTGCTGCGCGACGTGCGCAGCGACGCCCTGGTTGGCAACCGCGGCCTGGTTTACCTCGGCCTGGCCGATCTGGCGGCGTGCGATCTGACCGATCGCGACCTGCGCCGCTGGGCCGAGGCCGGATGCAGCGACGCGCGCTGGCAGCGGCTGGTGCGGCTGCTGGTAGAGCGGGCACTGCCGTACCATCAGCGGGGCGCGCAGCTCGTGGCCGAGGTGGCGCCGCGGCTGGCGCCGGACCGGCGCTTCGTGCTGAGCCTGATCGTGGCCTACTACCGCGCGCTGCTCGAACGCATCGGTGCGCTGCAGGTCGATCTGTTCTCCGGTGCCGAGCTGCTGCGCGGCGCCGACAAGCTGGCGATCGCGCTCCAGGTCGCCCACGACGTCGAGTTCGATATCCCAGCGGACGCGTTCGAGCGCTTCGGCCGCGCCGCCAGCTCGCGCTAGAAGCGTCCGGGAGGTCACATGCCAGTGCTCGAAAAACGCCGTTGCCCGAGACCGCGTTGGCTCCTGCTCGCCGCCAGCGGGGCGCTGCTGCTCGCCGGCTGCAAGCGCCCGCCGGCCCAGACCGCCGGCGGCGCAGCCGCTCCCACCCCGGGGAGCACCCCGGCGGCTCCGATCGCCGCTGCTGCCGGCAGCGCGATCCCGGCGCCGATCGCCGGCAAGTTCAACGTCGCCTTTGTCTACATCGGCCCGGTCGGCGACGGCGGCTGGACCTACGCCCACGACCAGGGCCGCCAGCAACTCGAGAAGCTTGTGCCCGACGTGCACACCGCGTACGTGGAGTCGGTGGCCGAGGGGGCGGACGCGGCGCAGGTGATCCGCGGCCTGGCGCGCAAGGGATTTCAGCTCATCGTGACGACGAGCTTTGGCTACATGGACGCCACCGAGCAGGTGGCCAGGGAGTTCCCTGGCACCAAGTTCGTGCACGTCTCTGGCTTCAAGAGCAACGGCAGCAACTTCGGCAACCTGTTCGGCGCCATGGAGTCGATGAAGTACCTGGCCGGCATGATCGCGGGCGCTCGCGCCAAGGCCGACGGCCGGCCCAGGGTCGGCTACATCGCGCCGTTTCCGATCGCCGAGGTGATCCGGCTCGGCAACGCGCTGGCGCTGGGTGTGCGCGCGAGCTGCCCAGAGTGCACCCTGACCGTGCGCTGGATCCACACCTGGTTCGACCCGGCGCGCGAGAAGGAGGCGGCCGAGTCGCTGCTGGCCGACGGCGCGGGCGTCGTCGTCACCGGCGCCGACAGCACCGGCCCGCTGGTCGCCGCTGCCGAGCGCGGCCGCTGGGGCATCGGCTACGATTCGGCCAACGCCTGCCAGGCCAGCCCCGCGCGCTGCCTGACCACTCCCTACTGGAACTGGGGGGCGATCTACGCCGATCTGGTCAAGCAGATCCAGGCCGGCACCTGGCGCGGTGGCAACGACTACCGCGACGTCGATTCCGGGATCGTCGGGCTGGCTGGCTTCATGGAGGGCGAGCAGCCCGCACCCGGCGTCCCGGCCGAGGTGGTGCCCGAGGTCCGGGCGGTGCTCGACCGGATGCGCGCTGGCACCTTCACGCGCTTTGACCTGTTCAAGGGGCCGCTCAAGAACAACCAGGGTGCGCTCGTCCTCGCCGCGGGACAGGTGCTGACGCAGGAGGATCTCGAGGGGATCCGCGGCATCGCCGGCCGCCGCGATTGCGCCATCTGCATGAACTGGCTGGTCGAGGGGGTGTCCGGGGAGCTGCCCAAGCAGTGATCGTCACGTCGCCGGCGCACGCCTCCCCGGTGCCGGGCGCTGTGGCGCCGGCGGTCGAGCTGTGCGGTATCAGCAAGCGGTTCGGCGAGACGCTGGCGCTCGACGGCGCCAGCTTCGCGGTCCAGCGCGGCCAGATCGCGGCGCTGCTGGGCGAAAACGGCGCCGGCAAGACGACCCTGATGCAGATCCTGGCCGGCGTGCAGGCGGCCGACAGCGGTGAGCTGCGGCTCGCCGGGCAGCGGGTCGAGCTGGCCAGCCCGCGGCAGGCGATCGCGCGCGGCGTCGGCATGGTGCATCAGCACTTTCAGTTGGTGCCGACGCTGACCGTGGCTGAGAACATTCTGCTCGGCGCCCCGCGACCGCGGTTCTTGCTCGGCCGGCAACCGCTGCACGTCGAGATCGCCGCGCTCGGACAGCGGCTGCAGTTGCCGGTCGATCCGGCGGCGCGCGTCGCCGAGCTGTCGGTCGGCGAGCGGCAGCGGGTCGAGCTGCTCAAGGCGCTGTGGCGCGGCGCGCGCGTGCTGATCCTCGACGAGCCGACCGCGGTGCTCGGGCCGCTCGAGCTGGGACCGTTCTTCCGGGCTCTGCGCGCCCTTGCCGCCAGCGGCACCGCGGTGGTGCTGATCACCCACAAGCTGACCGAGGTGCTGGCCGCGGCCGACGTCGTCACCGTGCTGCGCCGCGGCCGCACCGTGGCCCGCGACCTGCCGATCGCGAGCGTCGACGGCGACCGCCTGGGCCGCCTGATCCTGGGCAGCGAGGAGACCGCGGCGGCGACGGGGGAGGCGGCGGCAGCGCCGATGACGCCGCCGGCGCCGGCTTTGGCCGCCAGCGCTCCGCTGCTGCGCCTGCGACGGGTCAGCGCCATCGGGCAGCGCGGCGAGCGCGCTCTCGACGACGTCGATCTCGAGGTTTGGGCCGGCGAGATCGTGGGCGTGGCCGGTGTCTCGGGCAACGGCCAGCGCGAGCTGGCTCAGGTGATCGTCGGTCTGCGGCCGGCGCTGGCGGGCCGCATCGCGCTCGCCGGCCAGGAGATCACGCGGCTGCCGGTGCGCGAACGGCTGGCGCGCGGCCTGGGCTACGTGCCCGAGGACCGCCTGGGCGACGGCATCGCTCCCGCGCTCTCGGTGCAGCACAATCTCGCGCTCGGGCTGTTTCGCCAGCCCCGGGCGCCGTGGCTGCTGCCGTGGCGCGCGCTGGCGCAGCGCAGCGCCGAGCTGGTGGCCGAGCACGACGTGCGCCTGCAGTCCCTGGCGCAGGCCGCCGGACAACTGTCGGGGGGCAACGTCCAGAAGCTGATCTTGGCGCGCGAGATCGACGCCCGGCCGCGGCTGCTGATCGCGGCGCAACCCACGCGCGGCCTCGACCTGGGGGCCACCGCCGCGGTGCGCGAGCGCCTGTGCCGGCTGGCGGCCGGTGGCTGCGGGGTGCTGCTGATCTCCGAGGATCTCGACGAGATCCTGGCGCTGGCGCAGCGGGTGGTGGTGTTGTTCAGGGGACGGGTCGCGGGCACCATCGACCGCGCGGCCGCCAGCGCCGAGGCGATCGGCAAGCTGATGCTCGGCCGGACCGCCGACCTCGCTGCGGCGGAGCCGGTGTGATGCGGTGGCCGTTGCGCATCGTCCCGCGCCACGCTCTGGGCCGCTGGCCGCGCGCCGGCATCGCGCTGGCTGCGATCGCCCTGGCGCTGCTGCTGGGCGCGCTGTTCCTGTGGGCCGCCGGCATCGATCCGGTCGCCGCCTACGCCGCGATCGGGCGCGCGGCGTTCTGGGGGGGCGCCTATGCGCTGTCCGACACCGCGGTCAAGGCGACGCCGCTGATCCTGTGCGGGCTGGGTTGCGCGCTCGCCTTCAGGATGCGGCTGTGGAACGTCGGCGCCGAGGGGCAGCTTCTGCTGGGCGCCTGGGCGGCGTCCGGGGTGGCCAGCTTCTGGCTGCCGGCGGCCACCCCGCGGCCGCTGATGCTGGCGGCGATGGCGCTGGCCGCGCTGCTCGCGGGCGGCAGCTATGCCGCGCTTGCGGGTTGGCTCAAGGCCCGTCTCAACGTGAGCGAGATCCTGTCGACGCTGATGCTGGTCTACGTCGCCACCCACTTCAACAATTTCTGGATCTTCGGGCCGTGGTCGCAGAGCGGCTTTCCGCTGACGCCGCAGTTCCCGCCGGCGGCGCAGCTTTGGCGGCTGTCAGATGCCGCGGCGCAGGTGCCGGCGCTGGGCGGCATCGGGTTGCACGCCGGCTTTGCGCTGGCGCTGCTGACCGCGGCCATCTGCTGGTGGTCGCTGCGCCAGACCCGGCTCGGCCTGGCGATCGACGCCGTGGGCGACAACGCCGCGACCGCGCGCAGCGTCGGCATCGACGTCGGCCGTACCACGGTGCTGGTGCTGGCGCTCTCCGGCGCCTGCGCCGGGCTGGCCGGCATGGTCGAGGTCTCGGGCGTGGTGCTGCGGCTGCAGGAGCGCTTTTCGCCCGGCTACGGTTTCACCGCCATCATCGTGGCCTGGCTGGCGCGGCTCCATCCGGCGCTGGTGGTGGTGGTGGCGCTGCTGTTTGGAGGCCTGCTCGTCGGCTGCCGCGAGGTGCAGCCGGCAGGTATCGCCATGCTGCTGCAGGGCACCCTGCTGTTCGTGGTCGTCGGCAGCGAGTTCTTCGTGCGCTACCGACTGCGCTGGTGCGGCTGGAGGGCACATGAATGACGGTGGCGCGCTCTCCTTCGCGGTCAACCTGCTCGCGGCTGGCGTCGCCTCGGGCACGCCCCTGCTCGTCGTCACCATGGGCGAGGTGATAGCCGAGCGCAGCGGCGTGCTCAACCTGGGCCTCGAGGGGTTGATGCTGGTCGGCGCCATGAGCGGGGTGATGGCGACGCTGGCCACCGGCTCGGCGCTGCTCGGTCTGCTCGCGGCCTTTGCCGCGGCCGCGCTGCTGGCTTCGCTGCACGCGCTGGCCTGCATCAGCCTGCGCGCGGACCAGGTGGTCTCGGGGTTGAGCCTCGGCTTTCTCGGCATGGGGCTGGCCTCGGTGCTGGGCGCGCCGCTGGTCGGCGCCCAGGCGCAGCTCGACCGGTTCACCGTTCGGCCAGTGCCGTTTTTCTCAGAGCTGCCGGTGCTCGGACCTGTGCTCTTCTCGCACAACGGTCTGACATATGCTGCTCTGCTTGCAGCGCCACTCATCTGGTGGATGCTGCAGCGCACCCGGCCGGGTCTGCACCTGCGCGCGGTGGGTGAGAACCCCGAGGCCGCCGACGGGCTTGGCGTCGACGTGACGGCGTATCGCTACGCCGCGGTGTGCCTGGGCGGCGGCCTGGCCGGGGTCGGCGGTGCGGCGCTGTCGCTGGCGCTGACCCCCGGCTACGTCGACGGCATGACCGCGGGCATGGGGTGGATCGCGCTCGGGCTGACCATCTTCGCGCGCTGGAGCCCGCTGGCGGCGGTGCCGGGCGCGCTGCTGTTCGGCGCCATCCGCCGGCTACCGCTCGACGTCCAGGGGCTCGACGTCGGCTGGCTGGCCAATCCGAGCAGCGGCTACTTCCTCAACATGCTGCCCTATCTGCTGGTGATCGGCGTGCTGGTGGCCGGCAACCTGCGCTGGCAGCGGCGCGGCCTGGGCGCGCCGGCCTCGCTCGGTCAGCCGTTCGTGCGCGGAGCGCAGCGCTGACGGCGCTTGCCAAAGACCGGTTTGGGCCACCCCGGATCGCAGACCGAATATCGCGTTGCCTTGGCTGCCCACACCGAGATGATTCAGCCGATTTGGTATTATACGAAATCGTCTTGAATCGACCATGTTGTGGGGCCCC
>JAFGSX010000101.1 GCA_016934455.1 Deltaproteobacteria bacterium
GCCGCGCGTTGTCGCGCTGGTGCAGGCCGATCGACGGCTCGTCCAGCACGTACAGCACGCCGACCAGCGCGCTGCCGATCTGGGTCGCCAGCCGGATGCGCTGCGCCTCGCCACCGGAGAGGGTACCCGCACTGCGATCCAGGGAAAGATAGTCGAGGCCGACCGCTATCAGGAACCCCAGCCGCTCGTCGATCTCCTTGAGGATGCGCGTCGCGATGGTGCGCTCGCGTTCGGTCAGCTCCAGCGCCTTGAAGAACCCGGCCGCGCTCTTGATCGGCAGCGCCGCCACGTCGTTGATGTTGCGGCCCGCGATCTTGACCTGCAGCGCCTCGGGCCGCAGCCGCTGGCCGTGGCAGGCCTCGCACGGCCGCTGGCCCATGTAGCGCTCCAGCTCCTCGCGCATCATCTCCGACGTGGTTTCCCTGTAGCGGCGCTCGAGGTTGGGGATCACCCCCTCGAACGGCCGGGTGAAGGAGTGGCCCATGTTCTCGCCGCCGACCAGGAACCGGATCGCCTCGTCGCCCGAGCCGTGCAGGATGACGTGGCGGGCGGACTCGGGCAGCCGCCCCCAGCGGGCGTCGACGCTGAAGCCGTAGTGCTTGGCCACCGCCGCCAGGATCTGGAAGGTCATCGAGCCGGGGTCGGTCGGCCAGGCGCGGACCGCGCCGTCGGCGATCGAGCGCTCGGGGTCGGGCACGATCAGGTCGGGGTCGAAGTAGAGCGTGTGGCCGAGGCCGGTGCAGGCCGGGCAGGCGCCGTGCGGGTTGTTAAACGAGAACAGCCGCGGCGAGATCTCTGGGTAGCTGACATCGCAGTCGACGCAGGCAAAACGCTCGGACATGGTGATCGCGGGCTTGCCCTGCGGCGCGATGCTGACCAGCCCCTCGCCCAGCTTGAGCGCCAGCTCGACCGCGTCGGCCAGCCGCGGCCGTACCCCCTCCTTGAGCACCAGCCGGTCGACGTAGACGTCGAGGTCGTGCTTTTTCTTCTTGTCGAGGGCGATCTCTTCGGACAGCTCGCGCTGCTCGCCGTCGATCTGGACCCGGGCGAAGCCCTCCTTGCGCAGCCGCTCCAGCTCGCGCCGGTACTCGCCCTTCTTGCCGCGCGCGATCGGCGCCAGCACGCTGATCCTGGTGCCGTCGCCCAGCGCCAGCACCCGATCCACGATCTGCGAGCTGGTCTGCTGCTCGATCGGCTTGCCGCACCGGTAGCAGTGGGGCACGCCGATGCGCGCGAACAGCAGCCGCAGGTAGTCCCAGATCTCGGTCACGGTGCCGACGGTGGAGCGCGGGTTGTGGCTGGTGCTCTTCTGCTCGATCGAGATCGCCGGGCTCAGGCCGCCGATGAAATCGACGTCGGGCTTTTCCATCTGGGCCAGGAACTGCCGGGCGTAGGCCGACAGCGACTCGACGTAGCGGCGCTGTCCCTCGGCGTAGACGGTGTCGAACACCAGCGACGACTTGCCGCTGCCCGACAGGCCGGTCACGACGACCAGCCGGTCGCGAGGGATGTCGACGTCGATGTTCTTGAGATTGTGCTCGCGCGCGCCGCGCACCACGATGCAGCGCTCGCCGTGGCCATCGCCTGGGACCGTGTGCGCCATGATCCGCTATCTAGCGTCGGCCGCGGCCGGTCGGCAAGCGGCGGCAGCTCTGGCCAGTGGCAGCTCTGGCAGCTCTGGCCACTGGGCCGGCGGCTCGCGCTGTGCTAGGGTGACCCCATGCGCAAGGTCTGGTTTGGGGTTCTGGTCGCACTGGCGTTTTCGTGCCTGCCCTGGGTCGGCAGCGTTGACGGCGAGCGGTTTCCCTGTGTGGTCGACGACGATTGCGCGGGGGACGGCTTTGTCTGCATCGCCGGCATCTGCCGCGATCCGCGCGATCTGGCGCTGCCGGATGCCGGCAGCGGGGACGCCGAGATCGCCGACGGCGGCCGCGACGCTGCCGGCGACGCCGGGCGCGACGCGGGGCGAGACGCGGGACGTGATGCAGGACGCGATGCGGGGAGTGACGCGGGTCGCGATGCAGGCCGCGACGCGGCTGGCCGCGATCAGATAGCGCTGGATCGTGCAGGAGAGGACGCCGCGGCCGAGGATGCGACGGGGGGCGATAGCGGCTCCGATGCGGGAGTCGACGCGGGCTGCATCGACGATACTCCGTGCACCGGGCCCAGTTTCTGTTTTTCGGGTCGCTGCGGCCACCTGGTCGAGACCGTGCTCGACGAGACGATAACCAAGGTCGAGGCGCCGGCGATCGCCGGTACCGAACAGGGAGACATCACCATCGCATTTCGCGACGCCACGGCCGCGGACCTGCGTTTTTCCGACTACCAGCCGGGTACAGGTTGGAACTGGTACCCAGTCGACACCGTCGGCAACGTCGGCCTCGATCCGCGGCTGGCGATCGACAGCGCCGGCAACCGCTGGGTGGTGGAGCGCAAGAGCGACAACACGCTGCAATTGCTGGTGCGCAGCGCCGCTGGTGTGAACCAAACTCGCCCGATCGCGGAGGCCGGGACCGCCAACATTCGTCGCATCGGGTTCGCGTTCGACGACGCGGATCGCCAGTATCTGCTGTTCGTCGACGGTTTTATGTATCTCGGTGAGCGCACGCCGAGCGCGACCGAGGTCCTGGCGCCGCCGTTCGACGTTCGGCCGGCGTACGGCGACAGTAACCCAGCCTGGCCGGAGCTGTTTTACGATCGCACGAGCCAAACAATGTTTGGCACATTCGTCGCGAACGGGCGGCCGGCCATCGGTTTTCTCGACGAGCGGCTCGGCTTTGTCAACATCCTGACCATGGAGCGCAACAACGACGCCTGCCACGACATCGGGTTGGGCACGCTGAGCCACGAGGACTGCACGGCCGACAAACCGGTGGCTCTGGCAATAGACTCCGCCGGCGGCTTCGACCTCTGTACCCACATCATGCATTACGATGGCGATTATCGCGTGGTCTTTTTGTTCGATGGCGGACCGAATTTCACGGGCGGCGTGATCTACGGCAACTCGCAGCCCGATAGCTACAGCCCCGGTGCGCGCTGTTCGATCGTCGTCGACCGCGACGATGTGGCGCACCTGTTTTTCGCGCAGACGCAGAGTGGCCGCAATTTCATCCATTCGCGCGTCACCCGCTCGGGCGCCACGTTCCAGCACGCCGAGCGAACGGTCGTCGCCGGCGATACCGGTCATTGGCCTGCCACCTATGTCGATGCAAATGGAGGGCTTCACCTCGCGTACGTCAAAGTCACCAACAGTACGCCGCGCTCCAACTACTACGACAGCATCACGAGCTCGAGCCTGGTCTATGCCACGCTCGTGTGGGACGACTGATGGCCACTTTGCCCTCGCTGCTGCTGCCGCTGGCGCTGGCGTTTGCCGCGGCGCGAGCGCCGGCGGCGGCTTCTCCGCCCGCACCCAGGGCGGTTGACAAACAACCGACCGAAAGCAAACCGCTACCCGCGGCGGTCCACGAGAACGCGGTCACCGTGATCTTCGTCAGCGAGCGCGCCGAGGAGAGAAAATTCGCCGACGAGCTGATGCGGGCGACCGCCGCCGCGTTTGCCAACGCGGGCATCGAGTTTGTCAAGCCTCCGACGCGGCCGCTCAACGAGGTGATGTTCGCGGTCGGCTGCAGCAAGCTCGACGAGAGGTGCGCCGCCGCCATCGCCGAGGGCGCCGGGGCGCGCCAAATGGTGCTCGCGTCGGCGCTGCTCAACCCGGCGCCGACGGTCGTCTACTCGATCATTGACGTGGCCAGCAGCAAGCGGACGGCGGTGGGCGCGGTGCCGGTGGCGCGCTTCGACGCGGTCGGGGCGCAGCAGGTGGCCGCGGCGCTGGCGCGGGAGCTGGGGGCCGCGGCGCGGTTGCTGGTGAGATCGCAACCTCCCGGGGCGGTGGTCCGCGTCGACGGAACGCTGGCGGGCGAGACCCCGGTCGAGCTGCGCGGCCTGAGCACCGGGAGGCACGCGGTCGCGGTCAGGTTTCCCGATGGCGCCGCGATCGAGCAGACGGCGCTGGTGCTGGCCGGAGCCGAGACGGTGATCGATGCGGCGCGCGACGAGCGAGCTGTGCGCAGTGGGCTGAGCCCGACCGCGATCGCCGGCTGGTCGCTGATCGGCGCCTCGGTGCTGGCCGCTGCCACCGGCGGTGTGTTCGGCGCGTTGGCCGCGCAGGCGCAGGGGCGGTACGATGCCGAACGCGTGGTCAACGGTGTCACGGTGCAGGATCTCGAGCGCGCCGAGGCCAAGGCGCTGGCGCGGGAGATCGAGGCCGAGCTGATCGGCGCGGAGGCGGCCTTCGCGACGAGCCTGGCGTTGGCTCTTGGCAGCGCGCTGCTGTTTGGAGTGGCCGGCGAGTGAGCGCGGGGGACGGTGTGGTGGTGGCAGGGTGAGATGGGCAGCGATAGGGGTTGCGGTGGCGGCGCTGGCGGCGGGTTGCCAGCAGGCGCAGCTCATCAATCATGCGCCGGTCGCTTTTGCCGGTTATGACCGCGACGCGCTGCTGGGCGACACCCTGATTCTGGATGGCAGCCAAAGCTACGATCCCGACGGCAACGACCTCGGCTTTCGCTGGTGGGTGCAGGAGCCGGGAGGCGCGCGCTCCGAGCTCGACCCCGCGGCGGTGGTGCGCTACACGCCGCTGACGGTCGGGCTCTATCTGTTTATGCTGCGGGTCGACGACGGAACCATCGCGTCGCCGCCCGATCTGGTGACGGTCCGGGTCGCCGAGACTCCGCCCGAGGCGCGGCTGGTGGCCCGCATCGCCGAGAGCAAGAAGCTGCGCCTCGGTTACTCGACCGAGCTCGACGGGTCGCTGTCGGTCGGCCCCGATCCCGGGGAGCTGCGCTATCTCTGGCGGCTGGTGGACTGGCCGGAGGCGGCGCAATACGGCTCGGAGTACGAGTACGCCGTGGCCAGCGACACGCCGCAGCACCTGTCGTTCACGCCGCGCGTCGCCGGCGCCTTCGTCTTTTCCCTGCAGGTGAGCGACGACCGCGCGGTCAGCGATCTCGATTTCGCCACCGTCGGCGTCGATAGCTGGACCGGCGCCCGGGCCGAGGCGCCGGCCGCGGCCCGCTTTTCCATCGGCAGCGATGGCTGCGCCGCCATCGCGCTCGAGGCGCAGATCCAGGACGTGCCGACCTCGGATACCAACCCCGAGGTGCAGTGGTGGGTGGTGTCGGCGCCGGAGGGTGAGGGTTGCCCGCGGCCGGGCGATCGCCTGAGCGGCGCCAGCGTCGAGAACATCGGCGGTCAACGGCTGGCCAGGTTGCGCACGACCACGACCTGCGCCGGCGTCTGGCAGCTTCTCATCTGCCCGCTCGGCCCGCTGGAGCCGGCCGACTGCCCGGTCGGGCCCGACGCCAGCAGCGAGGACGCGCACGTCGCGGCCTGCTGCAACCGGGTCGCGCTGAGCGCCTCCTGTTGCCTGGGTCTGGCGGATCGGCTCATGATGACGATCGAGGAGCTGACACCGTGAGCCGCGCCCGCTGTCTGGCGTTGCCGATCGCCGCCGTTCTCGTCGGCGCCGCGCTGCGCGCCCAGGGTGCGCCGGTGCCGCTGCTGCCGAGCACGCCACATCGGGTGCTGCAGGTCGCTGGAGACCCGGCGAGTTACTACCTGGTCGAGGGGGAGCAGACACTGACGGTCGCCTGCGACGGTCCGGGGTTGCTGACCCTTAAAGTGCGGCGCGCGATCCTGGAGGGCGACCCGCCGGTGGCGCCGAGCAGCGTGCGGCTGGCGCTCGACGGCGATGTCAAGCCGCCGCTGGTCTTTCGGCGCGCGCGCGAGGAGGGCGCGGCGTTCGCCGGGGAGACGCGTTTTTTCCCGTCGGCGCCGCGCACGACCAGGCTCGCCATCCCCGGCGGCAGCCACCTGCTCCGGATCGATCTCGGCCAGCAGACCCCGGCTGTCGCCGTGGCCTTGACCCTGACCCCGGCCTTGGCGCGGGCGGCGGCTCCCGTTTTCAACACCGACCGCGGCCCGGGCACGGTCCGCGGTCGGCCGCGGGGCGAATCGGTTCCGGCAGCCAATGAGGTCTTCAACCACTTCGACGATGTCGGCGGATCGCGTCCCGCCGGGCAGCGGCCGGTGCTCTGATGCGTGGGCACAAAAGAACTCGGGCGCGCCGGACGACATGGGCCGGTCTCGCGCTGTTGCTGGCGGACATCGGCTGTGGCCCGACCACGGTGATCGAGGTGGCTCCACCGCTCACCGTCGTCGACACGTTTCCGGCCAACGGCGCAAGTCTCCGCGGCGCCGAGGTCTCCCACGTCGAGGTCGTCTTCTCGGAGAGCGTCGAGGTATCGGCGGCGGTCTCTGCGATCCGGCTCGAGTCGGTGAACAGCGGCGACGAGGTCATCACGCACTATGCGCTGGCCGGCGATCCGGAGCGCGGCGACAACGGCTTCGACGAGAACCTGCTGATGCTTTCGCTAACCATCGGCGAGCCCTCGTCGGATGGCGCGCTGCCAGATAACACGGCCTTCAGGCTGACCATCGGCGCCGGGCTCACCGCGCGCAGCGGTGGCGTGCTGCCGGTCGACGTCATCCGTCGGTTCGCGACGGCTTTACCTTGAGGGTCTGTCGGGCAGACCCTCTGCCGCCGGGCGCAGGTCCCGGCGGCATTCACCCGACCAGCACTGCTAAGTCTTGGGGTCTGTCCCCCTTCGGGGACTTCCCGGGGTCGTCGGTCAGACCCTGCTTTTTTGCGGGACGGTCGGCCCGTCCCGCCCCGCCGGGAACGAGTCCCGTCGGGGCCCCACCCTCGGCAGCATTCAC
>JAFGSX010000102.1 GCA_016934455.1 Deltaproteobacteria bacterium
GTTGCTGCTGGCGGCGACCGACAACCGCATTCTGGTGACGCTGGCGATCGTGACCGTGGCCGCCTTGGTGCTGCTGCTCATCCGCAGCGTGCGCCGCGGCTACATCGCGACTCTCGAGCAGCGGCTCGGGGTCCAGCGCCAGCAGGTCCACCACGAGATCGATCCCGCCGACCGCGTCACGCGCCAGGCGCTGGTGCGGGCGCTGCGCTCGGAGCAGCCGCGCGCGGTGCTGACCGCGCTGTCGGTGCTCGAGCGCGACCGCGGCTTCGACCTGTCGCGCTCGCTGCTGCATCTGCTCGGCCACAACGACCAGAACGTCCGGCTGGCCGCGATCGAGCGCGCCGGGCGAACCCGCGACCCGCAGATCGCCGCCGCGCTGCGCGCCATACTCGCCACCGACCAGCGGCGGCCGCGCGCCTACGCCGCGCGCATCCTGCCCACGGTGGACCCGGAGTACGCGGCCGAGGCGCTGCGCCCCTATCTGCACGACCCGGACCCGGGCGTGCGGGTGGCCGCTGCCGGCGCGCTGCTGCCGCTCGAGCTCGAGGGCGAGGGTCCGGCGCACGCGGTGCTCGGCTCGCTGCTCGGCGGGACCGATCACCCACCGCCGGTGCGGCGTGAGCTGGCCAAGCTATTCGGGGAGCTGGGTGATCATTCCTTCATGCCGACGCTGGTACAACTGCTGCATGATCCGGAGCCCAGCGTGCGCCGGCTGGCGTGCCAGTCAGCGGCCAAGCTGCGCCACCCCGATCTGGTCGACGAGCTGATCGGCCTGCACACCGATCGCGCCGCGCGCGCGGCGGCGCGTCGGGCGCTGACCGCCTACGGCGACAGCGTGGTGCCGCGGCTCGAGCAGTTGCTCAACGATCGCGCGGCGCCGCTCGGCCTGCGGCTCGAGACCCCGCGCGTGCTGCGCGCCATCGGCACCGACGCCGCCGCCGCCGTGCTGCTATTCTCCAACATCGCCGACAATGCGACGCTGCGCTACCGCATCGCCAGCGCGCTGTTCGAGATGAAGCGGGCCAACCCCGAGCTCGAGCTCGACGCGACGCGGGTCGACGAGGCGGCGCTGCGCCGGCTGCACGCCTACCGTTACTACCGGCCGACGCTGCGGACCCTGCAGCACGCCAAGCATCCCGCCTACACGCCGCTGGTGCGCGCGCTCGGCGACCGCGTCTCGCAGAACCTCGAGATGGCGCTGCGGCTGATCGGTCTGCTGCGCGACGGCGACGTGATGATGCGCATCTTCGCCTGCCTGGACGAGCGCGGATCGGGTCTGCGCGCCGAGGCGCTCGAGCTGATCGACGTGGCGCTCAGCGGAGACCGGATGCGGGCCTGGCTGCTCGACTTCATCGAGGAGGAGACGCTGCCCGGCACCGTGCCCGAGGACGAGCTGCGCACCCTGCTCAGCTCGCGCGATCCGCTGCTGCGCGGGCTGGCCGAGGTGGTGGCCGACAAGCTGGGCGTCCAGGCGGAGGTCGACGAGCGCGGTGACCTCGTCGACATGGAGGGCGAGTCCATGGAGAGACCGTTTATCGAGCGCATGTTGCTGCTGGAAAACGTCGACCTGTTTGCCCGGCTCTCGATGGACGACCTGTCGGCCATCGCCGCCATCGCCGGCGAGCGCGAGATGGAGCCGGGGGCGGTGATCTACCGCGAGGGCGAGCCCGGCGAGGTGATGTTCGTGATCATCGAGGGTGCCGTCGATCTGCTCAAGGGCGGCTCCGCGATCATGCGGCTGCATGCCGGCGAAAGCCTGGGCCAGACCTCGATCATGGATGCCGGCCCGCGGCCGGTGACCGCGCGCGTGGTCGAGGGCGGAGCCGGCGCCAAGCTACTGGTCATCGAGCGCGCGGCGTTCATGGACCTCTGCTCGGACCACTTCGAGCTGGTGACCGGCCTGTTCACCGTGATGGGGCAGCGCATCCGCGCGCTGATCGACCTCACCGGCGGCGCACACGGGTAGCCCGGGGGCGGCGGCCCGCCGTGTCCCGCCGCGCTCGGATCAGACTCTCACCGCCCTAGCCGGCGCGGATCTCGATCTTGCGCGGCCGCAGCCGGTCGGCCTTGCGCAGGACCAGCGTCAGCACGCCGTCGCGCACGGTGGCCGAGATCTTCTCCTGGTCGATCGCCGGCCCGACGTTGAACTGCCTCAGGTAGCCACCCACCTCGTACTCGGTGTGGATTGGCCGCCAGCCCGCAGGCACGTCATCGACGCGACCCAGGATGGTGAGCACATTGTCGCGCACGTCGACGTCGATCGCGTCGGGCGCCACCCCCGGCAGATCGGCGACCACGGTCACCGCCTCGTCGTTCTCGACGATGTCGGCGGCAAAGGTGAAATAACGCCCCTCGCGGGTCGGCTCGCCGCGGGTGACATCGATCTCGGTCTTCTTGGCCGGTGCAATCTCCTGGCCGGTGTTCTTGCGAGTTGCCATCGCTCTCCTCCTTCCCTGCGACCG
This sequence comes from Deltaproteobacteria bacterium, assembly GCA_016934455.1. GTDB lineage: Bacteria > Myxococcota > JACRCW01 > JAFGSX01 > JAFGSX01 > JAFGSX01. Next base: position 2,463 of record JAFGSX010000102.1, read on the forward strand.
CGGCGGTATCGACCGCCGGTGCGGTCGCCGCCTAGCGCGACTCGATCGCGATCTTGCGCGGTCTCGACTCGGGTGCCCGCGGCAGCATCACCTCGAGCACGCCGTGCTGGTAGTTGGCCCGCACGTGGTCGACATCGACCGCGTCCGGCAACGTGACGCTGCGGCTGTACGCGCCGCTGCTGCGCTCGCGTCGGTGATAGCTGCCGTTGCTCTCCTCGGGCGGCCGCTCGGCCTTGATCGTCAGGACATCGCCGGCGACCTGTATATCCAGCTTGTCCCGCTTCAGGCCGGGCAGCTCCGCGCGCACGCGAAAGGCCTCTCCGTCGTCGTAGACGTTGAGCTGAGGCAGCGCGCTCGATTGCGGGACGTCGCCCGCCAGCTCGCGCATCAGGCGCGCCATCTCGTCCTGCATCTCGTGCAGTTGTACAAAGGGATTGCGCATCGTCCAGCGGTACAGTGCCATGGCTCACCTCCCATCGCTGTGGTCCATCGTCTCGACCGCGTCGCCTGGCGACGCAGGCACCGGAAAAACTAGACACCGACCCGGCGCTGACAAGAGCGAAGAAAACGCTTGTGCTGCAATGGGACCGGCAATATTGCTTGAGGCTGGTGGGGTTGCGGCCGAGGCCAGACCCCCGCCCCTGGCCACAGATACTGGGTTTAAAATATGACGACCGCGCGCGCTCAGCTCCACAACGAGATCGTCGAGGTCATCAGCGGTAAAAACAAGGGCACGGTCGAGTCGCGGCTCGACGAGCTGCTCGGCCGCTACCGGGTCCAGTACAAGAAGCCGCCGGCCGACGGCGGCAAGCAGGTGACGGCGCGCGAGGCGCTGGCGGCCAAGGTCGCCGCCATCGCCAAACGCCCCGGGAAGGATCCGCTGGCCCAGATCTCGGCGCTGCTCGATGACTTTCGCATGCAGTTCAAGAGCGAGCGCAAAGCCGACGCGGCCCCGCCACAGGCCAGACCGGCCGGCCGCAAGTCCAGCAAGCCCAAGGCGGATGCGGCGTCCCCGGCCGCCGCCGTCCGAGCGGGACGACCGGCCAAGCACAAGCAGGCCGCACCCGCCGCTGCCGTGGCGCCGGCCCAGGCTTCGGCTGCGACCGGCGGCAAGCCGCGCTCCACTCGGAGCGAGTGCCCCAAGTGCCACTCGATGGGGGTCGTGCTCGCGCGATCGTATGCGGCCGACGAGTATTTTAGCTGCATCTACTGTGGCTGGCAGGGCTACAAGCCGCCCGACGCGGCCGGGAGCGACGATTCGCTGGCGGCGCGGTTGCTCGGCCTGTACTCGAGCGCCGGCGAACCGGACGACGAGAGCGGCGGAAGCGACGACGACAAAGGAGCCGGCAACTAGACCCTCAGCTCACTTCAGTCGATCCCGTTCGGCAGGGGGCCGGCGAAAGGCTTTTTTCTGAGCTTGCGAAGATAAAAAGA
>JAFGSX010000103.1 GCA_016934455.1 Deltaproteobacteria bacterium
CGCAGGCTGATCATCTGGCGGCCGCCGGCCCAGCGGTCGATGGTGCAGCCGCCGAAGATCAGCAGCGCGGCACCGCCCGCAGCCCGCTCGGCGTAGAAATCGACGTGCCGCTGGTTGATCTGGCCGTCGCCGCTGAAGCCGAGCTCCATGGCCGGCATCGCGATCCGGTTTTTGAGGGTAAGCCGGCCGACCTCGATCGGCTGCAGCAGTCGCCAGTCCGCCATGGTTCCTCCGCAGTCACTGCCCACGCCCTGCATCCGCCGCTGCGCTGGCGGGAGCGCGCATCGCTGTGACGATAAAATCCCGGACGTCGTCGATCGGTATCGCCCGCGCCCGGCGCGCGCCCTTGAGGCCGATGGAGACCGCGACCACCTCGCCGTCGACGTTGAAGAACGGACCGCCGGCATCGGTGGCGGCGTCGATGGTGAAGACGCGGCCTCCGCCCTCGACACCGGTGATCGCCGAGATGCAGCCGGCGATCGCCTCGGGCGCGGAGCCCGCGGCGTAGGCGACGCCGACCAGCCAGTCGCCGCGCCGCAGGCGCGCGCTCCGGCCCAGCCGGGCCACCGGTATGCTGCCGCTGCTGGGTGCGCGCAACACCGCCACGCCGCTCGCTTGATCGCTCGCCACCAGCTCTACGGCCAAGGCGTTGCCAAAGGTATCTACCAAATGGAGCGCGCTGGCGCCGAACACGCTGGCGGCCGCGGTCACCAGCGTGCCGTTGGGATGCACCAGAAACGCGCTGCCAAAGCGCTCGCCATGGAGGATGGTCGCGCGCAGCCGCACCACGGCCGCCGCGTTCTGGTGGAAGATCTCCTGAAAGCGGTAGGGCGTGAACGTGGCGCCGCCGAGCGCGATCGCGATCGCTAGCGCGAGGCAGATCCGGCAATGGCGCCCTCGAAGAACACGCGCGACCATGGCGCCATCATAGCCGCTGGCCTTCCGGGCAGAAAAGGTGAATGCTGTGAGCCCGGATGGCGTCGAATCGGCGATGTCGCGTCTCGGTGTCGCAGCAGTCTGTGTCCTGACCCTCGGTGCTGCGGCTCCGCAGACGCCGGCGGTGGCGCCCGCCACGGCCCCGGCCACAATGCCGGCGGAGACGGTGACCGCAGAGCGCGCCCGGCTGCGCGCGCTGCGGCACCAGGCGCGCCAGCGCACGCGCATCGAGCAGCGTCAGCGCGAGGCCGCACAGCGCGAGCGGGCCAGACGCAATCAGGGTCGCCTCGAGCGCTGCCTGTGCAATCCGCCCCAGATCGCCGACCGGCTGCCTTTTGGACCGGGCGAGGAGCTCGGCTACGTCATCTCCATCGGCGGCATCTACGCCGGCCGCGTCGACCTGAAGATCGGCGCCAGCGAGAGCCTGACCGACCATCTCGTCTACCCGGCCACCGCCCACGCCGACACCAACTCGTTCTTCAGCAAGATGTCCAAGGTCGAGGGACACCAGACCTCGTACTTCACGCCCGAGGGCGTGATACCGCTGACCATGTTCGCGCGCTCGCATCTGGGCGACGTGCAGCGCGACGAGAGCGCGTCGTTCGACATCCAGAGACACACCGCAGACGCCACGCTGGTCTACCCCAAGCGCGAGTGGCGCGGCACCGTCGAGGGCGGCGCCCCGATCCAGGATGTGCTGTCGGTGGTCTACTTCGCGCGCAGCCGCGAGCTGGCCGAGGGGCAGGACTACTGCGTCGAGCTCTACTACGGCAAGCGGCTGTGGGTGGTGCGCGGCAGGGTCGTCGGCCGCGAGCTGGTCAGCACGCCGGCCGGCCCCTATCGCGCGCTCAAGATCACGGGCGAGGCGGCGCGCGACGGGCTGCCGGCGCTGGTGCGGCCGCTGACGGTCTGGATCTCGCAGGACGACGACCGGCTGCCGCTGCAGCTCACCTCCCCCAGCGCCTACGGCGAGATCGAGGTCAAGATCGATCAGTTCCGGCGCGGCCGGCGCCTGGTCCACGACGTCAGCGCACTGCGCTAGACCGCATCTCCCGTCGCCGCAAGGCGGCGCCTGGTTCGCTCAGCCGCTGCTGTTTTGCCGTTCGAGCGCCAGCCGCTTGAGCTCCATGCCGACCATCTCGAGCATGTCGGTCAAGTGCAGCGGCTTGCGCATGAAGCCGCGCACCCCCAGATCGAACAGCTCCTTCTCGATGAGCTGGCTGGTGAGCGCGGTGAAGGCGATGACCGGGATCGCGCGCAGCTTGTCGTCTGCGCGCATGCGCCGGATCACCTCCAGCCCGTCCATGTGCGGCATCATGATGTCGAGCAGCACCAGCGCCGGCTGCTCGCTGCCCATCATCTCCAGGGCCTGCTGGCCGTGGGCCGCCGCCGCCGCGCGGTAGCCCGCCTTTTCGAGCACGAGGCTCAGCACCTTGCGTATCTCGTCGTCATCGTCGGCGACCAGGATCGTTGTCCGTTCCTCGGCCATGGGCATCCCCTCTGATAAAATTTTACCCCATCCGGCCCCCGATATGAGATCAATTTGCCCCCGGCGCGCGCAGCCCGCTGCCGGGTGAGAGAGGTCACAAACGGCGACCGGCTGGGATGCGGTGGTGGTGGGCGCCGGGCCGGCGGGAAGCGCTGCCGCGTTCTTTTGCGCCCGCGCCGGCCTGCGCTGTCTGCTGCTCGAAAAGTCCAGGTTCCCGCGCGACAAGACCTGCGGCGACGGCATCGGCGCCGGCGGTGTGGCCGTGCTGCGCGCCATCGGCGCGCTCGACGCCTTGACCGGGCGCGGCGCCGGCCTGGCCACCGGCTTCGGCGTGCAGAGCCCGGGCGGCTGCGCCTTTCGCCACACCGACATCGTGTTCGAGTCGCCGCTGCGGCCCGAGCCGCTGCTGATCGCGCCCAGGATGATCCTGGACGAGGTGTGCGCCCGCGCCGCGGCATCCGCGGGCGCCGAGCTGCGCGAGCAGGCGCGCGTCAGACGGCTGCTGCGCGACGGCGGGCGGGTGGTCGGAGTCGAGCTCGACGACGGCAGCATCCTGCGCGCCCGCCTGGTCATCGGCGCCGACGGCGTGCACTCGGCGATCGCGCGCGGCCTGGGCCAACACAACCGCGACCGGGCGCACACCGCCTTTGCCCTGCGCGCCTACTACCGCGATCTGCGGCGCGTCGATCGCGACGCCTTTTTCGTCTACGACCGGCGCTTTATGCCTGCCTACTTCTGGATCTTCCCGCTGCCTGACGGCCGCGCCAACGTCGGCATCGGCCAGTTCAACCGCTACCTGGTCGACGGCAGCCCCAGTCTCAAGCAGCTCTTCGAGCGCTTCGTGCGGGAGAACGCGCTGGTGGCCGAGCTGCTCAGCGGCGGCACGGTCGAGGGCAGGCTGCGCGGCTGGCCGCTGCGGCTGGGCACCGGCAGCGGATCGGGCGTGGCCGACGGCGCGCTGCTGGTCGGCGACGCCAACGGCTTCATCGATCCGCTGACCGGCGAGGGCATTCACTTCGCGCTGCGCTCGGGCCAGCTCGCCGCCGAGACCGCGATCGCGGCGCTGGCTCGCGGCGACCTGTCGGCGGCCGGGCTGCGCGACTACGAGCGGCGCTGGCGCGCCGAGTTCGACGACGAGTTTCGCTACGGCAACCGGGCGCTCGAGCTGCTGATGACCAGACCGGGCGCGGTCGACGCCGTGGTCGACCTGGCGCGCCTGGACCGCGGCTTTGCCGTGCTGATGGGCGAGGTGCTGTGCGGCGTGCGCTCCAAGCGCGACTTCGTGGCACCGGGTGTGCTGGCGCGCATCGGCCTGCACTACCTCAAGCGCAGGATCAGCGCCCGGGCGTAGGCGGCGCGGGGAGCCATTTTTTGCCTTGCCAAAGCGGGGCGGCCGTTTTTCGATGCCGCTCCATCCGGGGTCGCGCTGCCCGATCGAAGGCCGCCGCGACCCCGGCTGCGAGGTGGTCGATGGCCGAGCCCGAGGTGATGCAGAAGATCGTCAGCCTGGCCAAGCGCCGGGGCTTTGTCTTCCAGTCGTCCGAGATCTACGGCGGCCTGCGCAGCGCCTATGACTACGGACCGCTCGGCGTCGAGCTCAAACGCAACATCGTCGCCGAGTGGTGGCGCGCCATGGTCTACGAGCGCGAGGACATCGTCGGCCTCGACGCGGCCATCATCATGCACCCCAAGGTGTGGGAGGCGTCCGGCCATCTGGCCGGCTTCAGCGACCCGCTGGTCGACTGCCGCAACTGCAAGGAGCGCTTTCGCGCCGACAAGGCCCCCAAGGTGGCGGCCGGCACCGAGGTCAGCTACCAGGAGGGCGGCAAGAAGGGCGGCAAAACGCTCAAGGGGGTGGCAGAGCGCGGCTACGTCTGCCCCAACTGCGGCGGCGGCGACCTGTCGGACGAGCGGCGCTTCAACCTGATGTTCCGCAGCTCGATCGGCCCGGTCGACACCATCGAGGAGATCGCGAAATACGTCGAGACCCACCGCGACCTCGAGGGCGGCGCGCTGCGCGAGGCGCTGGACGGCGTGATCCGGCAATCTGCGGTCTACCTGCGGCCGGAGACGGCGCAGGCGATGTTCGTGCAGTTCCTCAACGTGCAGGAGTCGCTGGGCATGAAGGTGCCCTTCGGCATCGCCCAGACCGGCCGCAGCTTCCGCAACGAGATCACGGTCGAGCATTTCGTCTTTCGCTCCTGCGAGTTCGACCAGATGGAGATGGAGTTCTTCTGCGAACCGGGCTCCCAGGCCGAGTGGCTAAAGTACTGGTGCGAGCAGCGGCTGGCCTGGTACCAGCGCTTCGCCAATCACCCCGAGCGGTTGCGGCTGCGCCAGCACCACCCCGACGAGCTGGCACACTACGCCGACGACTGCTACGACGTCGAGTACGAGTACCCGTGGGGTTGGGACGAGCTCGAGGGCATCGCCAGCCGCACCGACTACGACCTCAACAAGCACGCCGAGCATTCGGGCAAGAAGCTGAGCTACTTCGACCCGCAGAAGCCCAACCCCGAGACCGGCAAACCCGGCCTGCGCTACGTGCCCTACGTGATCGAGCCGGCGGCCGGCGCCACCCGCACCCTGCTGATGCTGCTGCTCGATGCCTACCACGAGGAGGCGGTTCCCGACGCCAAGGGCGAGGACGCGACCCGCGTCGTCCTCAAGCTGCACCCGCGGCTGGCGCCCTACAAGGCCGCCGTGCTGCCGCTGGTCAAGAAGGACGGCCTGCCCGAGATCGGCCATGACATCGTCAAGAAGTTCCTGCAGGCGGGCCTGTTCGTCAGCTACGACGAGCAGCACGCGATCGGCCGCCGCTACCGCCGCCACGACGAGGCCGGCACCCCCTACTGCCTGACCGTCGACGGCCAGACCAAGCAGGACCAGACGGTCACCATCCGCTACCGCGACGACATGCGGCAGGAGCGGATCCCGATCGAGCGCGCGGTCGACGTCGTGCGCGAAAAATTGCAGCGCGGGGATCGGTGAGCCTGTAATCGCAACCAATCTACAGGCTCAGGAAATTCCGCGGACGCGTACGTGGTTTTTTTGTCGAAACGACCCTCAAATTGTCGTCCCTGAAAAAACAGCAAGCAGCGTTCGGGGTGTTGCGCACGAGATTTCGCATTTCTGGTGGAACCTGGCGAGTACGTCTACAGCCAGCGACTGGCTCAACTAGACCCTCAGCTCACTTCAGTCGATCCCGTTCGGCAGGGGGCCGGCGAAAGGCTTTTTTCTGAGCTTGCGAAGATAAAAAGA
>JAFGSX010000104.1 GCA_016934455.1 Deltaproteobacteria bacterium
CGCGTTCTTCGCCGGCCTCAACGCCGACCGCGACGCCCGCGACCTGCCCCGGGTGGGCTGGTCGCATAGCCTGTCCGCTCTGGCCGAGGAGCGGGCGCGCGCCCTCGCCTGCGACGGCCGGCTGGTGCACGCGCCGCCCGCGGCGCTGGCGCAGGTGCGCGACGACCAGGGCCGGCCGCTCTCCTGGTTCGGCGAGAACGTGGCGCGCGGCCACAGCGCCGACGACGTGCGCGCTGCGTTCCTGCGCAGCCCGTCGCACCGGCGCAACCACCTGGCGGCCGACGCCAGCAGCGCCGGCATCGGCGCGGCGTGGCGGTGCCGCGGCGGCCGCTGCACGCTGTTCCTGGTCGAGATCCTGGCCCGGTCGTACGCCGAGACCGACGCCGCCGGCCTGATCGACGGCCTGCTCCAGCGTCTCAACCGGCGGCGGCTGGCGCTCGGCGCGCCCGCTCTCGAGCTCGACCCGGGCCTGGCCGCGGCGGCGCAGCAGCGCGCGCAGCGCATGGCCGACCGCAACGAGCTGATCGGCGACGCTCCGGACGAGCCGGCCCTGACCCAGCAATTGATGGACAGCCGGCGCGATCTGCTGGCCGCCGGCGCCGCGGTCTTCCGCGCAGACAGCCCGTCCGGCATCGAGCTGCAGCCGGTGCTGCTGCGCGCCGGCTACAACGTGGTGGGCGTGGGCGCAGCGCGGAGCGAGCCGCGGCAGCCCTGGTACGTGGCGGTGATCGTCGCCGAGGACGGAGATCCCGGGCAGGACGATGACGCGGGGCCCCCGCCATGACGGCGCGCAACCTGGTGGCAAGCGCTGCCCTGTCGCTGGAGTGGCAGGTCGTCGTCGACGCGCTGCAGGCGCGCGCCGTCACCAGCCAGGGCCGTCGGCTGCTGGCCGCGCTCGGGCCGCTGCCGACCCGAACCGAGGTCGAGCGCTCGCTCGCCCTGGTCGAGGAGCTGCGCGGGCTGCGGCGTTCGGGGTCGTTCTCGGGAGTGGGCGGCATCGAGGAGGTCGACGAGCTGCTGGTCCGCGCCAGCAAGGACGGCGCGCTGCTGCCGCTCGAGCTGCTGCAGATCGGCCGCACCCTCGACGGCATCGACGAGGTGCGGCGCAACCTGCAGAGCCAGGAAGATCGGGCGCCGCTGGCCTGGGAGCTGGTGGCCGCCGTCGGCGATCACCGTCCGCTGGCCCGCGCCATCGAGCGCACCTTCGACCCGGCCGGCCGCATCGTCGACGACGCCAGCGCCGATCTGCCGGAGCTGCGGCGGCGCGCGGCGCGGCTGCGCGAGGAGATCAAGGCCACCCTGGGCGAGCTGGTGACCCGGCTCGACCGCGCCGAGGTGCTGCAGGAGGGCTACTACACGCTGCGCAACGACCGCTACGTGCTGCCGGTGCGCAGCGACCGCCGCGGCCAGATCGACGGTATCGTGCACGACACCTCCAACAGCGGCCAGACCCTGTTCGTCGAGCCGCAGCCGCTGGTCGACGCCGGCAACCGGCTCAAGATCGCCGAGGCGGCGGTGCACGACGAGGAGCAGCGCATCGTGCGCGCGCTGACGGCGCGGCTGGTCGAGCGCGCGCCGCAGGTGCGGGCCGACATCGCGGCGGCGGTGGCGGTCGACTCCTTCTGCGCCCGGGCGCGGCTGGCCGAGGACCTGGAGGCGAGCCCGCCGCGGATCGCGGCCGGCAGCGTGCTCGACCTGCGCCAGGCGCGCCACCCGACGCTGCTGCTCCACGCGCTGGAGTGCGCGCAGCGCGCCGAGCCGGTGGCGCCGGTGGTCGCCAACGACATCGGGCTGCCCGCCGGCAGCCGCGTGCTGGTGCTGTCCGGCCCCAACGCCGGCGGCAAGACCGTGGCGCTCAAGACCGCCGGGCTGTGCGCGCTGATGCTGCGCGCCGGGCTGCCGATCCCGGCCACGCCGGCCTCGCAGCTCTCGCTGTTCGAACAGATCTTCGCCGTGGTCGGCGACCAGCAGTCCATCGGCCAGCACCTGTCGACCTTTTCGGCGCACGTGCTGGCCATCGATCGCATCATCGCCGCGGTGCGCGACGGCCGGTCGCGCCAGACGAGCGCGCTCTGCCTGATCGACGAGATCGCGCAGGGCACCGAGCCGCTGCAGGGAGCGGCGCTGGCGCAGTCGTTTCTCGAGGCGCTGGCCGACCTGGGCGCGCTGGTCATCGCCACCACCCATTACGATCGGCTCAAGGGGCTGGCGCTCGACGACGCGCGCTTCCGCAACGCCGCGGTGGCGCTCGATCCGCAGACGCTGCGGCCGACCTTTCGCCTGCTCCCCGACACCCCGGGCGCGTCCAGCGCCTTTGCCATCGCCGCCGCGCTCGGCCTGCAGCAGCCCCTGATCGACCGCGCCCGGGAACTGGCCGGGCCGCAGGCCAACCGGCTGGAGCAGCAGCTCGACGCCCTGGGCCGCGAGCGCGAGCAGCTCGGCCGCGCGCGCGCCGCGCTCGACGACGAGCGGCGCCGCACCGAGTCCCTGCGCGGCCAGCTCGAGGCCGAGCGGCAGCGGGTGGCCGATCTGGAGCGACAGCTCAGGCAGGAGGCGCGGGCCGAGCTGCTGGGCGAGGTGCGCAGCGCGCGGCGGCAGGTGGCCGATACCATCGCCCGGCTGCAGGCGGGCCCGCCCACGCTGGCGCAGGCAGACCGGGCCGCGCACGCGCTCAAGGAGCTGGAGCAGAAGGTCGAGCGCCGGCTCGAGGCCCGGGCCCCCGGCGCGCCGCCGCTGTCCGAGATCAAAATCGGGCAGCGGGTGCACGTGGTGCCGCTGGGCCAGGAGGGCGAGGTGGTCGAGCTGGACGGGGACGGCGGCGTCACCGTCCAGTGCGGCCCGCTGCGGACCCGGGTCGAGCGCGGCGAGCTGACCGCGCCGCGGCCCCGGTCGAGCCGCGACCGGACCGGCCGGCGTTCGCGTCACCGCGGCAGCCGGTCGAGCGCGGCGATCGTTGCCGGTGACAGCGTCGAGACCTCGACCCCGCGCACCGACGACAACACGCTCGATCTGCGCGGCCAGCGGGTGGAAGAGGCGCTGGCGAGCTGCGACCGCTTTTTCGATCAGATGACGCTGCGCGAGATCGACCGCGTGTTTTTGCTGCACGGCCACGGCACCGGCGCGCTCAAGGCCGCGCTGCGCGCCGAGCTCAAGCTCAGCCGCTACGTCAAACGCCTGGCGCCGGCGGCCGAGGAGGACGGCGGCGATGCGTTTACGGTGGTCGAACTGAAATAGGGGGACAGGGGACAGCGTTGACGCGCGCTTTGATCTGTAACCTGTTCCCTGTAACCTGTAACCTACGCTCCGATGTGTCCCGACGACACAAAGCGGCACGCGCGGGAAGCGCTCTACGCATCGGCGGCGCTGATCGCGTTGCTCGGCCTGCTCAAGCAGTTCGCCGCGGGCGAGCTGGCGCAGAAGATCGGCTTCACCATCGCCGCCGCCTTCCAGCTCTACCTGCCGCTCTGGCTGCTCAGCCGCCACGGCCAGCGCGCCCGCGACTACGGGCTGCACATGCACGGCAGCGTGGGCGCACCGCTCGCCCTGCTGCGGCGGCGCTGCCTGGTTGCCGCGCGCGGCCGCGAGCGCGGTCGGCCCGGCCGCCGGGCGCTGCTCAAGCTGAGCTACCTGCTGGCTCCCTACGCGCACCGGGCGCGCTTCGAGCCGACCACCTTCTGGCACGACCTGCGGCAGACCGGCCTGCTGATCGCGGTCACCTTTCCGCCGTTCGCGGTCGGCCACCACTTCTGGCAGCTCTGGCTGGCGCACCACGCGCACCGCCACGCCCACTACGCCTTTCACCTGCCGGCCGATCTGACCGAGCTGCTGCTGATCAACCTGCTGCTGGTGGCGCTGCCCGAGGAGCTGTTCTACCGCGGCTTCGTGCAGACCCGGCTGCTGGCGGCCTGGCCACCCTGGCTCACCCGCTTCGGCGTGCCCGTGGGCTGGGCGATCCTGGTCAGCAGCGCCCTGTTCGCGCTCGGCCACTACGCCGGCGAGTGGGGCAACCCGGCGCGGCTGGGGCCGTTTTTCCCGGCGCTGCTCTTCGCCGCGATGCGCGCGCGCTCGGGCTCGATCATGGGCGCGGTGATCTACCATGGCCTGAGCAATGTCTTCAGCGAGACGCTGCGCAGCGGTTACACGTTTTCATGACCGCGCCTGGCTCCGGCCACGGCGTGACGGCGGGGAGAAGATGTCCGAGCTGCGCCAGAACATCGCCACCAAGGAATGGGTGATCATCGCGCCCGAGCGCTCCAACCGGCCCGACGATTTTATCAGCCGCGACCGGCGACCGCTGCCCGAGGTGCCCTACAGCGACCGCTGCCCGTTCTGCGCCGGCAACGAGGCGCAGACCGGGGACGAGGTGATGGCGGTGCGCGACGGCGACGGCCGCTGGCTGGTGCGGGTGGTGCCCAACAAGTACCCGGCGCTGACCAGCGACGGCGAGCTCGACTACCGCGAGCAGGGCACGCAGCGCCGCATCAACGGCCTCGGCCACCACCTGGTCATCGTCGAGGCGCCGCAGCACAACACCACGCCGGCGCTGATGGAGGCGGCGCAGGTCGAGCGCGTCCTCGGCGTCTACCAGCAGCTCTACCTGCAGGCGATCGGGGATCCGCGGGTCGAGCTGGTGACCCTGTTCAAGAACCACGGCCAGCGCGCCGGCATGTCCCAGCAGCACCCGCACTCGCAGCTCATCGCGACGCCGGTGGTGCCGGCCAACGTGCGGCAGCGGGTCGAGCTGGCGATCCGCTACTACGACGACCACCGCACCTGCGTCTACTGCACCATGCTGGCCGAGGAGCTGCGCAGCGGTGAGCGCGTCGTCGCCGAGAGCCAGCACTTCGCCGCCTTCGTGCTGTACGCGGCGCTGTCGCCGTTTCACATCTGGATCCTGCCCAAGCGGCACCAGGCGGCGTTCGTGCACATCAGCGACGAGGAACGGGCGGACCTGGCGCGCCTCCTGCGCCAGGTTCTGCGCAAGATCTTCTACGGGCTGGAGAACCCCGACTACAACTTCGTCATCCGCTCGCGCGACGGCCAGCCGCGCGCGGTGTCCTACTTCCACTGGTACCTGAGCCTGGTGCCGCGGGTGTCGACGACAGCGGGCTTCGAGCTCGCCTCGGGCATGTACATCAACACGCTGCTGCCGGAGCGGGCGGCGGAGTTTTTACGTCAAGTCGAAGCGTAAAAAAAAAAAAAAACGTTCCACGTGCCGCGTGCCACGTTGACTGTGATGCATTGCAGCAACCTGGAGCCCGGTACGTTCAGTTTCCTGGCGCCGTGCACGCCAGGCTGCCAGTTTCCCGGCCGCCGATGTCGGGCGCGCTGCCGTTGTAGTCGCCGGCCTGCGGCCCGTTGCGGTCGTAGATCGGATCGCTTGTGGCCAGGATGTCGGCCGCGTTGATCAACGCGGTCGCGGCCGGGCAGTAGAAGCCGGCGTGACCGTAGGTCGTGGTGGCGAACCGGGGATCGACCAGGAACTCCCAGAAGTCTCCAGATCCCCCGGGCAGACAGCTCTCGCAGCTCGACTCCGTGGTTCCGTTGCAGTCGCCGCTGCACAGGGAGGTGTTGCCGTGAGCATCGTTGCCGTAATCCGGCAAGCTGTCGCCGCCGGTGTCGAGCGGACCGGCGCAGCTCGCGCTCACGTCCCAGCCGGCGCTGTGGTCAAAATTGATGGCCGCTGCGCCGCTGCGGACGACGGCGTTGTTGCGCATGCAGACGCCGGACGAGTCGGTGTCGTGAAACCGCACCGCATCATAGGTGACGTCGGCGATGGTGTTGTGATCGATGCGCAGGCCGCTGGCCCACTGGACGTGGATGCCTGCCTCGTCGTGCGCCAGCACGTTGCCGACGATGATCGTGTTGCGGGGACTCGCTAATAACCTGGGCCCGACCGCGATGGCGGCCTCGCCGTCCGAGTCGGAGCCGTCGCCATTGATGATGATGTTGTCCTGGATCAGCGTGCCGGTCGCGCCGTCGACCGAGACTCCGCTCTCCTCGTAGCCGTCCAGAATGCAGTGGCGCAGCGTGCCGCTGACCGCCCTGAAGCGCACCCACGACCTCACGTTGCGGACCTCGACGAAGTGGATGCCCTCGAAGGTGACCTGGTCGCCGTTTACTTCAAACACCACCAAGTCGCTCTCGCTCGAATTGAACGACAGGATCGCGCCCGGCCGCTGCCGCACGGTGAGCCCGTCGTCGCTGGTGATGGTCACGAAGCTGCTGCTGCTGCTGGTGGTGAGTGCCATCTCCTCCAGCAACAGGTGGTCCGGCACGCCGTCCTCATTGTCGTTGATGCTGCCGATGGCGGAGCTGAGTTCAGTGCGCGTCGCGACGATGCGACAGACCGAGCCGGAGACCAGGGGATCCGAGCCGCAAAAGCGCTCGACGCAGTCGGGCACGGCCGGGGTGTCGCTGTCGGAGTTGGTGGTGCAGTCGACGTTGCAGGTCGGCAGCGTGTCGTCGCAGTCGGAGCCCAGGGAGCAGCCCGGGCCGTAGCCGTCGCCATCGGGATCCACACAGGTGCTGGCCGCGTCCGGGGCGCTGCCGTCGCCAGCCGCGACGTCGGGGAGCAGGCGGTCGGCGACAACGCCATCGGTGCTGCTGCTGTCTACCTGGGCCACGTCGGTGGTGCTCTGGTCGCCCGCGACAGAATCTGCAGCGGAGAGATCCGGGGCGCGCTGGTCGCTGGCGACCGTATCCGGCAGCGCGCGATCTGCAGCGCCGCCGTCGAGCCCGCGATCGGGAGAGGCCGCGTCCGCCTGACCGCCGTCCACGCCCGGGCCGCTGTCAGATGCGGCGCGCGGCACGCAGGTGTGGGTCGCGGTATCGCACACCTGGCCCGGCAGACAGTTGTGGTCGGTCTGGCAGGGCGGCTGCGCGACCACGGCAGAGCAGCCAACCTCGGCCAGGCAGACAAGAAGCGCCGCCAGCGGCGTGCGCAGAAACGGGCACTGACGCGTCGGTCGATCGCTCA
>JAFGSX010000105.1 GCA_016934455.1 Deltaproteobacteria bacterium
GGGCAGCGCAGCATCGGCCATCTCAGCGTCGGGCACCGGGCTGTCGGCCGGCGCAGCGTCGCAGGTCACCGCATCGGGCAGCGCAGCGTCGGTCGTTGCTGCGTCGATCCTCGCTCCGTCGGTCGCCGCTGCGTCAAGGCCGACCCCGCTGTCCGTGGCAGCATCGCGGCCGGCATCTCGCGCCGCATCTTGCCAGCCGTCGACGACCCCGACGTCGAGCGCTCCACCGTCGATCGGACCGGGCCGCACGCACCGCCCTCCGACGCACAAATACCCCGCACCGCAGTTACCGTTCTCGTCGCAGCGCAGATTTTCCAGATCCCGCGGCCCAGGCCAACACGCGCTCGCCAGCAGCGCCGCGATCGCAGCCATCCGACCCGGCCGCGCAGCGGCGCACCATCGTCCCGCGCTCATTCGCACCCCGACAGCGCGGCGTACGCGACAACAGCAGCGCCGCCGATCACCACCACCGCTCCCAGCGACAGCGCCGCGTCGCCGCCGTAGATCAGCAGGTCGCGCTGGTCGTAGCGGGAGATCCGCTCCACCTGCACCTCGCTCGCCAGCGCCTGCGCCTCCACCGCGCGCGCCCACAGCAACAGCGCCGTGCCGGCCATCAGGGCCAGCGCACCGGCGCCGCCCGCGATCCAGCCGCCTAGCATCAGCCGCGACGCGAACGATGGCCCTGCCGGCGTGCGCCCGCCCGGCGCCGCAGCGGGCGCACCCGCCATCGGCCGGTTGTCCGTGCCAAGCTCTTCCCGCACCGACTCGAATACCACCTGGATCTTGGGCGAGGTGTCAGCGGCGAGCTCGAAGCCCGGCTGTTGCCGCAGCACCGCCCGGAAATGGCTGCGCGCCGAGCCATCGTCTCCACGGATTAGCTGCACGATGCCGCGGTGCAGGTGCGCCTCGAGCAACTCGTCTGCGTTGAGATCGGACAGCGCCAGCACCTCGAGCCACAGCTCCGCCGCCCGGTCGTACTCAAGCTCGGCCTCGACCCGACGCGCCTTCTCGATCAACCGCTGGCCGTCTGCATCGCTCGCCCCGGCCGGCGCAGCGAGCGCGCCCGCGAGCGCCAGCAAGATCACAGCACCGGTCGAACGACCCAGAGGATTCAATCTGCCTCCCCGCAAGGCGCCCTATCCGTCGCTGACGCATCGTTCATGGATCATCGGCAATACCGTATCATTGTCACGGTGTCCAATCACGCGCGCGCATGTCGCTGGGCCAGCAGTTCTCGTCCCGCTCCCAGACATTGCCCAGCATTTCGTGCAGACCAAAGTCGTTGGCTGCCTGCCGGCAACAGGGTGCGTCGCGTGCTCACCGCCCGTGTCCGAGTTGTCGTGGTAACAGGAGATCCCTCCCAGACACGCCGCGCTGTCTCAGCAGTAGTATCCTGTCTTCGTCCCGACCCGCACCGCATCGACTGTCGCGGCGTCAGAGCTTTGACAACGGCTCCGCCGCGTGCTCGGCTAGGGACTGGCAGGCCACTCCACCGGCGTATAGCGAAACATGATCCCCGCGATCGGCTCCGAGATCGAGATCGCCATCGACGGCCTCGACCTCGACGGCACGGGCGTCGGCCGGCGGGCGGGGTTGGAGGTGCGGGTCGCGCGCGCGCTGCCCGGGGACCGCGTGCGGGCGCGGATCGAGGGCGTGTCGCGGCACCAGCCGACCGCATTCGCGTCGCTGATCGAGATCGTGGCGCCGGCGCCGGGGCGTCGCCCGAGCCCTTGTCCGGTCTCCGATCGCTGCGACGGTTGCGCGTTGATCGAGCTGGATCAGCCGGCGCAGGCGAGCGCCAAGCTCGAGCTGTTGCGGCGCCAGCTCTCGGGGGTGCTGCCGGACGCGCTGCTGCCCGATCGCGTCGTCGAGACACCGCCGGCGCTGGGTTACCGCCGCCGCGCCAAGTTCGTGGTGGCGCGCGTCGACGGCGCGGTCCGGCTCGGCGCCTACGCGCGGCGCAGTCACCGCTTCGTGCCGACCGAGCCGTGCCCGGTCGTGACGCCCGCGATCGCGAGCGCGCTGCCGGCCATCGCCACCGCCATCGAGCGCCAAGACGTCGCCATCGCCGCGGACGGACAGCCCGGCCTGCGCTACCTGCAGCTTCGCGGCAGCGATCGAGGCGAGCTGCTGGTCACCCTGGTGTCGCACCAGCCGAGCGGCCCGCTGCAGCGCGCGGCGGACGACATCGCCCGCGACGTCCCGTCGGTGACGGGGGTGACGCTCGACCTCAACCCATCCTCGGGAGACGCCATCCTGGCCGGTCAGGGCCGGCTGCTGGCCGGCCGCGGCGAGCTGATCGACACCGTCGCCGGCGTTCCGGTCGCTCTCGGCCCGTACGATTTTGTCCAGCTCCACGGCCCGGCCGGAGATCGGCTGGGCCAAAGCGTGGCCGACCTGATCACCACCGCCTCGCCGGGACCGGTCATCGATCTGTTCTCGGGTGTCGGCGCGCTCGCGTTCGCGATCGCGCTCCGCGGCCGCCGCACCATCGCGGTGGAGCGTCAGCGATCGGCGCTCCGGGCCGGCCGGGCCGCCGCGCAACGCGCCAGGCTCGAGATCGAGCACGCGGCCGCCGACGGCGCCGAGTTCCTGTCCGGGCTGGCTGCCAGCGGTATGGCGCCGCCTGTGATCGTAGTCGATCCGCCCCGGCGCGGCCTGACCGACGACGCGCTGCGCGCGCTGCTGGCGCTGCCCGCGCACCGCCTGATCTACGTCTCGTGCTGGCCGCGCGCGCTGGCGCGTGACCTGCAGCGGCTATCCGCGGGCGGTTACCGGGCGCTGGCGGTCGAGGCCCACGACCTGTTCCCGCAGACGCCGGCCGTCGAGGCGCTGGTCGAGCTCGGACGTTGAGCCGCGGCGACCACGCGAACACGGGTGCTTTGGCGGCCGGATTCTGCTACTCGTTGCGGCGATGAGGAGACCGGGAAGCGCGCTCGCGATCGCGGTCGTCTGCGGTGCACTGGCGCCGGCCTGCTGGTGCGGGGGCAGCCCCGACCCGCTCTACCGCATCGACGTCGACGTCTCCCTCCATCCGTATGCCTACGACGAGATGCTGCGGCAGATGGACGACGCCGGGATCGCGCGCGCCGTCAACCTGGCCGGCGGACCGCCCGGCGAGATCCTGTCGACCCTGGTCCAGCTCGGCGAGCTGACTCACAGCCGCATCGTGGTGGTGGCCAACGTCGACTGGCGTGACGTGGACGAGGCCGACTTCGGCAGCCGGGCCGCGCGCAGCCTCGAGCGCGCGGTCGCGCTGGGCGCGCGCGGCCTGATGGTCACCCGCGATCTCGGGCTCGGGGTGCGAACGCGCGACGGCCGTTTGCTCGCGGTCGACGACCCGCGCCTCGATCCGCTATGGGCGCAGGCGGCAGCGCTCGACGTCCCGGTCTGGCTGTCGACGGCAGCGCCGGCCGCCTACTTCGAGCCGATCGACGATCGCAATCCGCGGCGCGCCGAGATCGAGGCCGCCCCCGAGCTCTGCCTGGCCGACGGCCGGGGTCCGCGGCGGGAGGACCTGCTGATCGCACGCGACATGGTGATCGCGCGCCACCCGCGCACCACCTTCGTCTGCCCGGCGCTGGCCAGCACCACCGACGATCTGGCCGCGGTCGATACGCTGCTCGAGCTCTTCGGCAATGTCTACGTAGACACCGCCACCGCGCTGAGCGATCTGGGCAGCTATCCGCCGGACGTCGTGCGATCGTTTGTGCTCAAGCATCAGCGGCGGCTGCTCTTTGGCAGCGGTCTCGAGGCCAACGACAAGAACGCGCGCCTCGGCACGCCGGCCCAGATCGCCCAGGACGGCGAGCAGATCCAACGCTTCTACGCCGCCCACTGGCGCTACTTCGAGACGCTCGATCCAGACATCGCCAATCCGATCCCGATCCAGAGCGATTCGATGCGGCAGGGTCTGGGCCTGCCGCGCAGTGTGCTGCACGCCATCTACCACGGGAATGCCGAGCGGCTGCTCAAGCTGGCGGCGGTCTCGACCGCCGACTTCCGGTCGCTGCCGCGAGCCAGCAGCACCGCGAGATAGGGGAGCCTACTTCACCTGGCCGAGCAGCTTCTTGACCGCGTCCTCGGCCCGCTTGTAGAGCTGTTCCTCGGTCCCGGTCACCTGCTCCTCGACGTGACCGAGGCTCTTGGCGCTGGTCACGTCGACCAGGTCCAGGGTCAGCACGAACTTGGACTTGTCGAGCTTGGCCACCGATCCGCTCAACATCATCTCGGCCTGAACCCGCTTGGCCAGCCGGCCCCAGCAGTCGTTGTCGGCGCACCGGGAGCTGTTGCCAAAGGCATTGTTGAGCGAGTCGTACTCGAGGATCGCCTTGATGTCGGGCGGGCACACCGGCTCGAAGCGCTTGTCGCCATGAATCGCATTGCACACCGAGCCATCGATCATCTCGACCACCGCCGGCGCGGTGTTGCGCGGCTGCAGGCTCGAGACGAATACCTTCTTGGGGGGCGCCACCTTGGGCGGTGCCGCCGCCAGGACGACCACCGCTGCCAGGCACATTCCGACGACGACCAGCAGACGCTTCGGCATGAGATCCTCCGTCACTTCTTCTTGCCCTTGGGTACCTTCTTGGGCTTGGTCTTGGGTGCGCCCCCGGTCGCGGCCAGCTCGATCTTCTCGAGCGGAACTCCAAGCCGGGTCTGCACCTCCTTGGTCAAGGCCTCGGTGAACTCCTCAGTATACCCCACATTGGTGAGCGCGACGTTGCCCGCGCCGTCGATCAGGTAGAGGCAGGGCAGCTTTTCGACACCGTAGCGCTTGGCCACGATGTTGAAGCGATCGTGCAGTATCGGATAGGTCAACTTCTTCTCGGCCCCGATCTTGGCCACCGCCTCGGCCGCACCGCCCGGAACGTCCTTGTCCTTGTCGATGCTGACGACCAGTATGCCCAGCCCCTTGTCGGCGTAGCGCTCTTGCAGGAGTTGCAGAAACGGCAGCTCTTTCTTGCACGGCTCGCAGTAGGTGGCAAAGAAGCTGATGAGCACCAGCTTCTTCGGCGTGGCCGCGCCTTCGCCCACAAGCTGGTTGAGCGAGAGGATGCGCTTGTCGACCGCGTCGGGATTGGCCACCTTGAGCGTGAACAGCTCGGCCCGCGACCCGACCGGCAGCGTGTCGGCGTGCGCCCGCGGCACCAGCCACGCCAGAGCCAACAGAAGTAGCGCGACCCGGATCCCCATCGTCGTCCTCTCGCCCGTTCCCGCTTTCTCCCGGCTTCCCGCTCAACCCGCGGCGCGCTCAGCGCAGCGCGCGGTCAACCGATCGACCAGGGAGGCGATCGCCACCTGCTCGGCGCTCTCGCCCTCGACCAGTGGCTTGATCTCCACCTGCCCGCGCCGGATCTCCTCCTCGCCCAGGACCACCGCGAAAGCGGCATTGGCCCGGTTGGCCCGCCGCAACTGCGCCTTCACGCTGCGACCGGCCAGATCGAGGATACAGCGAATCCGTCGGCCGCGCAGCAGGGCCGCGATCTCGAGCGCCTGAGCGCGCTGCTCCGACGCCACCGGAACCAGCGCCACCGCGGTCGGCGCTCGGAGCGCCAGCTTGTCGGCCACCAGCATCACCAGCCGCTCGATGCCCTGCGCATACCCGATCGCAGGCAGCGCCGGGCCACCAAGCTGCTCGACCAGGTTGTCGTAGCGGCCGCCGCCGCAGATCGCGTTTTGGCTGCCCAGCCCGGTCGACACCGCCTCGAACACGGTGCGGGTGTAGTAGTCGAGGCCGCGCACCACGCGCGGGTTGACGCGGTGGGGCACCTGCAACCGGTCGAGCGCGCGCCGTACTCCGTCGAAGTGCTCGCGGCTGGCCGGCCCCAGATGGTCGAGCACCAGGGGCGCGGCCAGCGCCACCGCGTGGCAGCGCTCGCTCTTGCAGTCGAGCAGCCTGAGCGGCGCACGCTCGATGCGGCGCAGGCAGTCCTCGCACAGCTCGCTCCGGTGCTGTTCAAAGTGGGCGCGCAGCGCCTCGAGATAGCGCGGCCGGTCGCTCTGGTCACCCAGAGTGTTGACGTCGAGCACGACGTCGGGTAGCCCGATCTCGCGCAAAAACTGGTAGAGCATCGCCATCAGCTCGGCGTCGACCTCGGGCGCGGCGATACCGAAGGCCTCGACCCCGATCTGGTGAAACTGGCGGTAGCGACCTTTTTGCGGCCGTTCGCGGCGGTACATCGGGCCGATGTAGTAGACCCTCACCTCGGGGTCGGCCGCGTGCATTTTGTGCTCGATCAGCGCCCTCACCACTCCGGCCGTGCCCTCGGGCCGCAGCGACAGGTTGTCGCCACCGCGGTCGACGAAGCTGTACATCTCCTTCTCGACGATGTCGGTGCTCTCGCCCACCCCGCGGGCGAAGAGCTCGGTCTTCTCGAGCACCGGCGTCCGGATCTCCTGGTAGCCGTATGCCTCGCAGATCGCGCGCGCGGTCTCCTCGATCGTCTGCCAGAGCGCGACCTCGCCAGGCAGAATGTCGTTCATACCTTTGATCGCCTGCAGCATCCGTTTTTACCGGGGGCCGTCCCGCAGCCGGGACCTCCAAGGGTCGGCGGGCAGCCCCATATTCTATCCAGACGACCTACTCTGGCGTTTCATTCATCACCTTGGCTGGTTCGCCGCCCGGGGGATCCGACCACCGCCACCGGCCGATGCTCGACCAACCGGCGGGGATCCAGGGCCGCTGCCAGGTCGTCGAACGCGGCCGCTGCCGCCGCCTCGCAGTACGACTCGACCACCAGTTGCACGCGGTGGGGCGCCGGATCCAGCCGCGGGTAGGATCCGATGCGCACCTGGGGGTGGCGCGCCACCACCGCGTTGAGCGCCGCGGCCAGCTCGCCCTCGGACTGGTTGGTGAAGAGCTGGCCAATGTAGACCGGCCGCAGCCGGAACCGCTCGCGCAGCGCGCCAAAGAGGCGCCGCAGCAGCTCGGGAACACCCGGTAGCACGTAAACATTGGCCACCCGGACCACCGGCGCCAGCATGCCCTCGGCCAGGCACAGCTCGTCCGGATCCGGGATCTCGGCCATGCGCAGACGAGCCGCATTGAGCCGTTCGCCGTAATAGGCGCGCAGGCGCTCGACCAGCGCCGGGTGTTGCCGCAGCGGTCGGCCAAACGCGGCCGCGACACCGGCGTAGGTGACGTCGTCGTGGGTCGGCCCGATGCCGCCCGAGGTGAAGACCACCTCGCAGCAGGCGGCGCATTCGCGCACCGCGCCCGCGATCTCGTCCACCGCATCGGCGACCACGCGCACCGTTCGGGTCCGCACCCCCAGCGCGAACAGCTCGCGCAGCAGCCAGGGGCTGTTGCAGTCGGCCACCTTGCCGGTCAGCACCTCGTCGCCGATGACGACGATGGCAGCCGTCTCGGGCGGCCGGACCGGAGCCGTCATGGCGTGGCGGCCTCGGCTGGCGGCTGGGAGGGCAGCATGACGACGGAGGGCGCGGCGGGCACGCCGAGGAAGACGATGGTGCCGACGTGAGCGCAGACCGGGCAGCGCACGATGCCGCGGACACCGCTGGTGCCGCAGGCGCTGCAGCGGGTGGTGCTGTCGACGGGCTCGTCGTCGATCGGCTCCGGCCGACCCTCGAGCTCGGCGCGCGCGCGATCCAGCTCGCGCCGCGCCAGGGCGAAGCCGGGCGCGGTCTCGACCGCCTCGCCGAGCGCGGTCATCCCCTCTCGCAGGTGCCGTCGGCGCACCAGATGGCTCCCCAGCGCCCACAGCGCCACCGGGTCGTGCGGCCTGGCCTCGAGCAGCGCATGGATCATGGCCTCGAAATCTGCGACCTGACCGGCCTCGATGTGGGCGTCCTCGAGCTCGGGGAAGACCGCGATGCCGAGCCCGGCCTCGAGCTTGAGCGCCTCCAAAAACGACGCCCGCGCTTTGTCGAGCTTGCCGTCCTCGAGCAGCAACTGGCCGTCCAGCGCCCACACCGCCGCGGCCTCGCGATCGCGCGCCAGCGCCTTGCGCACCAGGCGCACCGCCTCGTCGCGCTGCCCCCGATCGACCTTGTCCTCGGCCTCGGCCGCGTAGCAGAGCGCCACGAGACGCCGCCCCTGCTCGCGCCGCAAGCGCTCGAGGCGCAGCGCCAGCGACTCGGCCACCTCATAGGCCCGCGCGGCCAGCGCCAGGCGCGCCCGCCGCTCGAGCCGGTCGGCATCCAGGTGGGCTGGCTCGGCCAGTCGCGCCGCCCAGGACAGGGCCTGCTCGGATCGACCGCCGCGGACCAGCGCCTCGACCAGCGCTTCGTGGGTGTAGCGCGCGATCGACGGCTCGAGCCCGCCGCGCGCCAGCAGGCCCTCGAACAGTCGCGCCGCGCGACCGGCCTCGCCGCGCCGGGTCAGCAGCGCTCCGTAGGCGAGAAAGACCCGCGGCTCGGACCGCCCCTGCTCGATCGCCTGCGCCAGCAACCGCTCGCAGCGCTCTTCGTCACCCGCGACCAGCGTCAGCAGGCTCTCGACGAGAAAGTCGCGGTTGGGATCGGGCCGCTCGTAGCGACGAGATCCGCCCAGCCACTGCACCAGACCGAAGATGGCCATCACCGCGAGCACGCCGATGGCGAGCCAGGTCCAGTGCGATGCGAAGAGGGCGTCCACGAGCATTCCTTCTCGGACGAATGGCGCCGCCTATCTACACCATTCACCCAAGCAGCATGACATCTATGTCTGCGGCAAGCCAACTTTAGAATCGCGCACCGCTTCCTGCGCCAGGATCCGCCGCAGCGCGGTCACCTCGTCGTCCGCGGCGCGCAGCTTGACCTGGCAGCGCTGGCGTTGCCGCCGCTGACCGAGCCAGAGCGGCGCCATCAGTGCGACACCGAGCGCCAGGCCGCCGACGGCGCACAGGACCATGATCGACCAGAGCGAGACCGCCCACCGCTGCGACCAGAACAGCCGGAACCACACCGGATCGCGATTTGGCAACAGCAGACCGAGCAGCAGCGCCACCAGCAGCAGCACCGCCCCCAGCAGGATCGCCACCCGCGCCCGGCTCATGAGCGCTCCTCTCCCTCACCGCGGAGCGCCCCGTAGGCAGCGCCGACCCGCTGGTAGGTCTGCTCGAGCGCCTCGTTGATGACGCGCGTGTCGAACAGCACCGGCATGAAGTTGTTGTCGCCGACCCAGCGCGGGACGACGTGGTAGTGCAGGTGGCCGGCGATGCCGGCGCCGGCCGCCTCGCCCAGGTTCATGCCGACGTTGATCGCGTGCGGCTGGTAGGCGGCCCGCAGCGCACCGATCGCGTCCCGCAGCAGCTCGTGGAGCCCGGCGAAATCCTCCGCCGCCAGCTCGTCGAGCTGGGCGACGTGCGCCCGCGGCGCCACCAGCAGGTGGCCGTTGATGTAGGGGAACCGGTTGAGCATGAGCAGCGCGTGCGGCGTGCTGCAGATCAGGTAACGCGCTCGGTGCCACTCGGCGTCGACGGCGGCGCCAGGCGGCGGTGGATAGTCGCAGAAGATGCAACCGCTGGGCGACGGCAGCGCTGGCTTGTCCGTGCCGCTGATCAGGCCCATGCGCCAGGGCGCCCACACGCGTTCCACGCGCCTGCCCCGTTCAGGCTGGTTTGCCGTCGTTGATGCGCTCGCGCAGCTCCTTGCCGGCGGC
The DNA here is from genome assembly GCA_016934455.1 of Deltaproteobacteria bacterium. GTDB lineage: Bacteria > Myxococcota > JACRCW01 > JAFGSX01 > JAFGSX01 > JAFGSX01. The sequence continues at coordinate 9,605 of JAFGSX010000105.1, forward strand.
GAAGTAGGGCACCCATTTCTCTGGCACCGACACCTTCTGGCCGGTACGCGGATTGCGGCCGTTGCGCGCACGCCGCTGCCGGGCCAAAAACGAGCCGAAGCCCCGGATCTCGATCCGGTCCTTGCTGGCCAGCGCCGCAGTCATCGAATCGAACACGGTTTCGACGATGATCGAGATGTCCCGCTTGGAGATCGCCGGCGCCTTGGCCGCCACCGCCTCGATCAAATCGCTCTTGGTCACGACCGTCCCCTCTCTACTTCTCTTCCTCTGGCTTGTCGCCATCGACCACGCTCGTCAGCTTGTCCTTGAGCGCGTCGCCGAGCGTCACGTGGCCGCCGTCGGATCCGGCGCCGGCCAGGTAGGCGCGGTAGTCGGCGCCCTCGGCCGCGTGCTTGAGCGCCTTGATCGAAAGGCCGATCTTGCGCTCCTCGCCATCGACGTCGATGATCATGCAGTCGACGTCGTCACCGGGCTTGATGTACTCGCGCGGTTTCTCGATGCGCTCGTCCGAGAACTCGCTGACGTGGCACAGCCCCTCGATGCCGGGCTCGATCTCGATGAAGGCGCCAAAGTCGGTCACCTTCATCACCTTGCCGCGGATACGGGCGCCGCGCGGGTAGGCCTGTGGGATGCGGCCCCACGGATCCTCGTGGAGCTGCTTGACGCCGAGCGAGAAGCGCTCGTTGCCGACGTCGATGTTGAGCACCACCGCCTCGACCTCATCGCCCTTCTGGTACAGCTCGGAGGGATGCTTCACGCGGTGGGTCCACGACAGATCGCTGACGTGCACCAGGCCGTCGATGCCCTCCTCGATGCCGACGAAAATGCCGAAGTCGGTGATGTTGCGGACCTTGCCCTTGATGACGGTGCCGACCGGGTACTTCTCCTCGAGCAGCGTCCAGGGATTGACCTCGACCTGCTTCATGCCCAGCGAGATGCGCTTGTTCTGGGTGTCGATGTCGAGCACCACCGCCTCGACCTCGTCGCCGATGGCCACCACCTTGGACGGGTGCTTGACGCGGCGGGTCCAGCTCATCTCGCTGACGTGGATCAGCCCCTCGATGCCCTTCTCCAGCTCGACGAACGCGCCGTAGTCGGTGAGCGAGACCACCGTGCCCTTGACGCGGGCACCCACCGGATAGCGCTCGGCGGCTCCGATCCACGGGTCGGCCTGGATCTGCTTGAGGCCGAGGCTGACGCGCTCGGTCTCGGGATCGAACTTGAGGACTTGGACCTTGACCTCGTCACCGACGTTGAACAGCTCGGACGGATGGTTGACCCGACCCCAGCTCATGTCTGTGATGTGCAGCAGGCCGTCGATACCTCCGAGATCGATGAACGCGCCGTACTCGGTGATGTTCTTGACGATGCCGGTGAGGATCGCGTTTTCCTTGAGGTTCTTGAGGGTCTCGGATTTGAGCTGCTCGCGCTCTTTCTCCAGCAGCACCCGGCGGCTGAGCACGATGTTGCCGCGCTTCTTGTTGAACTTGATGATCTTGAACTCGTAGGTCTCGCCGATCATCTTGTCCAGGTTGCGGATCGGCCGCAGGTCGACCTGGCTGCCCGGCAAAAAGGCCTTGACGCCGATGTCGACCGACAGGCCGCCCTTGACGCGGGCGATGATCCTGCCCTTGACCACCTCGTCGCGCTCGCAGGCGGCCGAGATCTCGTCCCACACCTTGAGCTTGTCGGCCTTTTCCTTGGAAAGAACGATCAGGCCCGAGTCGTTCTCGCGGCTCTCGACCAGCACGTCGATCTTGTCGCCGACCTTGACCTGCGGTTCACCGTTGACGATGGCGAACTCGTTGACCGGGATCTGGCCCTCGGACTTGTAGCCGATGTCGACGATGACATAGTCTTTTTGGATGGCGCAGACCTCGCCCGAGACAATCTCGCCCTCGCGCACCTCATCGCGGGCATAAAATTGCTCGAGTAACTGCTCGAATGTGGCCTCTTCGTTCGTGGGGGTGGCTGTAGACTCCGTATTCACTTAAATACCTCTTCCTTCGTGCCCAAAGTTGGGCGCTTCTCCTCATCCCGCGATGGGATTTGGGGGGACAAACGCGGCCCCCGCGCGGTTGATGTGAACCCTCGGGATCGCGCCCCATGCCGATCCCACAAAGCGGGCGCACTGTAGCGGGCTGCCCACGGGGTGTCAAACCTTTGATCTTTTACACATGCAGGGGCGGACCGTGCTATGACGCGGTCCACAGAAGAGAGGTCCGTGCCATGAAGGGCATTTCCCGCTGGGCAACCCTGTTGGCGGCGCTGGCGATGACGGCGGGCTGCCCGCCCTGCGCTTTCAAGCGCCCTGCCGCAGCCGCTCGTCCCGACTCCGGCTCGAAGCCGGGCGGACCCGCGCCCGAGATCGCGATTCCCGAGGATCACTTCGACAGCGGCAAGGTCAAGCAGGGCGAGGTGGTCAAGCACACCTTCGTGGTCCAGAACCGGGGCCTGGGCACGCTCAACATCGAAAAAGTCAAGGGCTCGTGAGGCTGCACGGCTGCGCTCGTCTCCGAGCGCAGCGTGCCCCCGGGTGGGGAAGCCGAGGTCGACGTCAAGGTGCTGACAGCGGGCCGCAGCGGCAAGTTGCTCAAGACCGTCTCGGTGTTTTCGAACGATCCAAAGAAGCCGATCGCCCAGCTCCACGTGGCGTGCCTGATCGAGGTGCCGGACGGGGGTGCGACCGGTCGACCGCAGATGGCGCAGTTGCCGCCGCGCGCCGCCGGGTCGCGTCCGTTTGCGATACCGGCCTCCCAGATCGGCCGCCGCCGGGCGCCGCCGGCCCAGCCGGGCCGTCCCGGCAGATAGGCGCGGAGGGAACGCTTGGCAGCGATGAGCCGTCTGGGGGCGCGTGTGAAGCACCGCCTCGGTCGGCCGCATTGACAGCACCGCGCGACTCGCCGAACATCGTCGCATGATGACGTGCCGCAGTGCCCGCTCGACGGGCGCACTTGTTCTCGCAATGGCGTTTGCCGCCTGGACCGCTCCCGCACGCAGCCAGGGCCTCGCCGATCAGGTCGGCCTGGGGCTGACGCCTCCGAGCAGCGTCGCCACCGTCGACGACGCCAGCGCCGTGATGGTCAACCCGGCGGGTATCGGCTTCACGGTCGGCCCCGAGCTGCTCTACGTTCACAGCTCGACCTTTGGCCGCTCTCGCAGCGACGTCGACAGCCTGTTCGCGGCGGTCACCGTTCTCGACCTGCTCGGCATGGGCGCCGGCGTCGAGGTGGCGAGGCCGGCGCTGTCGACCAGCCCGACCCTCGGCAACCCGTTCGTGCGCGGGAGCTTGAGCTACGCGCTGCGCATCGACGACCGCTTCAGCATCGGCGGCAGCTATCGCGTCCTGGGCGCACAGGTCGCCCGGCTGGCCACCGCTCAGATGTGGGACGCCGGCTTCACGGTGCGGCCGTTTCGCTTTCTCTCGTCCGCGGTCGTGGTCGAGAACCTGCTGCCGCCGGAGACCGGCCGCGGGCCGCTGGTGCCGCGCGCCTACCGCGTCGGTTTCGGGCTGCGGCCGGATGCCGAGTGGGCCACGCTCGGGCTCGAGGCGCGCATCGACGAGCAATTGCGCGTCGACCCGGCGCTGCTGCTGCGGATCGAGCCGATCGACGGCTTCATCGCCAGCCTGCAGTTGGCGGCACGCGATGTCGGCCGCGGCTTTCACGACAGCTCGATCGGGCTCGGGCTCGAGGTCAACTACACGCTGTTCGGCGCCGGCGCCAGCGCAGCCAGCTCGCTGCAACCCGACCTCGCCGGGCTGACCGCCTACGCGCGGATCACGGGCGCCGCCTATCCGACCTCCCTGCCCCGCCTGAGCCGCGTGGTCAGGATCGTCGCCGCCGGCGATCTGCGACCGGTGCCGCCCGACGATCCGCTGGAGGCGGCGACCTACAGCGCAGACGAGATCCCGGGTGAGATCCCGCTCGCGCTCGAGCGCGCCGCCCGCGACAGCTCGGTCGAGGCGGTCTTGATCGAGATCCGGCCGATCGAGGTCGGGCTGGCCCAGGTGCAGTCGCTGCGCCGGCGTCTCGAGGCGCTGCGCAGCGCCGGCAAGCGCGTGTTCGCACTGGTGGACCGCGCCGGCGACCGCGAGTACCTGCTGGCCGCGGCAGCGGACTCGATCATCATGCCGCCGTCGGGCTCGTTTGCCGTCGACGGCGTCGGCAGCACCATGGAGTACTTCGCCGCCGCCCTCGAGCATATCGGCGTGCGCGCGCACGCGATCGCCGCCGGCGACTACAAGAGCGCGCCCGAGGTCTTCACCCAGCGCGAGCCGAGCCCGGCCGCACTCGAGATGGAGCAGCGCATCAACGACGTTCTCGCCGCCGCCATCGAGGAGACGATCGCCCGCGATCGCAATATCGACGTGGAGCGTGTGCGGGCGCTGATCGATCGCGGCCTGGTCAGCCCCGAGGAAGCCCGAGAAAACGGCCTGGTCGACTACGTCGCCTACGGCGACGAGATCGAGCAGATCATCGAGAAGGAGCTGGGCAGCTCGCCCTTCCTCGATGACGACTACCTGCGGCCGCTGGTGCACCGCGTCCACTGGGGCGGCATCCCGACCATCGCCGTGGTGCCGATCGTGGACACCATCACCACCGGCAAGAGCAGCCGCGGCTTTCTCGGCCTGGGGGCCAGCACCGGCTCCGAGGACATCGTCAAGGCGCTGGAGTCAGCGGTCGAGGACGACGACGTCAAGGCGGTGGTGCTGCGCATCGACAGCCCGGGCGGCGATGCGCTGGCCTCCGACCTGATCTGGCGCGCGGTCGCGCAGGTGCGCCAGAAGAAACCGGTGGTCGCCTCGTTTGGCGATGTGGCGGCAAGCGGCGGCTACTACGCGGCGTGCGGGGCCGACGCCATCTTCGCCGAGCCCACGACCATCACCGGCTCGATCGGCGTGTTCGCGCTCTTCTTCTCGGCCGGCGAGTTGCTCGACCGGCTCGGGGTCGACGTCCACGAGGAGAGCCGCGGCGAACGGGCCAACACAGGGACTTTTCACCGCGAGCCGACCGCGGCCGAGCTGGCGTCGGTGCGGGGCTCGATCGCCGAGACCTATTTGCTGTTCAAGAACCGGGTCGCGGCCGGACGCCGGCTCGATCTCGATCGGGTCGAGGAGGTGTCCCGGGGCCGGGTCTGGATCGGCAGCGACGCGCTCGATCGCAAGCTGGTCGATCAGATCGGCGGCCTGGCCGAGGCCGTCGCCGATGCACGCCGCCGTGCCGGGATCGACGACGGCGCCGACGTCGACGTCACCGTGCTGCGCAACGGCGAGGATCCGATCGCGCGCTGGCGTTCCGCCATCGAGGGCGCGCGGGTGGCGCTCGGCATCGGGCCAGAGCTGGCGCCCGAGCAGATCGGCCGCCTGCTGCAGCCGCTGGGGGCCGCCGCTCAGTGGGTGGCGCTGGCGGCACCGATGCGGCCGCTGGCGCTGCTGCCCTACCGCGTCGATCTGCGATGACGCCGGTCGCGGCGCACCAACACTCCTTGTTCGGATCGCGCCAGCCGTGATACACCGTGAGGCCGAAGGCAAGCGACGATGGCTAAGATTCTCGTTGTCGACGACGACGCCAGATTTCGCGAGACGGTCCAGGCGCTGCTGACCGAGGAAGGCCACGAGCCGGTCCTGGCCGAGAACGGCACCGAGGCGCTGCAGACGTTCAACAACGTCAAGCCGGACGTTGTCGTGCTCGACATGCTGATGCCCAAGATGGGAGGCTTCGATTGCGCGGCCGCGCTCCGCAGCACGCCGCTGGGGCAGCGGGTGCCGATCATCTTCATCAGCGGCGCCTACAAGAACACCAAGACCATCAACGAGGCGCAGGTCAAATACAACTGCGCGGCCTACCTGCTCAAGCCCTTCAACGCCGGCGACCTGTTCGACGCCATCGCCGGCGCGCTGGGCATCGCGGCACCCGGCCAGGAGAGCGCCGAGGCAGCCCCCGCGGAGCCGCTGCCGGAGTCCGGGCGCCTGCTCGACACCTCGGTGGCGCACTTGCTGCTGCGCATTCAAAACGACCGGCTCTCTGGCATCCTCGACCTGTTCGGCGAGACCGAGCGCGCGCGGCTATTTTTTCTGCGCGGCAGCGCCTGCCAGGCCCAGACCTCGAGACCGGACCGCAACCTGGGCATGATGCTGGTTCGCATGGGCCACCTTTCTCCCTATCACTACAAGGCGTTGCTGGAGCAGATCGAGACGCGACACGTCGGGTTGCACGACATCATCAAGGAGATGAAGGACATCGCCGATACCACCGTCAAGGACGCCTACCGACGGTTGATTCCGGACATCATGGCCGGCGCGGTCGCGCTCAAGGGGCAGTTCAAGTGGTACCCCAACGATCAGTTCGTGCGCTACATCCCCAGCACCAACGTCGCCATCCTGCCCGCCCTCTACAGCGGCGTGTTGCAGGCGCCGGCGGCATTGCTCGAGGCGCATCTCGAACCGCGCAAGACGCTGCGCATGAGCAAGGGCGCCAACTGGCAGACCGGAAAGCGACACCTGAGCGAGGGCCTCAAGAACGACGACGTGCTCAAATCCGTCAACGGCCGCGCCCGCATCGCGCAGATCTACGGGGCCGCGTCCGACGCCGAGGTGCGGCGCCTGCGCATGGCGCAGATATTCATGCTCATCGCCTCAGACGCGGTGACCCTGTCCGAGGAAGCGCGCGAGGTCGAGCCGTCGCTGGTCCAGCCCGAGCCGACGCCGGTGTCGCTGGGCGCGGCGCCCGAGGCCGAGGTCGATGAGGCCAAGTTCGCGCGCCTCGGCGGCGAGCAGCCGGCCGCGCCCAAGCATTCGGTCAATCTCGATTACGACGCCAAGGCCGATGCCGCCGCCGACGCGGGCTTGGAGTTCAGTGCCGAGGAGCAGGCGGCGCGCGAGCGCATCGTCGCGATGTTCAAGGAGCTGCGCGACCAGAACCACTACCAGGTGCTGAGCCTCGATCCCGCCAAGTTCGACCTCAACGAGGCCAAGAAAAACTACTTCAAGCTGGCCAAGGAGTGGCACGCCGACACCTACACCGGGCTCAACCTCGGCAGCGCCACCGACAAGCTGAGCGCGATCTTCGCCAAGATCTCCGAGGCCTACGACGTGCTCGGCGACCATCAGAAGAAGGCCGAGTTCGACGCCCAGTTGGCGCTGGCTGCCCAGGGCATCTCCGCCGACGTGGGCACCATCTTCAAGGCCGAGAACCTGTTCGACAAGGCCAAGTTGCTGGCCGAGCGCGGCGACTTCACGGCCGCGCTGCGCGAGCTCGATGAAGCGGTCTCGCTCTACCCCCAGCCGCAGATCAAGGTCTGGCACCTGTACTGCGGTTTTCGCTCCCGCGGCAATCGGCCGGCCGAGGCCAATACCATCATCAAGCAGATCGAGGTGGAGCTTAAGGACAACCGGGTCGAGCGCGGTTGGGAGTTTCTCGGCACCATGTGCCGCCTGATCGACGACA
>JAFGSX010000106.1 GCA_016934455.1 Deltaproteobacteria bacterium
CGGTGTTCTCCGCTCCGGTATTGCCCACGGTGCCGATCTGCTGGCCGGCGCTGACGGTGTCGCCAGCCTTGACGTTCATGGAGTCGAGGTGCGCCATGTAAAAGCAAGTATCGCCGCGCTTGATGGTGATGCAGTTGCCGCCATTTGCCGTGGTGCGAGCGCTCACAACCGTGCCCGACACGGGCGCCACCACAGGCTGTCCCTTGGGCGCGAAGATGTCGACGCCCAGGTGGCCGCTGGGATGGCTGGCCGTGCCGTTGGTGTAGTAGTCAGAGTTGTGGTGCGCGGTGCTGGAGTCAAAGTTGTTCCAGTTGCTGTCGTAGCCGATGTTGAATCTTCCACCCGCGATCGGAAACGTCTCGAGCTGGGCGCCGGTGGCGTTGGGGTTGGTCACCGGACTGGTCGGCGCAGCCGCTGTCGTGGTCGCCGGCGGGGGCTCCGAGGCCTGGCTGCCGCCCGGCAGCCTCAGCACCTGATTGGCATAGATGAGGTTGGGGTTGCTGATGTTGTTGAGCCGCTGCAGCTCCTGCCAGGTGGTGCCGTGGCGGGCAGCGATGCTCGACAGCGTGTCGCCCGGTTGCACGGTGTAGGTCGCTGGCTGTCCGCTGGCCGGCTGCTCCGAGGCCGGCGGGGTGGTGCTGGCCGGGGGCGCCGCCGAGCCGGGCGGGCCGTCGCTCAGGTTGGGGTCTTGCAGGATGTTGTGCCGGCGGTTGTGGGCATACCTGCCAGCGTCGGCGAGATCGGCGAATCGCTCCTGGATCTCGCGCTCGCTGCCGCCGCCGGCCGCCGCCTGCTCGAGCATGCCCCGGGTGCCACCCACGCCGTTTTGCACGCACGAGTCGAACAGCAGCGCCTGCGAGCGCTCGCTGGTCAGGCCGTACTGCTGGCCCATGGCCACCGCCGGATCAAAGTAGCCTCTCTTGGCCAGGTCGCGCTGCACCTGCTGGAACTCCGGGTCGCGGCCCGCCTCTTGGAAGCGCGCCTTCCACTCGGGGGTGTTGAAGTTGGCGCTGCGCACATAGCTCTCGTCGAGCAGGCGGTCCGAGTCGGGGCCAAAAATATCGGAGAACTTCTGCGGATCGGCCTGATGCATGCCCTTGAGCAGCGACGGCAGCGAGCCCGACTTCTGGTTGAACTGGATCAGGCCGAAGCTGATGCCGTGGCCCGCGTCGTCCGGATTCCAGGCGTCGTAACGGCCGCCGCCCTCGGTGCGCGCGGTGTAGTCGATGATCCGATCGGCCGCCGACATGCCTCCGCTGCTGTCGGTGCCGCTGCTGGCGCCGGTGGTAGCCCCGGTCGTCGACGCGGTCGGCAGCTTGGCGCCGAGCGCGGCCGGGTCCACGCCGCCCGTCGGTTGCAGCTTGGGATCGCCGCCGCGCGCGTAACTGCCGTCGCCGTTGGCCGGGACCGCCTGGGCCACGGCCCGACCGCTGACGTCCGGGATGTTGACCTGCTGGCCCGGGTAGATCAGGTTGGGGTTCTCGATCTGCGGGTTGGCCTTGATCAGGTCATTGAGCGAGATGCCGTTTTGGCGGGCGATTCCGGTCAGGGTGTCGCCGCGCTGCACCGTGTGCACGCCACCGCTCGCGGGCTGCGCCGCTGGCTGGGCGCTGCCGCCAGGGAGGTTGAGCTCCTGACCGGGAAAGATCAAATTGGGGTTCTTGACCTGCGGGTTGGCCTTGATCAGCTCGTCTAGCGACACGCCATGCTGCCTGGCGATGCCCGTCATGGTCTCGCCAGATCGCACGGTGTGTTTAGTCGCATCGGCGGTTGTCGATTGGGGGGCCGAAGAGCTCGATCTGTTGACGCGGTCGACTGCCATGATGACACCTCGGGCGCCCGCGGGCGCAATGCTTCATATCTGATCATGTTATCGACCGTTGCCTTGGGGTGTTGCAGTTGCCTACATCCACCCACTGACGTACGCCAATTTTCGCGGGTTGCGGCTAGGGCGCGGCCGTGGGATTTGCGATATGTTTTCCGCTCAACGTACTGTGGGGCGCCAGGAGAGCCGTCATGACAATGGTTCGTGGATTGTGTATGGCGTTACTGGCTGCCATTGCCATTGGCATTGCCATTGCCTGCGGCCACGGCCGCGGAATCGAGCCGCTCCCGACGACCGGGATCGAGCGGTGCTCGCTGGTGGTGCGCGACGAGAGGCGCAACATCGAGGTAATCGGCCTGGCCCGGGATCCCGGCAACGGCTTCCTGGTGGCGGTCGGCGCCGACAAGAAGAGCGCGGCGCACTGGGCGCCGATCTGGTTCAAGGTCGACGGCGACAGGGTCGAGGTCAGAGGGATGCGCGGCGGCCACACCGGCTCGATCGAACGCACCCCCCGCCGCGTCACGCTGCGGCAGGTTGGCAGCCAGATCCTCGACGCGAGCGACGACAAGATCGTCTACAACGGCATCTGCCCCGGCCGCGGCGGCGCCAGCGACAGCTTCGACCGCTGCGTCGACTACGAATTCCATCGCGGCCAGGGGCTCGGCTATCGGACGCGCGGGCTGGTCAACGAGCGGTTCGTCGACTTCGTCCGGTGCGGCGATCGGCTCGAGCAGGTGCCGTCCGAGATGTTCGTGGCCCTCGACCTCTATCTGCTGCGGCTGCCCGCCAGCTCGACCGCAGGCGGCCTGGAGATGAATCCGAGCGCGGCCAAGTTCTAGCCGCCGATCGCCTGCCCGGGCACGCGATCCCGCCCGCGGCGAGCCAACGGTCTCCGCTCAGCCGGCGCCGGCGGCGGCGCCGGGACCCGACGCGCCGCCGAACCGATGCACGATGGTCGCGGTGACCAGGTCGCCGCTGACGTTGAGCACGGTGCGGCACATGTCGAGCAGCCGGTCGATGCCGAGGATGATCGCGATGCCCTCGGGCGGCACCCCCACCATGGCCAGCACCATCATGATGAAGGGCAGCGAGCCGCCCGGGATACCGGCGACGCCGATCGCGGTGACGACGGACATCAGCATCACCACGATCTGCTGGCCGAGCGCGAGGTCGACGCCGAAGACCTGGGCCAGGAACAGCACGGTC
>JAFGSX010000107.1 GCA_016934455.1 Deltaproteobacteria bacterium
CCGGTCGGCGCCTTCAACCAGGAGCTGCTGCGCGTCACCCGCTCCGGCGACGCGTTCACCCGCGAGAGCGTGATCCCGGTGCGCTTCGTGCCGATGACGGGCGAGGTCGAGCGGCGGTCGAAGACGACGTCGAGCCGGCCGGCCCAGCGCCGATAGCGCTCCGCCGCGGGAACCAGTCCTGGCGTTGCGCTGTCGGTACTGGTGACAGAAATCACGCGCAAAATTCAATGCGCGCGGGTCGAACCGCCGCTCGTGCGGATCGAGGTGTGGACGTGTGGGGACAACATTGCCTCCGGCTGGCAGGCCGGGCTCGGCAGCGGGCGCGAAGCGGCGTCGAGCGCGCGCGTGCGGGTTGGCAGGCGATCTACCGCGGGCACCGGCTGCTCGCCAACATCCTCTTCGTCGCGGTCGGTTTTATCGGCTTCGCGATCGCGCTGGTCGTGTTCGCGCTGGCGTCGCTCGAGAACCGGTCCTCGGGCGCGGACACAAGCTCCTCGCCCGACCGCTTCGCCCGGGTCCTGCTCGATGCGCCCGCAGCCGAGGAGACGGATGCCGCGGTGGACGCGACCGGCAGGGTGCGCGCCGGGACATCAGCCCGCCACGCGGGCGCACAGGGCAAGGCCGACCGGGGGGTCGGCCGGGACAGCGGCAAGCGCATGGCACAGAAGACAGACCGGCCGACCAACAACGAGATCGCAGCCGCGAAGTTGAAGCGGTTGTTTGACACTGACAGTGTCTTCGCCCTGCATCAGCCGCCAGATTACCCGCCACTTCTGCTGGTTCCGCAGCCTTTTCGGGCGGCGACCGTCGACGACGCGCTGGCGCGGCTGGGATTGTCGAGACGAACGCCAGCGCCAGCGGCGAGCGCGCGGCCGGCCAGCCAGGGCGCCGCGGGCGCGGCGAGCCCGGAAGCCGAGTCACCCGTGGTCATGGGCTCGCTCGACAAGAGCGTCATCTACAGGGTGATCCAGCGGAATACCTCGCAGCTTCGCCCATGCTACGAGCGCTTCAAGGCCATGTTGTCCGATCCGGTCCGGCTGCATTTCACCATCGGGCCCACCGGTCAGGTGTCGCAGGCCCAGGCGAGATCGCCGACGGCGCACATCCCAGAATTCGAAAGCTGCCTCGCCGCCCGGATGCGCGGCTGGAGCTTCCCACAGCCCAAGGGCGGCGGCATCGTGGTCGTCAACTACTATCTCGACTTCCGGTGTCGCTGCGCGGCCACCATCGCGCGCCGCGACGACGCGCCGACAGGCGACGAGGTCATGATTGCTGCCGACGAATTCATAGCCCGGCGCCTGACGATCGACGGCGTCCCGGTACAGGAGGCGTCCGGCTACTGGGCCAACAGCTACGTTCCCGGCGATTCCGAGCTGCGGTCGCTCGAGCTGCAGCTCGCCGCCTGGGACCGCGAACCGCTGCGCCGCCGTCTCCACCGGCCGCTCGCGCTGCACGACGCGGCGGCGACCCGGCTCGAGCCGTTCGACGCCCCGCTCCACTCGGCGCTCGCCGTCTACCTGCGCGCCGACCGCGGCCACGTCGACGGCCCGAGCCGCATGCTGGTGCAGGTCGGGCTCAAGGGCACGCCGCGCCACAGCGGCCTGCGCAGCTCCAGCCGGGTCGGCGTCGTGCTCGACCTGCGCCGGCCTCTGAATAGCGACCAGGAGGCGTCGGTGCGCGCGCTGCTCGAGGCGCTGGTCGCCGCGCGCCAGACCGGCGATCGCTTCGTGCTCTTCGCCGCCGGCCCGGGTGGCCGCCGCGTGATCGGCGCCGAGCAGTTTCGCTACGGGCCGATCGCGGTCGCGCTGCAGCAGCTTTTTGGCGATAGCGCCAGCGCGGCTCCCGAGCTGCCGCTCGCCGCCGCGCTGCGCCAGGCCGCGGCCGAGATCGCGATCGGCGAAGACCTCGACGTGCCCCTCGGCTCCAACGCGCTGCTCGTGGTCACCGCCGCGCCGCTGGGCGACCAGCTCGAGCCGCTGCTGGCGGCGGCCGAGCAGAGCGCGCTGGGCGGCGCGCCGGTGAGCGCGATCGCGATCGGCGGCTCGGCGCTCCTGGACGAGATCGACCGCCTGGTGCTGGCCGGCCAGGGCCGACGGCGGCTGCTGGGCAATCCGGCCGACGCCGCGCAACTGGTGGACCGCGAGCTGACCGCCGCCAGTCGGGCCGTCGCGCGGGCGATCCGGCTGCGCATCCGGCTGGCGCCGGGCGTCAAGCTGATCGACGTGGTCGGCTCGCGGCGCCTGGATCAGGTCGCGGCGCAGCAGGTGCGGCTGGCCGAGCAGAGCGTGGATCTCCGTCTGGCGCGCAGCCTGGGCATCGAGGCCGACCGCGGCGCCGACGAAGAGGGAATCCAGATCGTGATCCCGGCCTTTTACGCCGACGACGCGCACGCGATCGTGCTCGACCTGGTGGCGGCCGAGGCCGGACCGATCGCCGACGTCAGCGTGCGCTACAAGGATCTGGTCTTTCTGCGCAACGGCAATGGCCGCGCCAGCCTGAGCTTGCCGCGGACACCGACCGCGGTCAGCGCCCTCGATCGCAACGTGACCGCCAACTACCTGGCCCTGCTGACGGCCGGCTCGCTGCGCGAAGCCGGCGTCGCGCTCGCAGCCGGCGACATCCACCGCGCCATCGATTTGATCCGCGATAGCCGCGCGCTGCTGGCCGGCCTGCAGCGGAGGCTGCCGGAGTTTGCTCACGACCGATCCCTGATCTCGGACTCCGCCATGCTCGACGACTACCTTGCCCTGCTCCGCCTGAAGGACACAGACCCGACCCAGCACCAATGGATAGCGGCTTCGCTGCGCCTGGCCGGCTGGCTCACGCTTTTGCCGCGGGCGGATCTCGGCGACGACCGCATCCGAACACTGTGATCGCGCAACCCGCAGCGAGGAGAATCGCCATGAACCGTCGCCGCCGATTGATCGCCCTGCTCGCAGCGTCGCCGACCCTGCTCGCGGCCGCTCCGACCGCGACCGCGCCGCCGGCGGCACCCGGCGGCACCGTGCGGCTGCCGCTCGAGGCCTACCAGGAGCTGCTTACCGCCAACCAGCAGCAGCAGTCGACGGCGCCCGCCGGCTACGCCTTTGGCACCGCGACCATCGAGGCGGAGGTCGAGGAGCACGCCGGACGGCCGAGCGCCGAGGTCAAGACCGAGGTCCAACTGCGCACGCTCGACGACAAATGGGTGCTGGTGCCGGTGCTGCCGGTTGGGACCGCCCTCACCGAGGCCTCTCTCGACAACCAGCCGGTCGAGCTGGTGAGCACCCCGTCCGGGCTGGCGTGGAGCACCAACTCCCCCGGCAACTGGACGCTGGCGCTCACCTATCGGGTCGACGCAGTGCACAGCGCGAGCGGCTACGTGCTCGCGCTGCCGGTGCCGGCCGCGGCGTCGGCACAGTTGACCGCCCGCCTGCCCGGCACCAACCTCGACCTGGCCGTGATCCCGGCTGCCAGCGTGCGCACCGAGACCGAGGGCGACAAGACCAAGGTCACGGCCACGCTGCCGGCCAGCCGCGGCGTCCAGATCTCGTGGCGCGTGCCCAGCGGTCGCGCGCCGACCACCAGCCGCGCCAACTACCGCGGCACGCTGCGGGAAAATGCGATCTCCTTTGTCGCCGAGTTCGGCGTCGAGCTGTTCGGCGACGAATCGGCGGTGCTGCCGCTGCTGCCGAACAAGGTGACGCTGAGCGACGTCCAGGTCGACGGCAAACCGGCGCCGGTGCTGGTCGCCGACGAGCGGTTCGCGACGCTGGTCAAGGGGCGCGGCAGCCATCGGATCGCGGCGTCGTTCCAGGTGCCGGTGATCCACGACGACGGACCGCCCCGCATCGAGCTGGCCGTGCTGAGCACGCCGGTGTCGCGCTTCGACCTGACCCTGCCCGGCAAGAAGAACCTCGAGGTCAAGCCCGGCGGCAGCGTCACCTCGGCGCAGCGCGGCGCCACCACCTCGGCGACCGCGTTCGTGCCGCTGACCGAGCAGGTCGAGATCGCCTGGACCGAGGCGGTTCCCGAGGAGGTCAGCGCCGAGCTCCGCGCCAACGCCAGCATCTACCACAGCGCCTTCGTCGAGGAGGGCGTGCTGCACCTCACGGCGACGGTGGCGATCGAGGTGACCAGGGGCGAGACCAGCAGCGTGCGGTTGGCGATCCCGGCCGACGCGCAGATCAACGCCGTGCAGTCGAGCAGCGGCGGCATCGCCGACTGGCGGCAGACTCGATCCGCGCGCGGCGAGCCGGCGATCGTCACCGTGTTTCTCGATCACCCCGCGAGCAGCGATTTCAGCTTCGACGTGCAGTACGAGCGACTGCTCGGCAGCGACCGCAAGGAGGGCGACAAGATCGCGCTGCCTCTGCTGCGCGCGCTGGATGTCCATCGCCAGCGCGGCATGGTGGCGCTGCTGGCGAGCCGCGAGCTGACCCTCAAGCCGGTCGACGAGCGGCAGTTGACCAAGGTCGGCGAAAACCAGCTCCCGGCCTTCGTGCGCCAGACGCTGCCGATGACCGTCGCCCACACCTACAAGTACCTCGACGAGGCGCCGGCGCTGGCGGTGCAGGCGGTGCCACCCGAGCGCAAGGAGGGCAAGTACGACGCCCAGGTCGACACCCTGATCTCGATCGGCGATGTCACGCTCAAGGGCGCGGCCGGCATCGAGGTCAACGTCAAGTCCGGCGGCATCACCGCGCTGGTGCTCGATCTGCCGCCGGCGGTCAACCTGCTCAGCCTGACCGGACCGTCGCTGCGCAGCCACCGCGTCCAGCCTACCGACGGCAGACAGCTCATCGATGTCCAGTTCACGCAGGAGATGGAGGGGCAGTTCCGGCTGGAGGCCAACTACGAGCGCATTCTGGCGGACGGCGAGAGCGAGCTGGTGGTGCCGACGCTGGCGGTGCGCGGCGCCGAGGTCGAGCAGGGGCGCATCGCGATCGAGGCGCTGACCGCGGTCGAGGTGAAGACCGCGCGCGCCCAGCAGCTATCGTCGCTCGACATCAACGAGCTGCCGCAGCAGCTCGTGCTCAAGACCAGCCACCCGATCCTGCTCGGCTACAAGTACGTGCACGTCGAGCCACCCTACGAGCTGGCGCTCACCATCACCCGCCACCAGGAGCTGGACGTGCAGACCGCGACCATCGACAGCGCGCGTTACCGCACACTGTTCACGCGCGACGGCCTGGCGGTGACCAGCGCGCGCTTCGACGTGCGCAACAGCCGGCAGCAGTTTTTGCGCGTGCAGCTTCCGCCCGGCTCCGAGGTGTGGCAGGTGCTGGTCGACGGCAAAACCGAGAAGCCCGCGCTGGCGGACGCGGCCGACGCCGGAGACAACGCGAGCGTGCTGATCAAGATCATCAATTCGGCCCAGGGCTTTGCGGTCGATCTGGTCTATGCCAGCCCGGTGGCCAAGATCGGGTCGCTCGGCACGCTGCGCCACGAGCTGCCGCGGCCGGACATGGTCGTCACCAGCTCGCGCTGGGACGTCCTGCTGCCCGACGGCGTCCGCTATGGCCACCCGCGCTCGAACATGGAGCTGCGCGAGCAGGGCCGCAGCGTGTCGCAGGAGGAGCTGGCCGCCCAGGTCGACGGCGCCACCGACAAGAAGCCGGAGAGCACACTGCGGGTCTCGGTGCCGACCTCCGGCCTCCTGTACGCGTTCGAGAAGCTGTATGCCAACCGCTCGGATCAGGCGGCCGCGTTTACCATCAGCTACTCCTCGGCGCTGGGCGCGGTTACGGCTCAACTGCTCGGCCTGATCGGCGCGGTGCTGTTGTGGGGCGGCGGGGCGATGACCCTGAGGCGCGGCCGGCGCCGGCAGCGGGCCGCCGGCGCCGCGATCGCCGGCCTCGGCGCGCTGGTGATCGCGGTCGGCGCTGGCCACTTCGGCGCCGGGCTCACCACCGCGCTGGTGGCCTCGGCGCTGATCGGCGCGGCCCTGCTCGGCTGGCGCCTCGTCGTGCGCAGCCGCCGCATCGGGGCCACCGGTCCAGCGCCGGTGCCCCCGATGCCGGTCGCCCCCTAGCGCCGGGCGACGCAACGCGCTGCCCGAACACGGTCGCGCGCGCTCACGCCGCCTCGGCCAGCTCGGCGTCCACCTCGACCCGGCGTTCGATGCCCAGGTTGGCCAGCAGCGCGGCCTCGAGCTGCTGGGTCAATGCCTGATTGCCCAGCAGCGCCTCGCGCGCCTTCTCGCGGCCTTGCCCCAGCCGCTCCTCGTTGCAGGCGTACCAGGCACCGCTCTTCTGGATCAGGCCGGCCTGCTCTCCCAGGTCGATGATCTCGCCCTCGCGGCTGATGCCCAGGCCGAACAGGATGTCGAACTCGGCCTCCTTGAATGGCGGCGCCAGCTTGTTCTTGACCACCTTGACCCGGGTGCGGTTGCCGCTGGCCGCGTTGTCGTCCTTGAGCGTGCCGATGCGCCGGATGTCGAGGCGCACCGAGGCGTAGAACTTGAGCGCGTTGCCGCCGGTGGTGGTCTCGGGGCTGCCGAACATGACCCCGATCTTCATCCGCATCTGGTTGATGAAGAGCACGGTCGCGCGCTGCCGGTGCACGGCCGCGGTCAGCTTGCGCAGCGCCTGGCTCATCAGCCGCGCCTGCAGACCGACGTGCTGGTCGCCCATTTCGCCCTCGATCTCGGCCCTGGGCACCAGCGCCGCCACCGAGTCGACGGCGACGATGTCGACCGCCCCCGAGCGCACGAGCGTCTCGACGATCTCGAGCGCCTGCTCGCCGGTATCCGGCTGCGACACCAGCAAGCTGGCCAGATCGACGCCCAGCTTCTGCGCGTAGTTGACGTCGAATGCGTGCTCGGCGTCGACAAAAGCGGCCACCCCGCCCAGCCGTTGCGCCTGGGCGATCGCCTGCAGCGCCAGCGTGGTCTTGCCGCTGGACTCGGGGCCGTAGACCTCGACGATGCGGCCGCGCGGCAACCCACCGATGCCGAGCGCGGCGTCGAGGCCGATCGAGCCGGTCGGGATCACCGCCACCCGGCGGTCGATCCCCTCATCGTCTCCCAGGCACATGATCGAGCCCTTGCCAAACTGCTTCTCGATCGCGCTGACGGCCTGCGCGATCGCCTTCAGCTTCTCCTTGAGCGCGGACATGTCTTCTCCCTGGCGGCCACCGCGGGCCGCGCGTGAAAAACAAGGTGGTTGAACCTCGCCGGTCGTCGGCCGACGCCGTCGTTCTCAAGCAAGCCGTCTGCCAGGAGCGCGGCGCCCGCCGCGGCGCGCAAGAACCGTTACCGGACGCACGGCACCGCGTGCCGTAAAAGGCGGATCCAGGGGCGGCTGCAGCGCAATGCATCACCCGCCTGCCCCAAAACCGGACAGCAGGAGACTGCGCCGTGTCGGGGGGCCGGCTTGCGGGCTACGGTGCCTGCGATGAGTGCGCGGCGACCTCGTTGCGGGCTGACATGTCGAAAGTGCCCGCCATTCGAATCAGTCCCCGGTTGAGCGCCACCTCGTCAGCCAGCTTGCCCTGCCAGCGGGTATCGAAGTCGAGGTAGCTCACCAGAGACCTCTGGATCATGATCTTGACCACGTACTCGGAGACCGATTCGTCGGCGCCGGTGAGCGTGCATTGCAGATCCCAGGTGATCTTGGCCGTGCGCTCGCCCTCGGTGTCGACTTTCTGCAGCGTCATGCGATTGGCCTGCACCACCAGCGTCTCGTCCTGTTGCACGCCGAGGGCCAGCCGCACCGCCTCCAGCGACGGCGACCAGCTCTCCCCGGGCCGCACCGGCTTCACCGGATAGAGCAGGTGCGGAATGAACGGGCAGCCGAAATCGGGGGAGGCTCCGGTCTCCGGCTCCGGCTCCGGCTCCGGCTCGGCTGCCGCCCGGCCTCGCCGTTTTTTCTTACGCGGCTGCTTCTTCTTCGGCTCCTGCTTGACGATTAGCGCGCAGGCACCCAGGTCGTCGTATCGGTAGTCCACGGTCTTGCCGGCGTAGGGCGCGTTGGTGGTTTCGCGCTCGCCATTCATCTCGAACACTCTCTGCATGCGCTGGTGTTCGACGCGCACGCTGACCGGCATACCATCCTCGGTCGCAGCCATCACCTCGACGCGCTGATCGAAGCTGGTCTGCAGCGCCGCCAGCCCGTTCTGCTCGGGCCCCCGCGTCGCTGTCAGCCTGCCGGCTCCCTGCCACACCGCCTGCTCGCTGTGGCTCCAGACCGCGCCGGATTTAAGACCCGGCCCGCGCAGATCGACCGGCTCGCCCGCGGGCGCGCTGGCCGGCTTGCTGGCAGGCGCGCTCGCCGGCTGCGTCACCGCGGGTCGCGAGCTCGCCGGTGCGCTCGCGGGCTGCTTCTCCTCGGTGCAGGCGATCGCTAGCAAAAGTGACGCCGCCAACTCAAGGTGCAGCGCGCGCAGATTGGAGCAGGACACGGCGCATACCTCCCCCGGGCGCGCGCCCCGTCCGTTCATCGCGTGGCGCGCAACCGCCGGCACCCTACAAATAGACCGAGAATGGCAGCCAGCGCCAGTGCGACAACATAGTAGCCCGACTGCAGAGGCCCGCCCGCGCCGCAGGCGCAACCGCCCAGACCCTCAAGGGTGTCCTGATCATCGATCCCGTCGTCGTCGGCGAGCACCAGCGCGTCGAATCCCGGTCTGTCGGCGGACCCGGCCCGGGCGTCCTGATCGACGGCGTCGACGACCGGCGCATCCCCCGCGCCCGCGTCGAGACCCTGATCGGCGTCGCCTGCGCTGGCGTCCGGTCCGCCAGCCGCGTCGGTGTCGACACCGCCGTCCGCCGCGCTGCAGCCCTCGTCTATCTGATCGTCGCAGTCGTCGTCGCGACCGTTGCACAGCTCGGGGCGACAGCGCGGGCCGGCCATCCGGATGGTCGAGAAGTACTGGAGGTTGGCCCAGCCGACGGAGTCGGCCAGCGCCGGGCCGTCGATGGCGGCACCGAAGCCCGACCCGGTCGACGGCCAGCAGACGATGCCGGCGGCGGCGCGCGCGCACAGGTCGGCCCTGTGGTCACCGTCGATGTCGGCGAGCCGCAGCGTCGAGTAGTAGCGAAAGTCGCCCCAGCCGCTGTCGTCGGAGAGGGCCGGCCCGTCGATGCGGCTGCCGTAGCCGCTGCCGGTCCAGGGCCAGCAGATGACCAGCGAGTTGCTGCGCGCGCACAGATCGCTATCGCCGTCGCCATCGATATCGGCGAGCCGGATCGGCGCGTAGTTCGAGTGGTCGGCCCATCCCGAGGAGTCGGCCAGCCCGGGCCCGGCGATGGCAGCGCCGAAGCCGCGGCCGGTCGAGAGGTGGCAACGCCAACCGGCGGAGGAGCGGCCGCACAGATCGGACCTGCCGTCGCCGTCCACGTCGACGAGGCCGATCGTGCTCCAGTAGGCGACCTCGCTCCAGCCTTCGTCGCTCCAGGTCGGGCCGACGATGCGATCGGGAAACCCGGCGCCGTTGGAGAGCCAGCACAGCATGCCGCTGGCGCTGCGCGCGCAGACGTCCGCCAGCCCGTCGCCGTTTACGTCGCCGGTGCGGATGGTGCCGAAGTAGCTGATCTCGTCCCAGCCGCTGGCGTCGGACAGCGCCGGCCCGATCACGGCGCTGCCGAATCCGCTGCCGGTCGCAGGCCAGCAGCGAAAATCGGCCGCCCCGCGCGCGCAGACATCGGCCTTGCCGTCGCCGTTGAAATCGGCCAGGCGGATCGTGCTGAAATACTGGGGCGCGTTCCAACCCGAGCTGTCGGAGAGCGCCGGGCCGTCGATGGCGGCGCCGAACGCCGACCCGGTCGACGGCCAGCAGCGCAGGCGCTGGTCCGTGCGCGCGCAGACATCGGCCTTGCCGTCGCCGGTGACGTCGCCCAGCCGGATGGTGGCGTAGTTGGTCTCGTCGTTGAATCCCGCGTCGTTGCTGAGATCGGTGATGGTCCAGCGGCTGCCGAAGCCGTCCCCGCGAGACGGATAGCAGTAGTAGCCGGCCGCCGCGCGGGCGCACAGATCAGCCCGGCCGTCGCCGTCGACGTCGCTGTCGCCGCCGTCGAGCTGACTGGCCTGGAGAATGACCTCGTCGATGCTCCAGTCGCACGAGCCCGGCGCGCCGCTGCCGTTGGCCTGCACCGCCAGGTGGTTGGAGACGGTGCGCTCGCTCCCGTCGGACGGATCGTTGACCACTCCGAGCGAGCGCAGCCACATGGTCGACGAGCCCCCGCCGTCGAGGTTGATGGCGGTGTAGGCGCCCATCTCGCGCATCAGCGCCGCCAGCTCGGCGCAGGTCATGCCGATGCTGACGCTCGAGCGACCGTCGACGACCGCCATGATCAGCGTCTGCCGGTCGCGAGACAGGCCGACCGCGGTGCGCGGATGGCGCACGCTGCAGTCGGTGCGGTTGAACGACGACGGCACCGCGCCGTCCTTGACCAGCGTCGGGCGGCCGCCGACCGCGTTGCGCATCCAGAACGGCGGCGGCTCGAGCAGGCGTCCGGGCAGATCGAGCAGCGCGCGGCGCACGCCGAAGCCGATGGTGCCCGACGAGTTGGTGTCGGCGTGCCAGGCGCTGCCGTTGCCGATCGCCTGGCCGGTCGGCAGGTGGGTATCGTAGGAGAAGAAGTCGCCGTTGATGGCCGCCTCGGCCGTCAGCAGCCGGCCGAACGAGGACGCGGTGCGCCACTTCTCGCCGCTGGCCGTGGCCCGCACGCTGACGCCGCGCGCGCACAGGTTGACCTTGAGCACGTGGATGCGCCACGGCTTGCTGGTAGTGCGGTACAGGCGCCGGATGCCGGTGTAGGGATCGGACCAGGTGTCTCCGGCGCGCGCCTCGCGGTCGGGCAGGGCCGCGATCAGCGAGGCGAGCAACAGCGCGAGCAGGATCTGCCGGGTCTTCATGGCATTGCCGCTCCAATGCAATAGATATCCCCTCGCAGCGCCCTTTGCCGCCACCCCCGGACATTCGTCCGATGCCGGCACGGGCCGCGACAGCCACATCCCGCGCTCTCGATCGGCGCTGACCCCGGCCTGCACAATCGACACCCTGCCTCGGACAGTCTGGTGGAGTCACTCGACGAGACGGGCTTTCACCTAGACACGGTCAGACGGGCGGGAGCGCAACGACCGCGGCTGGCGGGAGACAGCGCCACGGCTCGCAGTTCGCCCTGCGTTCGAGAGCGACCGGGAGAACCTCAGGAGATGCCCGTGCGCGGCGACCTGGTCGGGGCAGGTCGTCGAGGTCTTCATCGAGAGAATCACTCTGCAGGGGGATCGCGTCGACTACACCCTGCTCTCCGAGGATTTCGAGGAGGGCATGGCCTTCTACACGGCCACCAGCATCCTGCCTGGCGACTCCGGCGGATTCATCGCGGCGTGGTCCAGCAGCGTCGGCGGCCGCGACATCGTGACGGCCGCGCTCCGGCCCGACGGGACCAAGGAGGGCTCCAACCGCCGAGTGGCGAGCGACGGCGATACCGCGATCGACGTGATGCCACCCCCATTCGGGGACTTCCCAGGGTCGTCGGGGACCGCAGCCGGCGCTGGATTCTGGCGCGCTGCAGTGGCACGCTGGGGCTGCGATGCGCGCGAGCGATCTGGCCCAGTTCGAACTGGACGCGGCGGCAGCGATGACCGAGCGCCATCGGGCCAGCCTGCGCCCCGGCGAGATGGTCGCGGTGCGGCTGACCTTCTACCGCGGCGTCAGGCGCGTGGCGCTCTCTCTCGACGACGCCGACAGCGGCCAGAAGCTGGAGCTGTTTGCCGACGTGCCCGACGTGACCGACACGGACGCCATCGAGCTGGGGCTCGACTTTTTGGACGGCGTGCTGGCCGAGATCCTCGCCGGCGGCCGCGAGGCACACCCGCCGCTGGACGCGGCGCCCTACCCGTTCGAGGGCAAGACCGTGTACCTGTCGGGAGGCCTGCGCCGGCCCGACCTGGAGACGGCGGCGGACGACATTCTGGGTCAGGGCAAACGGCGCTGACTCACTCCCACCAGTTGGTCACGCAGATCGGAACAGCAGTGAAGGTGCTCGCAGCCAGCGACGCACAGCGAAAGACATACCGCCGCTCCGCGCAGCGCTCTCATTGAGTTCCGCCTTTGCGAGTCGCAATCGTGACCTTACTCACATCGCGCCTGTCCGGGAATCGGACGATCGGAGGATGCGAGCTGCCGCAGCGATCTCTCGGCACCCCGGAGCATCCATGCCACCGTCGAGAACCTCATCAGCCGCGAGCTTCGCCACTCGTCTGGCCCGCCGCGTCCGCGCTGCTCGCGGCGCGCGCGAACAGCGCCTGGTAGATGGCGAGCAGGCTCTCGCGCGCTCCACCGCCGGGCGGAATGCGCGGCGCGGTGAAGACCGGCCGGTTGCCGGCGTGGGCGCGCAGCCTGGCCACCGCCTCGGCGTGGATGCGCGCCGACTCGTGGTGCGCCCGGCGGTGCGCCTCGAGCCGCTCGACGAAGGCGCGCACTCGCTCGCGCCCGGCCTGCGCCTCGATCGCGCTGGCGGCGGCATCGGTCGAGGCCTCGAGGTCGAGCCACTCGGGGGCGAAGACCTCCTCCACCTGGTTGACGATGAAGGCGCGCGGGGCGCAGCCGGCGTCGACCAGCCGGCGATCGATCTCGAGCGCCTCGGGCAGGCGGTAGGGATCGGGCGACGCCACGATGACAAAGACCGTGCGCCGGTCTCGCAGCAGGGCCGATACCCGCTCGCCGCGGGCGCGGAAGGCGCCGAACAGGTCGCCGAAGGCGGTGAAGAAGGCGGTCATGTCGCTGACGAATTCCTCCCCCACCACGCGCGACAGCAGCGCCAGCACGGTCGAGCCCGCGCGATCGAACAGCCGGCTGGTCCACGACAGGCGTTCGGGCCGGTGCACGAACCAGCGCGTGACCCGCTCGTGAAAGAAGCGCGCGGCGCGCTCGGGCGCGTCGAGAAAGTCGAGCGCGTTGGTTGTCGGCGGCGTGTCGAGCACGATGCCCTGGTAGGCTTCGCTGACCACGATGTCATGCAGTCGCTCGATCGCCATGTACTCGAGGGTGCCGGCGAGCGAGCGCGATAGCTGCAGATAGATGCGGTTCTCCAGCAGCTTGCGCCGGCGCTCGACGTCCGGCACCAGCACCGCGATCAGGTGGTCGAAGGTGGCCGCCGGATCGAGCATCAGCGCGCTCAGCGTCCCCGCCGGGTGCAGGAACTCGAAGGCGCGCACCGGCGTCGGATCATTGGTCAGGCCGGCCACGCCGAGCGCGTCGGCCAGGCGCCGGGCGGGATCGATGGTCAGCACCAGCGCGCGCTGGCCGGCGGCGGCCGCGCGCAGCGCCAGCACCGCCGCGATCGTGGTCTTGCCCACCCCGCCTGGCCCCAGGCAGACCACCAGCGGGGCGGCGTCGACGATCTCGTGCAAGCGGGGTGGTTCTTTCATCGAACTCGGGGCCAGATCCCAGGCCCGGGAGTGTAGCGACGCCGCGGTGCTGCGACAAGCGCGTTGACGACCGGCAGGCCCGGTTCGCGCTATGGTTGGGCAAGCCGGAGGAAACCATGCACGTCGCCCCTGTCGCGCTCGCCGCACGCACCGGTCTCTGTCTCGCCGTCGCTGCCGCCACCGCCAGCCAAGCCATACCCTCCGGCCAGACCTCTTGCTACGACGAGGCCTTTGCTGGCGACGTCGACATCGCGACCGCTGCCGAACTGCCTGCCGCCGCCCGCCATGTCAGAATCGACGGCACCCTGCTCTTCCACAACACCCAACTGGTCGCGATCCCGGACCTGTTCTGCCCGGTCGAGGTGTTCCATCTGCACATCGACCTCAGCCCCCGGCTGGCCAGCCTGTCCGGCCTGCGCAGCATCCGCCGGGTCAACGGCAATCTCAACGTCGCCACCACCGAGGTGCTGGCCGATCTGCGCGGCCTCGACTCGATCACGACCGTCGGCGGTCAGCTCTTTATCGCCTACAACCACGGCCTGCGGAGCCTGCGCGGGCTGGACCGGCTCGAGCTCGTGGAGCGCGACGTCTTCATCCACTACGGCGGCGCGCTGACCAACCTCGACGGGCTGAATGCGCTGCGGCGCGTCGGCGGCAATCTCTCCGTCTTCGAGGAGCCGGCGCTGAAAAACCTCTCGGGCCTTAACCGGTTGAAGGAGGTCGGCGGCAACGTCAGCATCAACTCCAACGGCTCGCTCACCAGCCTGCGCGGTCTCGACGCGCTGGAGAGCGTCGGCGGCACCGTCTACGTCAGCGACAATCACATGCTACCGGACTGCGAGGTCTGGCGCCTGGTGAAGCGCCTGCGCGCCCGCCGCAGCGATCTCCAGTGGAATGCCAGCGGCAACCGCGCCGATGGCTGCAGCAAGCTGCTGGCGCGGGCGAACAAGAGATCGGCTCCTCCGCCGAGCCCGTGACGGTCGGCGGATCCTCGACCCGGCCGTCCGCGAAAAGCCCGCGCTATTCGCCCGCGCGCGCGAAACTCACGGCGCGATGGTGTGCAGCAGCGCGCCGACGCGGCGCCTCGGATCGAGGTCGACCGCGCGCGGCAGCTCGACCACCGCGCCGTCGACCGCGCTGCGCAGGCGATCGATCTGGGCGCGCGCCTGGTCGACGCCGAGCAACTCGTCGCGGGCGGCGCCGGCGACCCGGCCGAGGGTGCTGGCGTCGGCCTCTCGCACCTGGTCCAGCCAGGCGCGCTCGGGCTCCTCGACCGGCGGCCGCGGCACCTGGTTGACGACGACGGTGCGGCAGTTGAGCCCGAGCTCGCTGGCCCGGCGCCAGAGCTCGATGGTCTCGTTGACCGGCAGCTCCTCGGGCAGCGCCACCACCACCAGCTCGCAGCGCCGCTGGTCGAGCAGCATCTGCTCGAGCCGGTCGCACAGCCGCTCGACCGGGCCGACCCGCACCAGCCGGCGCGCCGCGCGCGGCGTCCCGAGCAGCGCCACCGCGTGCCCGCTGGCGGGCAGATCGACGATCACCGGCCAACCGCGTGGCTGGTTGGCATCCACGATCTCGCGGATCTCATCGAGCAACACCAGCTCTCCCACCGCCGGCGCGGTGCGCAGGAAGAGCCGGATCACGCGATTGGTGAGCAGCGCGTTGATGATGGCGGGCAGGCGCGCGATGCGGCCGATCAACGCCGGCAACGCCTTCTCGAGCTCGATGTTGACCACCTGCACGCTGGCGCCGGGGTCGAGCATGGTCGCCAGCCGCGGGCAGACCGTCGATTCCACCGCCACCGCGCCGCCCCGCCGGCGCACGGCCAGCTCGCACAGCGCCGCCGCCACCGTGCTCTTGCCGACGCCGCCCTTGCCGGTGACCAGGATCAGGTCGCGCTGCTCCACCAGCGTCTCGAGCGAGCGGTCTCTGTAGAGCGAGTCGGCCATGCGGTATCTTGTTGCGCGCCGGTCGATTTGACAAGACGCGCCGCGCCAGACGCGCCGCGCCAGCGCCGGGGAATCGCTGGCACCCGACGGCGGCTGCGCTATAGTGGCGCCATGGCGACTGCCGGCGGATACCGCGAGGGCCTGTGCCGCTCTGCCGACGGGACCGAGATCTTCTACAACGTCATCGGCCAGGGCGAGACCGTGGCCATGTGCGATGGCATCGGCTGCGACCAATATGCGTGGACCTACCTGGCGCCCTACCTGGCCGCGCGCTACCGGGTCGTGCGCTGGAACTACCGCGGCCACGGCCGCAGCGGCCCGCCCCCGGCGCTGGCCGCCATGACGCTCGACCACCTGTGCCAGGATCTCGAGGCGGTGCTCGACGCGGTCGGCGCGGTGCGCGCCGTGCTGTGCGGCCACTCGATGGGCGTGCAGGTCATCCTCGAGGAGTGGCTGCGCCAGCGCGAGCGCGTGCTCGGCCTGGTCGCGCTGTGCGGCTCCTATGGTCGTCCCCTCGACACCTTTCGCGGCAGCGACGTGGCGATCAAGGCGCTACCCCTGCTGCGCGGGGTGTTCGGGCGTTTTCCCAATGTCACCCAGTTGCTGTGGGAGCTGGCGGTCCCGACGCGGCTCGCCCTGGCGTTCGCCGGCAAGGTCGAGATCAACATGGACCTGATCCGGATCGGCGACTTCGTACCCTACCTGGATCACCTCGGCCACATCGACGTCCAGCTCTTCCTGGCGCTGCTCGACGACATCTCGCGGCGCACCGCGGAGCCGTGGCTGCCGGAGATAGACCGTCCGACGCTGGTGCTGACCGGCGAGCGCGATACCTTCACCCCGGTTGCGCTGGCCGAGCGCATGCACCGGCTGGTGCCCGGCTCCGAATATCTGGTGGTGCCGCTGGCCAGCCACACCATGCCGATCGAGATGCCAGACCTGGTCAACCTGCGGACCGAGAAGTTCCTCAAGGAGCGCGTGTTTTCCGAACGGCGCGCCGCTGACCTGCAGCCGTGACCTCGCCGCGCACCGCGATCGCCGTCGCCACGGCCCTGACGCTCAGCCCGGCGGCGCAGGCGCTGGCGCCGTTTCTGGACTGGCACACCATCGAGTCGAGCTGCTGCACCGTGCACTATCCGCAGCGGCTGCTGCCGCTGGCGCAGCGGGTGGCCTCCATCGCCGACGCATCGCACGCGACGGTGACCGAGTTCCTGGGCGCCGTGCCCGGCGACCGCGTCCAGATCGTGGTCGAGGACGAGACCGACTCGGCCAACGGCTGGGCGCTGACCGTGCCCTACAACACCGTGCACATCTTCGCCGTGGCGCCCGACAACTACAGCACGCTCGGAGACACAGACGACTGGTTGCGCAGCCTGGTGCTGCACGAGTACACCCACATCGTCCACCTCGACACGGTGGGCGGCATCCCGCGGCTGGTGAAGGGCTTGTTCGGCAAGCTGTGGGCGCCCAACCAGGCGCAGCCCATCTGGTGGATCGAGGGGCTGGCGGTCTACGCCGAATCGCGCTTCACCTCGGGCGGCCGGGTGCGGGCATCGCTGTACGATATGTTCCTGCGCACCGCCGCGCTGGACGACGAGCTGTGGACGCTGGACGAGCTGAGCACCGGCAAGCGCGCCTACCCCTACGGCGCCTCCTCGTACCTGTACGGTGGCCGCTTCTTGGATTTTCTCGCGCGGCGCTACGGCGAGGGCGTCTTTCGCACCATCTCGGCGCGCTACGGCGCCCAGCTCGTGCCGTTTGGCCTCAACCGAGCGGCGCGCGAGGCGCTGGACAAGAGCTACGACAACCTCTACGCCGAGTTCTTGGCCGAGGTGCGCGAGCAGGCGCGCCAGGTGCGCGACCGCACGCAGGCGCTGGGCGCGGACGCCAGCCAGCGCCTGACCCGGCTCGGCAACAACGTGCGCCAGCCGGTGGTCGGCAGCGACGGCACCGTCTACCTCTACGGCTCGCCGCGAGACGACACGCCCGCGCTCTACCGCTACGATGTGGGCCGCGGCCAGGCGCAGCGGCTGTTCGAGCTGCACGGCTTCGAGGGCATGACCGCGCTGCCCGACGGCACGCTGCTGCTGGCCCAGCCCGAGGTGTTCGACAACGCCTACGCCTTTTACGATCTGTACCGCATCGATCCGCGCAGCGGCCGCAGCGAGCGGCTGACCCGCGGCCTGCGCGGCCGCGAGCCGGCGGCCCTGCCCGACGGCAGCGGCGCGATATTCGTGCGCCGCGACGGCGAGCGCTGCGCGCTGGCGCGCCTCGACCTGGACACCGACCAGGTGGCGGACATCAGGCTGTTCGAAGACGGCAGCCAGTTCTACACGCCGGCGGTCGCGCCCGACGGACAGAGCGCCGTGATCAGCATGTGGCGGCCGGGCGGCTTTCGCGACCTGTGGCGCGTCGACCTGGTCAGCGGCGAGCTGCAACAGCTAACCGCGGACCGGGCGCTCGACCTCGATCCGGTGTTTGCCCCCGACGGCCGGCTGCTGTTCACCAGCGATCGCAGCGGCGTGTTCCAGATCCACGCGCTCGATCTCGGCTCCGGCCGGCTGACCCAGCTCAGCAACGTCGTCAGCGGCGCCTTCGCGCCCCGACCCACGAGCGACGGTGCGCAGATCTACTTTGTCGGCTTCACGGTCGACGGCTACGACCTGTTCGGCCTGCCCGCCGAGCGCACCCTCGACCTGCCGGGGTCGGTCAGCTACGAGCGGCCGCTGGCGCACCCGAGCCCGCAACCGCTCCAGCTCGAGACCTCGGTCTACGACCCGCTGCCGACGCTGCTGCCGCACGCCTGGATACCCGTGCTCACCGTCGACGGCGCGGGCCCGGTGCTGGGCGCTGCCGTGGCGGGCCAGGACGCGGTGGGCGTCCACCAGTACACTCTACAGGCGACCTACGGCACCGAATCCGGCGCCTTCAACGCCGACCTCGGCTACGGTTACAACGATCTGCCGACGCCGGTGCGGCTGGGCGTCAGTCGCTACGAATACCAGCGCCAGCTCGCGCTCGACCTGGGCGACGAGACGGCGTGGACGCGCGAGCGCGGCTGGCGGATCCAGACGACGCTGCTCCTGCCGCGGCTGCGCTGGCTCAACAGCCACGTCTTCGGTGTCGGCTACGACGTCGAATGGAACGAGCGCGTCGATGCCCTCCCCTTCGCGCCGGACCAGGCGCGCCCCGCTGTCCCCTGGATCGGGCGCACCAACGCGCTCCGGCTGCAATGGGGCTACGGCGATCTGCGCTGGTTCATCGACTCGATCTCGGTCGAGCGCGGCGTCAGCGGCGGGCTGTGGGCGCGGCTGGCCCATCCGCTGCTCGGATCGGAGAGCGTCCTGTTCGAGCTGTTCGGCCATGCCTCGCTCTACCTGCAGGTGCCGGGATTGACCAACCACGTGGTCGCGATCCTGGTGCAGGGCGGCTATGCCACCGGCCCGCGCGATCAGCGCCGCCTGTACGGCGTCGGCGGCATTCCCGCGCGCAACCTGGTCGAGGATCTGGTTCTCAGGGTCAGGCTGGGCGGCGGCTATCTGCGCGGCTATCCGAGCAACGCCTTCGTCGGCGACGGCATGCTGGTCGGCAGCCTCGAATACCGCTTTCCGCTGCTCGTGGTCCAGCGCGGGCTGTCGACGCTGCCGCTCTTCTTCGACCGCGCCTACGCCGTGGTCTTCGGCGACATCGGCGGCGCCTGGTTCGACACCCCGCGCAGCCGCGACCTGCTGCACCGCGGGGCGGGCGCCGAGCTGCGCGCCGTGACCGTGCTCGGCTATGTGATGGGGCTCGAGCTGCGGCTCGGCGTGGCGCGCGGCTTCGACGCCAAGGGATTGGCGATCCAGCCCTACCTGGTCATCGGCGCCAATTACTGATCTGCGAGCGCCAGCAGCGGCAGCAGCTCGCTCACGATCCATGCGGTCAGCCCCCAGATCGGTTCCGGCCCGCCGCCGTAGACCGGGATCTCGATCTCGCCGGCCGGCGTGGGCCGACGGTAACCCGCGCTGCGGTTGGCGGGATCGGCCAGGGTAGCCAGCGCCACCTCGAAGACGAGCGCGATCTCGGCGGGATCGGGCACCGGCTCGAAGGCCTCCCGGATCTGGCCGAGCACGGGTGTCACCAGCACGCCGGTGATCGCCACCACGTCGTCGAGCAGACCCACCACCTCGACCCGATCCCGCGGCAGCGCGATCTCCTCCGCCGCCTCGCGCAGCGCGGTGGCCACGATGTCGGCGTCCGCCGGCTCGGCGTGGCCGCCCGGAAAGGCCACCTGCCCCTGATGGGTCGTCACGGTGTCGGCCCGGCGCACGAACAACAGCGACCAGGCGCCGCCGGCGACGACCAGCGGCACCAGCACCGCGGCCCGCTGCGCGCCGGCGAGCTCGAGCGCCCGCCTCCGGCGCCCGGCCAGCCGCTGGCGCACCACCGCCAGGTGGGCGGGCCCGAGCATCGACGGCGGCTCGCTCATGACGCGGCCTGCAGCTCGGCCAGCCGCGCGCGCGCCCGCGCCAGCGTCGCCTCGAGCAGCCCGTCCGGTCCCCACTGCGCCAGGGCGAGACTCGCGCTCACCAGCCCCCGCTGCAGCGCCAGCTCGAGCGGCTGGCCGACCAGTTGCCCGCTCAGCACCCCGCCCGCCAGGCTGTCTCCCGCGCCGGTCGGCTCGACCACCGGCCAGGGTCCGGCCTGCCACGCGGTGCTGCTGTCGCTCGCGCGGTCGTAGAGCACGCCGCCGGCCGCGCCGCGCTTTGCGATCACCTGCGCCAGCCTACCGCCGACATCGAGCGCGAACTGCCGTGGCCAGTCTTCTGCCG
The DNA here is from genome assembly GCA_016934455.1 of Deltaproteobacteria bacterium. GTDB lineage: Bacteria > Myxococcota > JACRCW01 > JAFGSX01 > JAFGSX01 > JAFGSX01. The sequence goes on from JAFGSX010000107.1 coordinate 20,119, forward strand.
ACGGCGCGAGCTGGACCTCGTCCTGCCCGACCAGCAGGAGGTCCACCCGGCGCAGCAGGTGGCGCCAGCCCTCCAGCGTGTCGGAGCGCAGCGGCAGGTTCGGGTCGAGCGAGATCCGGGCTCCGGGCAGCCGAGACAACCGGTCGACGAGAGCCCGCTGGACGGCAAATGGCATCGGCGCGACGTGAAAGTGACGCGCGGCCAGAAAATGCTCGGGGATGTCATCGACGGTGGGCGAGATCTCGAGGTGCCCGGGCCGCCCGGCCTGCGGCTCGATGGTGCGGCGACCGGCGCGGTAGCGCAGCCAGGTCCGGCCGCCGGGCCGGCCCAGATCCACCACGCCCGCCAGGTCGACGCCGCGATCGGCCAGCGCCGCCAGCACCGCGACCGGATAATCGGTCCCGCGGCGGCTGACCAGCCCGACCCGGGCGCCCCACAGGCTGGCGCCGAGAGCGGCGTAGAGCGCCGCGCCACCCGCCAGCCCGAGCCGGGTGGCCCCGCTCGTGAATTCGATGTCGTCGACGATCAGACTGCCCAGGATGACCAGGTCCGGCGCGGCGTTCACGGCAGCGCCCGGAACGCCTCGGCCATGGCCCGCGCGCGCAGCGAATCGATCGGGTTCGACCAGACCCCGTCGCGCTTGACCCACGATCCG
>JAFGSX010000108.1 GCA_016934455.1 Deltaproteobacteria bacterium
CCGCGCACCTGCCGCCGCGGCCGACGCCAGCTCAGCCGGTGAAGTCCGCCCCGCTGGCGCGCACGATCACCTGCTTGACCGGACCGGTGATGGCGCCGGGGTCGCCGAGCTTGTGTTCGACGGCGAAATGCTTGGCCTGGTCGGCAGCCACCTCGATCACCTCGACCACGCCCTCGGCCTCGGCGCTCTTGCCGATCGAGTCGGCCGGCACCAGGAAGCTGGGCGAGGTCAGCACGCGCAGGTGGCGGCCGCTCTGGTCGTCGGTGGCCAGCGCGAACCAGGAGCGCGCGTGCACGCACATGGCCGACACGTTGCCCTTCACCCGCACCTTCTTGCCGGTGTACTTGTCGGGCGCGGTCAACAGCTCGCTGGCGGAGACAGCCACGCCGTCGCTGAAGCTGGCGCCCGCGTGGGTCAAGGTCTTGCCGTCGGCGGTCTTGCTGGTGACCAGCTTGTCGTTGGTGAGCGCGGTGCCGGCTGCGAGCTCGCCGGCGTGCGCCGCTGCTGCGGGCGCCTCCGCGGCGGCGGCAGCGGCGGTGTTGGCGGCGGTGGTCGGAGCTGCCTGGGTGGGCTGCCGGTTGCAGGCCAGCAGCGACGCCAGGGCGGAGATCGTCAGGATGGATCGCGTGCGCATCGGTCTCTCCTTGAAAAGGTCCCGCCCTGCTGTAACAGAATCCGGGTCGATCGCCAATCGGATGCCGCGCCGGATCGGCCGCGGGCTCGAGCCCCCTTCTCGCCGAGCCCGAGCGCTGCTATCAAGGTCTGGACCGGGCGCGGAGCGTCCATGAGCACACGGCACCTCCCTGCGATCGCGATACTGGCCTCGGCCATCGGCACCGGCGCCGCGGACAGCGTTCCCCCGCTGCCCGATCGCTTCTTCGTGAACACGCCGACGCGATCCGTGACGCGGCACTATTTGTATGCCATCCACGACGGCCGGATCTGGACCAAGGCCAACCCCGAGGGGCCCTACGCCGGCCGCGACGACTGGCACCTGTTCATGGGCACGGGTCTGCCCTTCGCCAGCGAGGACAAGCCGGTGCAGCCGGCGCGGGCGATAGTCGAGCTGTCGGCCGACGACCAGTGGCTGGTGGCGCTCTCGGACCAGGGCTATCTCTACCGCACCGACGAGCACGGCTGGACCCACGAGTGGGGGCTGCCGCAGCTCGGGTTGACGTCCCTGCTCCGGCTGCCAGCCGGGACCAGGGGCTGGGCCTTCAGCAACCGCCACCGCAACGTCGAGTACTACGAGGACCCCTACGGCAACCAGTTCAACTGGGGCCGCTCGGGCTGCACCACGCTGCTCGCGCTCAAGGCCGACGGCCAGCAGATCGCCTACTCCGATCCCTGGGTCTCGCCCGACTTCAGCCGCCAGATCTGCGGGCCGCGGCGCGGCCGGGTGCGCATCGAATCGCTGGCCGGCTCGGCCTCGACGCTGTTCGCGCTGACCGCAGCCGGCGACCTCTACACCCGCTTCTACGACTACGACAGCGACGGCAGCACGCCGATGTTCCGCTTTCGCTACTTCGAGCGGGTCGAGCGCCACGGCGTGCCCGGCAGCGACCCGAGGTCCGAGCTGAGGACGCGCGGCCTGCCGCCGCCCGACTGGGTCGAGCAGCCCGCCATCGCTGTCGGCCCCCGCGGCCGGCTCGGCCGCAACATCGCCATCGTCCAGAACGGCAAGGGCAACGCCGCGCGCGAGCTGCGGGTGCAGGGGCTGGGACCAGACGGCCGGCCCGGCTACTACTTCAAACAACTCGAGGATCCGATCTGGCGGTTCCGCGTCACCGGCGAGGCGATCGCCGAGACCGACCTGCTGCCTCGACGGCCGCCGCCGGTCGTCACCGTCAACCGCGACCGCGCAGCCGCCGGCTTCGTCGTCGACGGCCACGGTAACCGCCGCCACGGGATCCGGGTCGAGGCGCCCGATCTCAACCTCAACTGCTCGCCGCTGCGGCTGCGGTTCTGCTTTGGCCCGGGCCGCGAGTTCGAGGCGCTGCTGCACACCGCCGACGCCTGGACCGTGTTCGCGCTCTCCGATCCCGAGGACGACCCGGACGCCTACCGCATGCTCAAGGGCACGCTGCAGTTGCCGGCCGAGGTGATGGCTGCCGCTCCCGAGACGCTCGACCCGTTGATCGCGCGCTGGCTGCGGCCGACCCACCTCGATCCGTTTGCCTGGGCGCTGGTCGCCAACCAGCGCGAGGCGCACCTGCTGCGAGCCGGCGCCGGGGTCATGCTCGGGCGCGACGCGACGCGGATCGTGCTGCGCACGGCCGCATCCGAGCGCGGGCGCTCCCGCATCGCGCTGCGGCCCTACACCGCGGCTGCGGCGCGGCTGCTGGCCGACCTGCGCCCCGACGCGCCGGCCGCGGAACGCCGCGCCCGGCTGCGGGCGACGCGCGAGGCCCTGCGCCGGCAGCGCGCCGACAGCGAGCGCCACGGCCTCGCCTTCGCGCTGCTCGAGCGGGCGCTGCAGCCGACCCTGTGGCTGATCGCGACCGGCGATGCGATCGGTGCCGAGAAGCTCGATCCGCAGTGGCCGTGGTACCTGATCCTGGCCGAGCACTGGCCGGCGCTGATGACCGCCAATGCTCTGGCGACCATGCTTTTTCTCGACCAGAGCGCGGCCGACTACGACGCCGCGCTGGCGCAGATCGCGCGACTCGTCGAGGAGCCCCCTGGATTGCAGAGGCGGCGGGACCGTTTGGAGGACAGCCATGGATCGCAAGACCGAGCTCAAGCGCCAGTACCGTGAGAATCCGCCGGCCGCCGGCGTCTTCGTCGTCACCAACCGCGCCAACGGCAAGGTCTTCGTCGGCAGCGGACACAACGTGCAGGGCGTGCTCAACAGCCAGCGCGCCCAACTTAAATGGCACAGCCACATGACCCGCGCCCTGCAGCAGGACTTCGACCAATACGGCGAGACGCAGTTCGAGTTTGCGGTGGTCGACACCCTCGAGCCGAGCGGCGAGCCCGGCCACGACCTGGTCGAGGAGCTCAGGGCGCTGGAGGCGCTGTGGCTCGACAAGCTGCAGCCGTATGGCGATCGCGGCTACAACCCGGTCCCGCGCAGCCGTGCGAAATGAGCGCGCTGCTCCGCTGGTCGATCGCAGCGGCCGCGCTCGCCGCGAGCTGCGCCGGCGATCGCGCGGTCCGGCCGCCCGCGGCCTCGGCGGCGACGCCGTCCCGGCCGGAGCTTCCGCGCTCGTCGCTGGCCGCGCTGCTCGAGCGCCGCACGGAGCTGGAGCTGAGCGACGCCCAGGTGGCCAAGATCCGCGCCGTGGACGAGCAGCTAGAGCAGGCCAACGCAGCGCTGCGCTCCTCCCTCGAGCAGCAGCTCGCCAGCCGCGGCGGCGATCGCCCGGGCGGCGCACGAAAGCCCGACCGCGGCGGCGACGGCCTCAGACAGTGCGTGCAATGCCGGAGCGCGCGGCCCGGCCAGCACGACGACGGCGCCGTCGACCCGCGCTACCTGGAGCGGCTGGATCAGCTCCTCGACGAGAACGATCGCAAGGCGTTTGCCGGCATCGAGCCGCTGCTCGACGACGGCCAGCGCGCCATCGCCCGCGCCATCGCCGCGCGCTACCGCGAGCAGCGCGCGGCCGGGCGCGCACAGGACCCTCTCCGCGAGGAGTGATGGCCCGCCGAGCGAGACGAGGCGCGCGGGCAACTAAACCCTCAGCTCGCTTGAATTGAGCCAATTTTCGGCAGGGGCCCGCTGATCGGCGTAAGTCTTTTTATCTTCGCAGGCTCAGAA
>JAFGSX010000109.1 GCA_016934455.1 Deltaproteobacteria bacterium
CTCCGCCGACGACCCAGGCTCCGCCGACGGCCACAACGCCCGAAGCGCCTCCGATCAACGCCGGCGAGGAGGCGAGCAAGCTCTACAAGGCCATGCACGGCGGTCTGTTCGGCATGGGCACCGACGAGAAGGCGATCTTCAGCTCGCTCGAGGGCAAGACGCCGGCGCAGGTCGACGAGATCCGCGCCAGCTACCAGGAGCACTACCAGCGCGACCTGGACGCCGACATCAAAAAAGAGCTCTCCGGCACCGAGCTGCAGCGCGCCGAGTCCCTGCTGGCCGGCGATCAGGCTGCCGCCGACAGGGCCGCGTTGAACAAGGCCATGGAGGGGTGGGGCACCGACGAGCAGCAGATCTTCGACACGCTCGAAAAAAACGACCCCGCCACCTTCAGCCCCGAGTACAAGGCCGAGCTCCGCGCCCATCTGAGAAAAGAGCTCTCGGGCGACGCCCTGATCCGCGCCGAAGCGCTGCTCGACGGCGACCGCGCCCAGGCTGAAGCGGCCGAGATGCACGCCGCGCTCAACAGCGGCTTTTTGGGAATCGGCAAAGACACCAACAGCGTCATCGCCGGCATCACGGACAAGAGCGCGAGCGAGCTCCAGGCCATGGAGCAGTCGTACAACCGGCTCTACGGAGCGCAGGGCGGCGATTTTCGCGCCGAGATCAACAAGCAGTTGGGCGGCGGCGAGCGCGATCTGGCCAACGCCCTGCTCGACGGCGAGGACCAGGCCACCATCGCCGCGGCGCGCCTGCGCAAGGCCATGGATGGCATGGGCACGGACGAAAAGGCCATCCGCGGCATCCTCGACGGCGCGGGCAGCGGCGTCGAGGAGATCAAGGCCGCCTACCAGCAGCAGTACGGACGCAGCCTGGAGCAGGATCTGAGCAAGGAGCTCAGCGGGCTGGACGAGGAGCAGGCCCGGTCGCTGCTGGGCACGGGCGAGCTGTCGGACGCCGAGAGGCTGAACTACGCGATGAAGAGCGGGTTCCTGGGCGGGGGCACGGACGAGGCCGCCATCCAGGAGGTGCTGCGCGGCAAGTCGCCGGAGCAGATCGCTCAGCTCAAGGCCGACTACCAGGCCAGGTATGGCGTCGATCTGGAGACCGAGTTCGGCCGCGAGATGTCAGGCCGCGACAAGTTCGAGGTCGACATGGCCATGCGCGGCAGCCTGGATGCCATCCAGGACGAGGAGGCGCGGCTGCAGGAGGCGCTCAACCGCGCCAACGAGCGGCGCGACTTCGAGCGCGACAGCGGTTTTGGCAATGCCGTGCTCGACGTGCTCAGCGACGACGGCGAGCGGCTCGACGCCAACACCGAAAAAGCCAACCAGGCATACCAGGCGGCCATGGCCGACGGTCAGATCGACGCCGACGAAAGGGAGCAGATCGAAAAGCTGACCGGCTTTGTCAACCAGGACGTCGAGCAATACCAGGAGACCAAAGATACCGTGGCCGAGACGGCCAGCACGGTGGCGGCCACCGGGGCCGCGGTGGTGGCCACGGTGGCGACCGGTGGCGCGGCCGGCATCGCCATCGCCGCGGCGGCCGGCGCCGCCGCCGGAGCCGCCACCAAGGTGGGCGTCGACTACGCCATCAAGGGTCAGAGTCAGACCAACGAGGGCGTGATCGGCGACGCGGTCACCGGCGCCGTGGATGGGGCCACGGTGGCGATCGGCGGCGGGCTCGGCGCCAGGGCCGCCACGGCGGCCGCGGGCAGGGGCGCGGGCGTGGTCGGCCAGGCGGCAGTGGCGGGTGCCGTCGACGGAGCGATCGGCGGCGCGGCCGGCGGCGCGGTGCAGCCCTGGACCAAGGACGACGCGTTCGTGGATCCCGCGGCGACCCTGGGGCAGAGCGTCGTGGGCGGAGCCATCGGCGCGGCGGGCGGCGCCGGCGCTGGCGTGGTGATGGGCGCGGTCGCGGCCAAGATCGGCGCCTCCAAGGTCGGCGCGGCCGCCGACGACGTGGCGGGCAAGACGGATGACGTGGTGGCCGACGCCGCTTCCCACGTCGACGACGTGGCGGGCAGGGCGGATGACGTGGTGGCCGACGCCGCCGCCCACGCCGACGACGTGGCGAGCAGGGCTGACGACGCGGCGGCCGATGCCGCCGCCCACGCCGACGATGCGGCCGGACGGGCAGATGACCTGGCGGACGACGCTGCCGAGCGCATCGATGACGCCGCTCTGCACGCCGCGCCCGATGCAAATGTTGCGGTTGCCAGAACCAACGTGGCGCGAGTCTCCGCCATCGATCCGACCGAGGCCAATCAACTGGTGGACAGCGCCAAGTTGATCCAACAGCCCAACGGCCAGTTCCAACTGACTCCGGCCGCGCTGAAGGAGATGAATCTGCAGCCGGTCACCCGGATCGATGCCGACGGCGCCACCTACAATGTCTCGCGCGTGTTCGACCTGGGCAACGGTCGCCAGGGCGCGGTCGCCTACATCGATACCCCTGATGGAGTGGAGGCGCACATCCTCTACCGGAGCAACTCGCAGGCCGGCTGGCGCACCTCGGATGCGGCCATGCGGGGTGGCAGCGGCGGCGTCCGTCACTACGGCAAGGGTTACGACGAGTCGTCGATGCAGCTTCCGATCCCGGTCACCAGCGAGCTCATGCGCCAGGGTTCGGGGCCGGTCATGACCCTGAAAGCGGCGGCCGGCATGCCGGACGGGTCCGATCCCGCCAACGTTCTGTTCGCGGGGCTGACCCAGGACCCGCTGGCTCCGGGCGGCAGATGGGTCGGCGATCATTACATGTCGGAGGGCTATGCCGACGCGGTCTCGCCCGAACCGGCGGCCTTCTCGTCGGCCGGCAATCAACTGGCGACCCCGAACGGCCTATCGGTGGCCGACCCCGCGAGCGTCAAGCTGCCGCCCACCGAAAAGCTGCCGGACTTCGGTCAGCCGGTCGAGACCTTCACCTACCAGAACCCGCGCTACGCATCGGTGACCGGCGACGGAACGCTCACCGGCACGGTCTACATGTCCAAGGACGGATCGGTGCGCTACCTGTTCATCGAGGACGCCCAGGGCCACGTCAGCCTGGGCGGCGCCGAGCTGGTCGATGCGCCGGTCACCGGTTTTGGCGTGCGCAACCAGTACCTGGATCTCGAAGGCATGGATGCGCCCTTGATGGAGTATTCCTGCCAGATCCCAAACGAGTACGGCGGCACCGCGGGAACCTATTACCAGGACAACTGGAACTACGTCCGCGAGCAACCCATCATCCAGCACTACTATCAAGAGCTGGGTATGGAAGTCCCGCCGCCGGTCCAGTGATCCTTGACGGGGAGTCACAGCGATGATGACCCAGCAGCAACTGCAGGACAGCCTCGAGTACATCCAGGAGCGCACGGACATCGACCCCGGCCTCACTCCGGATGAAAACGCGGCCATGGACCAGTTGTACCAGGCGCTGGTGCAGGCCGCCAAAGAGAGCGCGCGCAGCGATGCCACGCGGCGGGCAGTGGCCGCGGCCGTGGAGCTGGCCCGCGGCAAGGTGGCGACGCCCAAGCTCAAGGCGCCAAACAAGTGGGCCACCGTCGTCTACCAGACCGCCGTCCAGTTCATCCGCTGAATCTCTGGCAGGTCGCTGCGTATAACCGCGCCGCCAGCACACCACCGCGTGGACACCCGCATGGAATTCACGGTCACCTCTCCCGACGGCCGGACCGTCGTCACCGTCGCCACCGGCGACCGGCTGACCTATGCGGTGGCGCGCGGCGGCCAGCCGCTGATCCTGCCCTCGGAGATCGCGCTGCGGTTAGCAGACGGTCGGGCCATCGGAGACCGCGCGACCGTCAGCCGGAGCAGCGCGCGCTCGCAGCGCGCGATCATCCCTCGCGTCGTCTGGCAGAAGGCCAGCTCCGTGCTCGAGGCCTACCGCGAGCTGACCCTCGAGCTGGAGAACGGCTCGCTGCGGGTCCGCGCCTACGACGACGGCGTGGCCTACCGGTTCGGAATCGACGCCGAGGGCGAGGTGACGGTCCAGTCCGAACAGTCTGGCATCGAGCTGCCGGGCGAACCCTGGATCTACTTCCCGCGGGAGGAGAGTTTCTTCTCGCACAACGAGCGGCAGTATCACCACGCGCCGCTTTGCCAAGTCACCCGGGATCAGATGTGCAGCACGCCGGCGCTGATCGACACCCGACGCGGAGCGCACCTCCTCGTCACGGAGTCCGACCTCGTCGACTACCCGGGGCTCTGGCTCTCCGGCACCGGGGCCAACGCGCTGCGCGGGATCTTCCCGGCGCACGTGCTCGAGGAGGAGCATAGGAGCGACCGCGACCTGGTGCCGGTACGGCGGGCCGATTACCTCGCGCGGACGGGCGGCCCGCGGCTCTTTCCCTGGCGGCTGCTGGCGATCGCCGATCGCGATGCCGACCTGCTGACCAATGAGCTGGTCTTTCTGCTGTCGCGGCCGCCCCAGATCGACGATGTCTCGTGGATCAGACCGGGCAAGGCGGCCTGGGACTGGTGGAACGCCAACAACGTCTACGGAGTCGATTTTCGAGCCGGCATCAACGACGCCACCTACCGCTACTACATCGACTTCGCCGCCAGCCACGGCCTCGAGTACGTGATCCTGGACGAGGGCTGGTACCGGCTCGGCGATCTCCTGTCGCCGGTGCCGGAGCTCGACCTGCCGGCGCTCGCGGAATACGGCCGGCGCAAACACGTCGGCCTCATCCTGTGGGTGGTCTGGAAGACGCTGCAGGATCAGATGACCCCGGCCCTGGACCTGTTTGCGCGGTGGGGTGTCCGCGGGATCAAGATCGACTTCATGCAGCGCGACGACCAGCGGATGGTCAACTTCTACTGGACGGTCGCCGCCGAGGCGGCACGGCGCCGGCTGCTGGTCGCCTTTCACGGCTCGCACAAACCGGCCGGCATCAACCGCGCCTATCCCAACGTGCTCACCAGCGAGGGGGTGTGGGGTCTCGAGCACGCCAAGACCAAGACCGTCACCCCCGGGCACTGCGTGACCTTGCCGTTCACTCGCATGGTCGCCGGCCCCATGGACTTCACCCCCGGCGCCATGGTCAATCTGCCCGCGGAGTCCTTCCGGCCCATGTACACCACGCCGGCCAGCCTGGGCACGCGCTGCCAGCAGCTCGCCATGTACGTGATCTACGAGAGCCCGCTGCAGATGCTCTGCGACAGCCCGACCAACTACCTGCGCGAGCCCGAGTGCCTGGAGTTTCTGGCCCGGGTCCCGACGGTGTGGGAGCAGACGCTGGTCCTCGACGCCAGGGTTGCCACCTACCTGCTGCTGGCGCGCCGCAGCGGCGCGGACTGGTATCTGGGCGCGATGACCGACGAGCGCGGCCGCACCCTCGCCGCCGATCTCTCTTTTCTGGGGCCGGGCTCCTTTGGCGCGGAGATCTGGCAGGACGGCCTCAACGCCGACCGCCACGGCAACGACTACAAAAAGACCACCCGCCGGGTCACGGCCGAGACCACGCTCGAGGTGCCGATGGCCCCTGGCGGCGGCTGGGTGGCGCTCATCCGCCCGTAGCCGGCGGGGCTACTCCTCGAGCGCAGCCAGATCTGGCTGCGCGTTGGCGAATTCGTAGGCATCGGCCGTGGGATCGGTCATGCGCTTGAGGATGCGCGCGGTCGCGCCGCCGCCCGGGCCATAGCCGCCATAGGTCTGGTAGGTGGAGCCGGCCAGCGCCCACTCCTCGGGGGTCTGGGGATTGGAGGGCATCCACGAAATCGGGCCACCCGGCCGCTTGGGATCGGAGTAGATGCTGATCTTGTGATTGATCAGCTCCGCGGCCTTGACGATGTTGTAGTAGGGATCGACGATGGCGCGGTTCACGTCGACCATGACCGGCTCGCCCTCCCACCACAGGCCGGGCCGGCCGCCGCCAGAGACCTGCAGCATGCCCTCGTTCTCGCCGTCCAGCGCCTTTTTCACCTGGTCGATGCCAAAGGTGAGCTGACAGATGCCGAGGCCGCACGTCTGGCTGCCGAATTCCCGATCATCGCCAAAGGTGAGCGGGAGATCGACGCCGATGACCTCCTTGGCCCACTCGGCGCGGTCGGCCAGGTTGGGCGCCAGCTCGGTATCGAAAAACTGCCGCGGGAGCTTGTCCGGATAGGCGACGGCGATGGCCTCGCCGAACGAGATGGCCTTGAGCAGTTGGGCCGAAACGCCGGTCTGGGCCTCGGCCGCGGCGAACAGCACCTGCAGCTCCTCGGCCGTCGGGTTGTAGGGCGGCGACTCCTGGGCCTTGGCCGAGATCTTCTCGGCCGCGGCGATGAGCGCCTGCTTGGCGGCCTCGTCTTCGGTCACCGCGGCCGTCTGCGCGGTCTCGACCGCGCTTGCGGATTTGGCGTAGCCATCCAGGATCGCCTGCCGATCATCGGGTGGGATGCTCTGCCAGCGCTCCTCCGAGAAGCCGGGGGGCGGCTTGTCGACGTCGGCGGCCACCGGTTGATCCGGGGTTGGCGTCTCGGCGGCCGCGGGGCCGACGCTGGAGGGATCCAGGTGGCTCAGCCAGCGACCCTTGACCTCTTCTTTTTCAGCGGCGGGAGTCGCGGTCGGCGGCCGGTACGGATTGGCTTGCTGGCGTTCTATTTTGTCGGCGCTCGAGCTCTGCTGGGCCGCGGTGCTGGCCGCGGGCTTGGGCTTGTCCGCCTTGGCCTCGCTGGTCGTCGTTTGTCTTGCAGTGCTCGCCGGCCGCCTGATCGAGCCCCCGCCGTCATTGATGATCGCCATCGCCGCCTCCGACTTGCCCCGATCCCATTATCGTTGCCCCTTGTATCCTTCATATCCAGAGCATTGTTAAATTGTCTGACTTTCTTCGAGGCCGCGGGCGATCGAACCGGGGCGCGCCCGCAACTGCGTCATTGCGCTGCTCACCGCAGTTGATCCTGTTTGGCGGGGGGGCCGGCGGAAGCGGCCCGCCCAGTGGCGTTTTCAACAACAACAAAACCTGACGCCGATCAGCGGGGACCCGCCAAAAA
>JAFGSX010000110.1 GCA_016934455.1 Deltaproteobacteria bacterium
GGCGTCGCCGTCGACGAGAACGACCGCATCTGGTTCGGCGGCTACAACGGCTCCGGCGGCACCGGCGTGTTCCGCTTCACGCCGACAGCCCACGACGCAGACGGTTTGCCGACCGCCGGCGACTGGGCGTTTGTCGACCCGGCCGTCGGCACCGCGTGCTCCAGCCTGCACTCGCGCGGGGTCGCCGTGCACCGCGATGCCACGGGTAAAAACTGGGTCTGGGCCGGCCTCTCGGCCGGTTGCACGGCGATCGTCGACGCCGACACCATGGCCGTCGAGAACTTGATCGATCCGCCTGGAAACCACCACTTCATCGGGGTCGGTCCCGACTTCCTGGCCGACAGCCGCACCGGCCACACCCACGTCTGGGCGATCAGCCACACCGGCAACGGCGCCGTCATCGCGGTCGGCGAGGCGGTGCGCATCACCTACGACTACAGCAACCACGCGGTGCTGGGCTTCGACACGGTCACGGTCGGCCGCGGGCCGTACACCTACTCGGACTTCACCGGCTACGGCCTGCGCAGCTTCACCACGCGCCAGGGCAGCTACCGCACCATCGTCACCGGCTGCACCACCAGCAACACGGTCTGGGACAAGGTGGTGTGGATGGCCGACGTGCCGGTCTTCACCCAGGTCTGCGTGCGCGCGGTGGCGCTCGACACCCCCGATCTCAACGCCACCGGCCTCGGCGCCTCGACGCCGGTGTGCCAGAACTCGCCCGGAGGCCGCGGCGAGGCCGACATCTCTAACCTGCCCGGGACGCCCTATCTGCGCATCGAGGTCACCCTGACCCGGCTGGCACCCTCCACCACCGACAGCCCGGCGATCAGCGCGCTCGGCGCCACCTTCATCTGCGAGGCCGGCGGCTGATCGCGAGTCGGCTTTACAGCCGGCCCCGGGCAACCTAGAATTCCTGGCCATGGAACGCCTATCCACGATCGTGATCCAGAAGCTTCTCGATGCCTTTTTTCTCGGTCTCGATGCCGTCGACGAGGTGCGGCGCCGCATCGACAAGGTGCTCGGCCGCCCCGAGAGCGGACCGTTCGAGACCACCTGGCCCGAGCCGGAGCCCGCGCCGGCCAAGGGCAACGGCGAATCGGTCGCCGACGCCGACAGCGCTGCCGAGGCCGCGCCGCCGGCCGACCGTCCGGTCAGGAAGAAGGCGGCCCCGCGCAAGCAGGTCGATCCCGGCACGAGGCCCAAGGTGCCGATCGAGATCCAGGACCTGGCCGACAAGATCAAGGGGGGCCAGGTCACGGCCAAGGCGCTCGCCACGGACGACGAGCTGGCCGGCAAGCGCATGCTGGCGCGCATCGTCTACGTGCTGGGCGCGGCCGAGAAATGCGACCTGGGCGGCCTGACCTCGACCGAGATCGCGCACGTGCTCACCTTTGGCCGCGACATCGACACCTTTGGCACCAACATCAGCCGCGCCATCCGCCAGGGCACGGCCGGCCTGATCGATCGCCGGTCCGGTGGCGGCGGCGACACCCACCGCTACACGCTGACCGACGAGGGCCGCGCCGCTTTCGACGCGACCTACTGCAAGCTGTGATCGCGCTGCTCACCGCAGACGGCGCCACCCGCAGTTCAGTCGAGCTACACAGGCGCAGCCATCAGAACCCGGTCTTGAGAAAGTAGAGCACGCCCTTTGCCAGCGGCATGCGCAGATCGAGCGCCGCGCCCTCGGGAAACGCCTGCCGCGACATGCCGTCGATCACGGCCAAGATCTCGTTGAGCCGCTCCAGATCGAGCACGTCCTCGGAGGTGACCAGCTTCCGCGCGCCCTGCTCGTCGAAGTTGAGCGGGCAGACGTCGAACCGCTCCAGCGGCCGGCCGGGCACCTTTACCGGCGCGCCGTGGCTGCGGCAGATGACCGGACGGAGCGCGTAGACCGCGCAGCGGCCGCGCTCGAGCAGCGGGCAGGGGCTAGCCTCGTCGGCCTGGCGGGCCGGCGCCAGCAGCCGCTCGAGCAGCCTGACCCGGTCGGGGTCGTGGCGCAGCTCGTGGGCGATGATCCAGGCCTCGACCGGGAACACCGACGGCATGTGCTTGCAGCAGGCGACGCAGCCGGGCGCGCAGCGCATGCGCGACCGGTGGCGCGCCAGCACCTGCTCGAAGAAGCGATCGATCTTCTCGTGCAGCTTGAGCAGGCCGGCGCGCACCTCGGAGGCGACCGAGGACGGCGCGGCTGCCGTTGCCGCCACTCCTTCTGGCGTCATGATCGCCATGGGCGACGTTTACCGCGACCGGAGCCGGCGCGCCACACCTTTGGCATCCGTCGTGTAGAATGGCATCGCGGGGACCGCCACCGCGCACGGGGACTTGCCGTGATCCGGCACGCCATTCTCGGACTGGGCAGCAACGTCGGCGGCGCCGCGCCCCTGGCCGAGGCCGTCGAGCGCTGCCGCGCGCTGCCGGGCAGCGAGCTGATCCGCTGCTCGGCGGTCTACCTCAGCGCGCCCTGGGGCGGGGTGGCGGGCGGCCGTTTTCGCAACGCCGCCCTGTTGCTGGCCACGGCCCTGGCGCCGTGGGACCTGCTGGCCGCGACGCGGCGCATCGAGCTCGCGCTCGGCCGCCGCCGCGGCCCGCGCGCCGCGCCGCGCACCATCGACATCGACCTGCTGTGGTACCAGGGGGCGCGGCTCGAGCTGCCGGCGCTGCAGGTGCCCCACCCGCGCCTGCTCGAGCGCCGCTTCGCCCTGCTGCCGCTGTGCGAGATCGCGCCCGACGCGGTGCTGGCTCCCGGGCTGCGCGCCGCGGCAGCGCTCGCGCGCTGTGCCGATCGCGGCGCGGTGTGGCGCTGCTACTCCTTGTGATTGAGCCCGAGCAAGTCGCGGGCGTCGTTGGCCCAGCGCTCGAAACGCTTGCTCAGGTCGTCGACCGCGCGGCGCGAGCCCTCGCTGATCTTGTCGAAGGTCTCCTCCGACTCCTTGCGCGCGCGCTTGGCCAGCTCCTTGGCCCGCTTCTCAAAATCCTTGCGCGTGCGATCGATGGTCTTCTCGGTCGTGGTGAGCACCTTGCGGATGTCGCGCTGCAGATCCTTCAGCGCGTGCGCAGTGCCGCCGCGCGGGGTCACCGTGCGCTTGGCCGTGCTCTTTCTGGCGCCCGTCTTGCGGCTCGCGGTCTTCTTGACTCCCCTCGCCTTCATGGTCGTCTTTCTCCTGGGGGCCCTGTTGGCGGTCCCGGTTGCTTTTTTCTCCGCGGTCTCGGTCTTGGTGTTGATGCCACCCATCTCCGACATGCTCATCCTCGCACCTCGCGTCAGAACGTTTTTTATGACGCTGTGCATCATAAGCACGTTTGCCTTTTGACGCAAGGCGTTATGGTGCAACCTGCTGATCTTAAATGAATTTATAAAGATCACAAGACATGGCGATCGCGCCGACTTGGGGCGCACCGCTCCGCGCTCACCAGCTTGGCGTCGCTACCGGTAGCGATACCGCGCAGGCCGCGCCGGGCCCACGCGCCGCAGCACACCGTCGTCGACCAGCCGGCGCAGCCGCCGGCCGAACTGTCTGGCATCGACGCTGCGCCCGGTCGCCTGCGCCAGGTAGCCCCGGAGCTGGGCCGCGGTGAACGAACCCGGCAGCAGCAGCCCGGCGAGCAGCCCCTCGAACAGCAGCTCGGCCAGCCGCAGCCGCGCGCAGCGCACCAGGTCGGCGTGATCGAACGCCAGCGCGATCCGGTCCAGCCGGTCGAGCGGGATCCACTCGGCCGCGGCCGCGTCGTCGCCGGCCTGCGCGCGCCGCGCCAGCGTCGCCGGCACCGTCGCCAGATAGAGCACCGTTATGATGCGCGTGCGCGGGTCGCGGTCGGGCCTGCCAAATGCGCGAAGCTGCAGCAGCGGCACCGAGCCGGCCGCGATGCCGGTCTCCTCGCCGAGCTCGCGCGCCGCGGTCTCGGCGATGTCCTCGCCCTGGTCGTCAAAGCTGTCGCCGACGTCGACAAAGCCGCCCGGCAGCGCCCACTGCCCGCGGCACGGATAGTCGCCGCGCCGGACCAGCAGGATCGACAGCGCGCCGTCGAGCAGCGCGAACGCCGCCACGTCCGCGGTCACCGCCGGCCGCGGCCAGTTCTTCTTGCGGTAGGCCGCCAGAAAGCGGCGCTCGTCGTCATTTTCGGGGCGGTATTTCATCTAGAACCTCGTCGCCGGCAGCAATGCAAGCGTCCGCCAGAGAGCCGCTCGCCAAGACCGACGCGGTCGGCGGGGGGCCGGCGAAAGGCTTTTTTCCGAGCCTGCGAGGATAAAAAGACTTACGCCGATCAGCGGGGCCCCGCCGAAATTTGACCCAAGAAATAGCAGCAGCCGCCAGGCCCCACCAGCGCCATCACGTCGAGACGACAGGGAGGTCGTTGGTCAGCACGCCGGCAGCGATCAGCTCCTGGCGCGTGCCCAGCGCCGGCAAGTCGGGGTTTAGCTTGTGCCGCGTCACCAGCTCCGCCTTCTTGGCCGACCGCAGATACTGCTCGACCAGCGCCGGGTCCATGCCCGCGAACTGCGGCGCGCTGGCCGCGGCCAGCACCCCCTTGCCGTACAGGCAGTGCTCGACCGTGACCTCGGGCTTGAACAGCGCCTCGCCGCTGGCGTCGAGGTAGCGGTTCATGCGCTCGATGGTGCCCACCTTGCAGTAGTCCCCGGTCGCCGGATCGATGCGGCTGTAGTCCCAGGCCACGCCGAGCGAGCGCCGGTACTCCTGCTCGTCGGTGTGCTTCTTCTCGCCCACGCCCCACAGATCGGGCGAGGGCTCGGCGGCCAGGATGCTCGGCGGCAGCCCGAGGCCGCGGCCGAGCTGAAAGACCTCGCCCTTGGCCAAGAACGAGATCGGCATGGTGTCGACCTCGCCGTCGCCGCCCTTCTGGAAAAACCTGAGAAAGCGGTCCTCGTCCTCGTTGCCGGTGCCGTGGCGGATGCCGCCGCCGGTCAGCCGGTTGTAGCCGCGGCCGATGGGCGCGCGCATGGTCGAGCGGATCGAGCCCAGGATGGTCGGGTCGGCGTCGATGCGCTGCTGGATCTCGCTGCGGCTGTAGCCGGCCGCAGCCAGCCGCTCGAGCATGGTGGCGATGCGGCGCTGGTACTCCTCGGTGACGTCGTCGACGACCAGGCGCGCACCGAGCGCGCGCGCCAGCTCGAGCGCGCGGTCGCGCGCCGCGTCCGACGAGTTGATGCCCAAGAAGCAGGCGGTCACTTTGTCGGCGCCCAGCGCGCGCACCAGCAGCGCGAAGACCACTGCCGAGTCGATGCCTCCCGAGACGTCCACCTCGGCGCGGCCGACGCCCGCCTGCTGGTGATATCGTCGCAGCGCGTCGACGCGCAGGTCGATCAGCTTGCCGCAGTCGAGCACGGGCATGGGGACCTCCCGGAGCTCATTCTTAGACCCTCAGCTCACTTCAGTCGATCCCGTTCGGCAGGGGGCCGGCGAAAGGCTTTTTTCTGAGCCTGCGAAGATAAAAAGACTTA
>JAFGSX010000111.1 GCA_016934455.1 Deltaproteobacteria bacterium
AAGAGGCCCAGCTCGGCCACCCGCTGATCGCGGAGGAGTCATCCGGGCCGAGCGACATCGCGCGCGCCACCGCGCGCAAGACCGCCCGCATCGCCAAGCAGGAGATGGGGGATCTCCAGCAGGCGCCGACCAGGGCGACGGTTCCCGGCCGCAGCCGCACCAGCTCCAACCAGCGCTACGACATGGCGGCCACCACCACCGACGTCTCGCCGGCGGCCTCCGAGAGCGGCATGACGTCGGTCGTCGCGCGCCTGCGCTCGCGGCTCGGCATCAGCCTGGCCGCAGCGCTGGCGCTGCTGACGCTGGTGGCGGTCGCGATCTGGTTCGCCAGCAAGCCCAACGATGCCGCCGCCGCCCAGGGCCGTATCGTCGTCAACACCACCCCACCCGGCGCGACCGTCTACGTCGACGGGGTGCCGGCGACGGGCACCACGCCGACCGTGATCTCGAACCTGCCGATCGGCCGCACCTTCGTCATCAAGGTGGAGCTGTTCGGCTACGAGCCGAAGCAGCAGGAGGTGCTGACGATCGAGGGCCGCCCCGTGGAGTTCACCACCGCCCTGACCAAGAGCAGCGGCACCTTTGGCATCGTCAAGTTCGTCTCGCGTCCTCCGGGCGCCAAGGTCTACATCGACGGTTCACAGCAGTCGCAGTTGACGCCGCTCGATCTGCCTGGGCTCAAGGTGGGCGCGGAGCACACAGCGGTCTTCATGCTCGACGGCTACCAGGACGCGACCGAGAAGTTCAAGGCTAGCGAGGGCATCTCGACGGTCACGGTGGATCTGGTCAAGCGCGGCGCGGTCGATCTCAAGGTGGACGCCGCGGTCGCGCCGCCGCCGGTGGCCGACGGCAAGCTCGACCTCGACAGCACGCCGCGCGGCGTGATGGTCATCCACGACGGCAAGGAGCTGGGGCTGACCCCGCTCAAGGGGTTGCCGTTCCCGGCGGGTGAGCACGTCTTCAAGTTCGTGGACGAGAGACGCGGCATCGACGCGGAGGAGACAGTCACCGTCGTCGCCGGCAAGCTGGCGAGGCTCGCTCCCAAGCTGTCGATCAAGACGGTAACGGTCAAGCCCAGGAGCGGCAAGGGTGTGCTCAAGGTCGTGGTCAAGGGCAACTGGGCCGACGTCTACGTCAACGGCAAGAAGATCGGCCAGACCCCGATTCCGGCGCAGACGTTGGAGGCCGGCGTCTACAAGGTGCGGCTGGTCAACCCGGAGATCGGCAAGGACGTGGTCAAGACGGTCAGGATCGAGCCCAACAGAGAATTCAAGATCACCGAGAGGTGGTGATCCCAGCCCGGGCTTCTGGCGCGCGCAGCGGCCTTCGGTTGCAGGCATGCAAAAGCTCGGTACTCACGTGCTGGTCGAGCTGTGGCAGGCCGATCCGGTGCAGCTCGACGACCTGGAATGGGTGCGCCGCGGTCTGCTGCAGGCGGCGGCGGCGGCGCGCTGCACCGTCGTCGGCCAGGCGTTTCACAGGTACGCGCCGCAGGGCGTGTCGGGCGTCGTCGTCGTGGCCGAATCGCACATCTCGGTCCACACCTGGCCCGAGCACGGCTACGCGGCGATCGACATCTTCACCTGCGGCGAGCGATCGCTGCCCGAGGCCGCCGCGCAACACCTGATCGCGTACAGCGGCGCCAAGCGCCACTTCATGCAGGTGCTGGATCGAGGCATACCTGGCCCGGGGTAACAAGATCTGCACCATGAAGCCATGGTGCACATCGTGTCAGCAGCGTGCTCCAGCGTGGTCGCGCTCAGCGCGGGCCGGGTGGGGGGATCCGTCGAGGTTCACCCTCGACGGGGGGCGGCCGCAGGGCCGCCCCAAACACGTCAATTCGCTTCCTCGAACTCGGCGTCGACGACCTGGTCCTTGCCACCCTTCTTGCCGTCTTCGTCCGCGCCCGGACCCGGGCCCGGGCCGGCGGTCGGATCACCGGGGCCGCCCGGCTGCGGGCCGCCTGCCGCCTCGGCCGCCTTGCGGTAAAGCTCCTCGCTCATCTTGAAGCTGGCCTGCAGCAATGCCTCGCCGGCGGCCTTGAGCTCGGCCGCGCTGGCGCCGCCCTTCTCGACGGTCTTCTTGGCCTCCTCGAGCGCCTTCTGCACCGGTGCCTTAGCCGCCTCCGAGACCTTGTCGCCGCTCTCCTTGAGCGTCTTCTCCGTCTGGTAGATCATCGAGTCGAGCTTGTTGCGCTCCTCGATCTCCTGCCTTTTCTCCTTGTCCTCGGACTCGTGCTGCTGCGCCTCCTTGACCATGCGCTCGATGTCGTCCTTGCCGATGCCGCTCGAAGCCGTGATGGTGATGTGCTGCTGCCGGTTGGTCGCCCGGTCCTTGGCGCTGACGTTGACGATGCCATTGGCGTCGATGTCGAAGGTGACCTCGATCTGGGGTATGCCGCGCGGCGCCGGCGGGATGCCGTCCAGGTGGAAGCGGCCCAGCGTGCGGTTGTCGCGAGCCATCTCGCGCTCGCCCTGCAGCACGTGCACCTCGACCGAGGTCTGGCCATCCGCCGCGGTCGAGAAGACCTCGCTCTTCTTGGTCGGGATGGTGGTGTTGCGCGGGATGAGGATGGTGTGAACACCCCCCAGCGTCTCGATGCCCAGCGATAGCGGGGTGACGTCGAGCAGCAGCAGATCCTTGACCTCGCCCGACAGCACACCCGCCTGCACCGCGGCGCCCAGACCGACCACCTCGTCCGGATTGACAGAGCGGTTGGGCTCCTTGCCAAAATAGCTTTTGACCATCTCCTGCACTTTGGGGATGCGGGTCGAGCCGCCGACCAGCAGCACCTCGTCGATCTCGCGCGGCGCCATCTTGGCGTCGGCCAGCGCCTTCTTCACCGGGTCCAGCGTGCGCTGCAGCAGGTCCTCCATCAGCGCCTCGAGCTTGGCCCGGCTGAGCCGGATGTTCAGGTGTTTGGGGCCGGCCGCGTCAGCGGTCAAGAAGGGGAGGTTGATCTCGGTCTCCATCGTCGACGACAGCTCGATCTTGGCCTTCTCGGCGGCCTCCTTGAGGCGCTGGATCACCATCTTGTCCTTGCTGACGTCGAGACCCTGGTCCTTCTTGAACTCGTCGATCAGGTAGCTGATGATGCGCTCGTCGATGTCGTCGCCGCCGAGGCGGGTGTCGCCGTTGGTAGAGATCACCTCGACCACGTTCTCGCCCACCTCGAGCACCGAGATGTCGAAGGTGCCGCCGCCAAAATCGTAGACCGCGATCTTCTGGTCCTTCTTCTTGTCCATGCCGTAGGCGAGCGCGGCGGCCGTGGGCTCGTTGATGATGCGCTTGA
>JAFGSX010000018.1 GCA_016934455.1 Deltaproteobacteria bacterium
ACTCCTCCGTGCCATCCGATCCTTTTGGATCAATATAGCACAGTCGGGACGAGCCTACCTGGCCCCCTCGGGGACCGACGGCGGTGGCAGGTTGGCAGCGGGTTCCTTGGTCGGCGACAGGATCAAGACCTGCTGCTCCTCCTCGCCACCGCTGCCCTCTGCCTCGAGGCTGTCGTAGTAGTTCTTGGCCACGATCGCCGCCTCGCTGCAGTCGAGGCCGACGCTGACCACGCTCTGCTTGCCGGCGTCGGGATCGACGAGCTGCATGCGGTAGTAGTTGGCGGTCGCGCGACCGTGGGTCGCGGTCAGGTGCTCGGCGCCGCACCCGGCCAGCGCGATCGCCGCCAGGAGACCGATTGTCGACGCCATCGCCAGAGTCCGCTTCATCTCACTCTCCTGTGCTCGCGGCGCGTTGAGAGAGCTGCTCCAGATCCTCGGGGAGCGCGCGCCCCAGCAGCCCGGCCACGTGTTCGAGATTGCGCCGCGCCCTGCTCAGAGTCGGGTCGAGCCGCAGCGCCGCGGCGTACTGCTGGTACGCCTGGTTCAGGTTGTGCTGCCGCTCGTAGGCAAAACCGAGGTTGTTGGCGGCCTCGGCCGCGCTTCCGCCGAGCTGAAAGTGCTGCCAGGCGCGCGCCAGATCGCCACTCTGGGCGTAGGCGAAACCGAGGTTGTTGTGCGCCCGGCGGTCGTTGGGATCGATGCGCAGGGCATCCTTGAAAAAAGGGATCGCCTGCCGCGCCTGGCCGTGGATGTAGAGCGAAAATCCCAGGTTGTTCAGGTACTCCGGGTTTTGCGGCTCGAGCTCGACCGCGCGCCGGTGGTGCCGCTCGGCCTCGACACGGCGCTCGCTCACGTCGTACAGGACGGCCAGCGCCGAGTGGGCGTAGGCGAGCCGTTCGTTCAGGCGCAGCGCCTTCTTCAGGTCGGCCTCGGCCTCCTCGAACAGCAACCGCTCGCGGTAGATGGCGCCGCGGCACGCCAGCGCCAGCGCGTCGTCGGGATCGTCCTCGAGGAGCTGCCGGGCCACCGGAAAGGCGGCGCTCCAGTCGCGCCGCGCCACCAGTTCACCCAGCATCTCCCGCCGCAGATCGCGGTTGCGCTGCGCCTCGCTGCTGGCGCAGGCAGCCACCAGCAGCAGCGCGATCAGCGGCACCAGACGTGGGAAACCGCGGGTCACCGTCGTCCTCGTCAACCGAAGCTAGGCATCAGGTTCTTGGCGATGTTTATGATCCCCGGCCCCATGATGACCATGATCAATGAGGGCAAAATGAACAGCACCAACGGCAGCGTCATCTTGACCGAGACCGTGGCCGCGCGCTCCTCGGCGCGCTGCATGCGCCGGGTGCGGATCCACTCGGACTGGATGCGGAGCGCGGTGGCGACGCTGGTGCCAAAAAGCTCGGTCTGGTTGAGCGTCGCGGCCAGCGACTTGAGATCGTCGACACCGGTGCGCGTTGCCAGCCGGCGAAAGGCGTCGGTGCGCAACACGCCGGCCTGGATCTCGAGAAAGGTCATCTTGAACTCGCTGGCCAGCACCGGCGCCGAGAATTCCTGCTCGTCGGCGACGCGCGCGATCGCGGCGTCCAGCCCGAGGCCAGCCTCGACGCAGGTGACCAGCAGATCGAGCGTGTCCGGCAGCGCGCGATTGATGGCGAGCTTGCGATCGGAGACGCGCGAGTAGAGCCACAGATTTGGCAAGAAAAAACCGCTGCAACACGAGACCAGGGCCAGCCAGACCGGAAAGTCCTCGACCCGGGTGAACATGATCCAGACCAGGAAGACCAGCAGCGGCAAACCGGCCGCGAGCGCGACCTTGACGGCCATGAATACGGTCACCGCCTGGGGATCGCGAAAACCGGCGTGCACCAGCAACCGGTAGATCTGCGAGGCCTCGCGCTGCTTGTCGTCGCGATCGACGTCCTTGGCCTTGGCAACCAGACTCGGGGTCAGGCCAGGCACCGCGGCCGCCCGGCCCGAGCGCGGCCGCAGGCGATCGAGGATCGGATTGAAATCGGGGAGCAGCGACCGGACAGCGGCGGCCAGCGCCAGCATCGCCAACACCGCCGCCAGCACCGTCACCCAGCCCTGCGTGTCGATGCCCTGCAGCACCTCGACCAGATTGGCCCACATCAGTCGCGCACCTCGGTCACCCGGTAGGCCCAGAAGTTCTGCTGCCAGCCTGCGGCGCCGCCTCGATCCGTGCGCAGCCGCTCTCCGACGGGGTTGCGCGGACCGACCAGCGCGCGATAGGCGGTCACCCCCGAGCCGGCGCACACCAGGCCGGCGAGCACCGCTATCCCGACGGTCAGATCGACTTGCGACAACACCAGCACCAGTTCGTTCAACATCAGTACTCCACCTTGGCCAGCCGGAAGAGCGCGACCACTCCGACGAGCCAGACTGCGCCTGCTGCCGCGAGGATCAGGTTACCGTCCCTGCTCTCGAACAGCGGCTTGACATAGCTGTAGTTGACGATGACCAGCAGCATCAGCATCGCGATCGGCAGGCTGCCCAGGACGATGCCCGAGACGCGGCCCTCGGCGGTCAGCGAGCGCAGCTTGCCGTAGAAACGAAAGCGGGAGCGGATGGTCTCGGCGAGCTTGTCGAGCAGCTCGGTCAGGTTGCCGCCGGTCTCCTTTTGCACCGCCACCGACACCGCGAAGATGTTGAGGTCGGGGTTATTGGGGACGCGGTTGGCGATGCCGACCACGGTCTGCTCGAGCGTGCGGCCGAGCTTCTGCTCCTCGAAGGCGCGGCCGAATTCGACGTTGATCGGGCTGGGCGCCTCGGTGGCGACCAGATGGAAGGCCTGCTCGAGCGCGTGGCCGGCGCGCAGCGAGCGGGTCATCATCTCGAGCGCCTCGGGCAGTTGCTCGCTGATCTTGGCGCTGCGCTTGCTGCGCATGACCAGCACGCCGACCAGCGGCAGGCAGAGCCCGATCAGCCCGAACAGGATCACGATCACCAGCCCGGCGTGCAGCAGAAACCCGGCCAGCACCCCGCAGCCGCCCAGCGCCAGCGAGATCGAGATCAGCATCGCCACCGTGGTGTCGAGATCGGCCTGCTCCAGCAGCCGCTCGAGCGCCCGCGCCGGCCCCACCGCCTGCAGCAGATCGTTGATCACCCCGATCGACGACAGGCGGCCCTGGCGCAGCAGGACCGAGCCGGTGACCTTGCCGTCGCCCAGCGCCTTGAGCCGACGCGCCAGGTTGGCGACCTTGCGCTCCTGCAGATAGCGGACCAGGTAGAACAGGGCCTCCAGCGCTCCCAGGATCACCAGCCCGAGCAGGACCTGAAGCACGGTGCCCATCACGCCTCCAGGAACGGCCGCACGACCACCGCGGGGTCGACGCCGAAGGCCTCGATCCGCTCCATGATCTTGGGACGGATGCCGGTCTGCACGTACTCGCCGATGACGTGGCCGTCGCTGCTGACCCGGTGCTGGTCGAACCTGAAGATCTCCTGCATCGTGATCACCGCCCCCTCGACGCCGGTGATCTCGGAGACGCTGGTGACGCGGCGCCGTCCGTCGACGTGGCGGCTCAGGTGCACCAGCACCTGGATGCCGCGGGCGATCGATTGCCGCGCCACCTGCTCGGAGAGCGGCACGCCGCTCATGCCGATCATCGTCTCCAGGCGGGTGAGCGCGTCGCGCGGGCTGTTGGCGTGCACCGTGGTCATCGACCCCTCGTGACCGGTGTTCATCGCCTGCAGCATGTCGAGCACCTCGGCCGCGCGCACCTCGCCCACGATGATGCGGTCGGGCCTCATGCGCAGGCTGTTGCGCACCAAATCGCGCGCCACCACCTCGCCCCGGCCCTCGATGTTGGCCGGCCTCGTCTCGAGCCGGGCGACGTGCTGCTGCTGCAACTGCAGCTCGGCCGCGTCCTCGATGGTGACGATGCGCTCGTTCTCGGGGATGAAATACGAGATGGCGTTGAGCAGGGTGGTCTTGCCGGTGCCGGTGCCGCCGCTGATCAGGAGGTTGACCTTGGCCTTGACGCAGGCGCCCAAAAAACCGAGCATCTCGGCGGTCACGCTGCCCAGCGTGAGCAGATCGCGCACCTTGAGCCGCGAATCGCCGAAGCGGCGGATCGAGAGCAGCGGCCCGTCCAGCGCCAGCGGCGGGATGATGGCGTTGACGCGCGAGCCGTCGGGCAGCCTGGCGTCGACCATGGGCGACGTCTCGTCGACGCGGCGGCCGACCCGGGCCACGATGCGGTTGATGATCTGCCGCAGGTGATCGTTGTCGCGAAAGCGCACCGGCGTGAGCTGGAGCTGGCCGCGGCGCTCGACGTAGACCTGGCTGGCGCCGTTGGCCAGGATGTCGGTGATGCTGCTGTCGGCGAGCAGCGGCTCGAGCGGGCCGAGGCCGGTCACCTCGTCGAGCAGCTCCTGCACCATGTGATCGCGCTCGCCGCGGTTGAGCGGGATGTTGCTCTTGGAGACGATGCCGTGGAGGATGGTCAGTAGCTCCGAGCGCACCTGGTCGGGCGACAGCTTCTCGAGCGTGGTCAGATCGATCTTGTCGATCAGGCGGTGGTGCAGCTCGGCCTTGGTGCTCTGATAGTCCTCGAGCTCTACCTTCATCCAGGTCGCAGCGACATTGTTCGGCGGCAGCGAGGCGTTCTCGATCTGCTTCTGCCGCAATCGTTCTCTAAGCGCCATGCGCTTCCACCTTGCCCGAGAACAGCCCGCTCAGCAGACCGCGCTTGCGCGGCTTGGCGCCGTCGCCGCGCACGATCGCGGCCAGCGCCGCGATGTCCTCGGCCAGCTTGGAGCGCGGCGCGACCTCGGACAGCATCACGCCGGTGTTGACGGAGCGGATGATCGACGGAAAGTCGTTGGCCACGGTAGCCGCCACCGGCAGGCCGATGGTCTCCTCCACCACGGTCAGGTCGATCTGCGACCGCTTGGTGTAGCGGTTGAGCACGACGTGCGTCTTCTCGGTGGCGTAGCCAAGCTGGTTGAAGATCTCGATGCAGCGCCGCGCGTTGCGCACCGACGGCACGTCCTGGGTGCAGATCAGCAGGATGTTGTCGCAGACGTCCAGCGCCGCCAGCGAGACCTCGGTGAAGCCGCGGATGCCGTCGACGATGATGGCGTCGAAGTGCTGGCGCAAGAAGGCCAGCATCGAGGAGATGGACTCGAGATTGATGTGCTCGGCCTCGTCGAGGCGGTGGCTCTGCGACAGCACCGACACCCCCGACGCGTGCTTGGTCAGCGACGAGTCGAGCAGCTCGGCGTCCAGGCGGCGCATGTTACCGATCAGGTCCGATATCGAGTAGGCGCTGGAGATGTCCAGAAACGAGAGCACGTCGCCAAAGTGCAGATCCAGATCGACCAGGCAGGTGCGCGACTTTGCAGCCTGCAGCACGCCGGCCAGGTTGGTGGCGATGGCGGTGGTGCCCACGCCGCCCTTGGCCGGCACGATGGCGGCGATCTTGCCGCTGCCGCCGTCGGCCTTGGGGTGCGACAGCCGGACGATCGCGCGCAGCAGATCGTCGTCGTCGCCGTTGACCACGAACTCGCTCGCGCCGGAGCGCAGCGCGCGCAGGATCAGGTCGGCGTCCTTGCTCGCGCCGAGGG
>JAFGSX010000112.1 GCA_016934455.1 Deltaproteobacteria bacterium
GCTTGAGCTTGAGGTTGACGATGGTGCCGACGTCGAGAACGCGATCGCTGGCGATGAACAGGCCGCCGGCCGAGACATCGTCGGCGATGTCGCTGAGAAACTGCGAGTCGCTGCTGTAGGAGAGCTGCAGGGTCACCGGGATGCGGTGCGCGGCGCGCACCTTGAAATCGACCGCGCGGCCGGCGGCAAACTCGAGCACCTTGTCGCGGATCGGCCGCTCGCTGGCTTCGAACTCGACGCCGATGCCGGGCTTGAGCGCCGGCCGTCCGCTGCGGACGCGCCGCCAGCGCACCGCGCCGCGGATGCGAAAAGAACGCTGTTCCTCGAGAAAATTGATCTCGAGGTAGATCGGCTCCCCCACCGCAAAGTCGAGGGAGCCGGGCACGAAGACGCCGTCGCTGCCCTCCCGATGGTAGTAGTGCTCGAACCACTGGCTCCGGTTGCGCAGCGGTACCATCAGAGTCGGCGGTTGCCTCATCGGAGCGCCATCCAGCTCATTGCGGCTGCACGAAGACGACCAGCCGGCTGGCCAGCAGGCGCCGGCTGTCGAGCCGGGGGCCGAGGTTGGCGGCGTAGATGCTGCCGCCGCCCACGGCGATGCTCGGATCGAAGCCATAGGCACCGTCGCTCAGCAGCCGCTGGCTGCGCCACGAGCCATTGGTCTCGCGCACGGCGAGCACCAGATCGGCGTCGGTGGCATCCTGAAATGCGGCGTACGCCTTGCCGTCGGCGCAGGTCAGCGCGACGTCGGATAGCCGCGTCACCCCGGGCGGCGCGCCGATGCCGGACTCGATCAGCTCGTAGTTGCCGCGCGAGAGATCGGCTCCCCGGAACAGGCGCAGCGCGTGACCGCTGGTGTCCTCGTAGGCGACCGCGATCACGCCGTTGACCGCGTCATAGGCGATTGAACAGAAACGGCCGACATCGCCTCCGCGGTGGTTGCTCGCGCCATCGCCGTCGAGGGTCACCGGTGTCTGCGGCGCGGTGGTGACCAGCGCACCCTTCAGGTCGCCGTGGACGGCGTCATAGTAGACGACCAGGTCGCCGCCCGGCGTGTGAGCCAGCGACGAGAACAGACCGACGCCGCGCGGCAATCCGTGCAGGTCGGGCGGCATGACTGCCATACAGCTTGCGCCGCCGGTGATGGTGACGCAGCGCTGGTTGGTGGCGCAGCTCGAGCAGGTGGTGGCCAGCGGCCTGCAGGTTGGCGCTCCCTGCACCAGCACGCACGCCTGGTTGGCCTGGCACGCGTCGTTGCACGGATCCCGCACCTCGGCCACCTCGACGTCGGCGATCTGCCAGTCCGTCGCCGCCGCCGGAGCCGCCACTCGCGAGGAGGCGATCCGCAGCGCGGTCGCGGCGTGGCCATTGCGCTCGAGACCGCTGACAAAGTAGCTGACCCGCAGCTTGTCGCTGGCGTCGACGATCAGCGAGGCGTAGCGCCCGGCATCGCGCTCGATGTCGACCGCGTAGGTGTTCCAGCCGGCCGTCGCGGCGTCCCACAGCGCCAGACGCAAATCGCCGTTGTCGACGTCGTAGTAGGCGATGCGCGGCTGGCCCTGGCTGTCCAGCACCAGCGACGTGTACTGGCCGACGTCGGTGCCGGGCTCGACCAGACCGCCGCGCGGACCGGCCAGATCGCCGCCGGCGGTGCCGGTCGCGGGCACGCCGTCCACGTACTCGACGGACTGCACCAGGCCTTGCGCCGACACCCGCACCAGCACCAGGTCGCCGTAGGTCTCGTCGTAGGCCGACACCAGCACCTCGGCTGGGGTCACCGCGATCGACGAGAAGCGGCCGTAGCTGCCGGGCTGCAACGGCGGCAGGGTGCTGCAGAGACAGCTTATCGGGCAGCAGATGTCGCCCGCCATGACGTCGGGATTCTCGAGCACCAGCAACTGCCCGGCGGCACAGCTCTGATCGCAACCGGACTGCCCGACCACCGGGTGGCAGGCGTTGCTGCCGACCTCGCACACCTGCCCGGGCGGACAGACGCCGCCGCAGGGAGCCGCGCCGACGCACCAACCCATGAAACAGGCGGTGCCTTCCGGGCACGAGACGCCGTCGCGACACGACCGGTAGCCGCAGGAACCCGCCTCGCCGTCGAGCTGACAGTACAGCCCGCGGTCGTGAAAATGATCGTAGCAATCGCCGTCAAAACGGCACTCGGACTCGGCCCGGAATCGGTTGTCGAGGCAACTGTGCTGGGCCAGCGAGCAGAAGGTGCCGGGGCAGCACTCGGTGTCGCTCTCGCAATAGCTGTCGATGCACTTGCCGTACCGATAGGCCTGGTTGCTCTTGCACTGCGTGGTCAGATCGCACCACGGCTGCGGCACCTGGAGCAGGTTGTCCTCGCACTCGCAACCGCCAGCACAGGCCACCCAGACCGCGAGCGCTGCGAGCGCGCCGCGCACCATTCCTCGGCCAGTCGTCGTCATGTGCCGTCCTCGCCCGGCCCGGCCGGGCCACTACCTCGCCCCACCGGCGCGGCAGATCGCCGTCGCCGCATGCCTGTCTCGGGGCAGGCTAGCACAACGTTTGGCGCGGGCGCCACCGCGACCGCGACCGGATCAGGGTTCGCGGGGCCCGGCCTCGTCCGAGGGAGCGGTGCTGCGACCGGGGAACAGACTCTCGAGCGCGGCCCGCACCACCGGGTCGATCAGCGGATCGCCGCGAGCGCCGAGATAGACGCCCGGGTCCGGCAGCGTCAGGTCCGGCTGCAGGCTGGTGTCCAGCGGCCGGCCCGAGGGCGACAGGTAACGCGCCACCGTCACCTTGGCCTTGGCGCCACCCTCGAAGTCGAGCACCTCCTGCACCGAGCCCTTGCCAAAGGTCGGCTGTCCGATCAGCAGCGCCCGCCGCCGCTCGCGCAGCGCCTGCGCGATCAGCTCGGCCGCGCTGGCGGTCTCCCGGTCGACCAGCACCGCGATCGGAACCCCGGCGCAATCGCCGGTCTCGCTGGCCGCCAGTCGACCGCGCTGGCTCTGGTTGCGCCCTTCGATGGTGGCGATCGGTCCGGGCCCGACGAACCTCCTGACAAAGCGCTCGGCCTCGTCGACGCGCCCGCCCTCGTTGCCGCGCAGATCGAGCACGATCCCGGCCCGGCTGCCGCACTTCAACTGCGAGCCGATGGTATCGCTGGTGCCCTCGTGCATCGGCCCGGGCCGCAGGTACAGCACTGCGCCGCGCGAGAGCTCGACCGCGCGCGGGCGATCTATCTCGCGCACCTGGCGCACCAGCTCGACCGTCAGGCCGACGCCGCTGGCCCGGGTGACGCCTATCTGCACCCGCGATCCGGATGGCCCGGACAGCAGGGCGAAGATCTCGGCCGCATCCATGCCACTGCAGGGGCGATTGTTGACCGCCAGGATCTGATCGCCGGTCTCGATCCCGGCCAGGTATCCGGGCGAACCGGGCCTCACGTGGCGCACGCGGCCATCGGTCCCGCACAGCAGCGAGATGCCGACGTCGGCCGGCAGCGCGCCCGGGGTAAAGCTGAGGTGGCGCACCATCTCGCGCGTCAGGTAGACGGTCCAGCAGTTGCCAAGACCGGAGACCGCGCCGCGCAGCGCGGCCTCGACCAGATCGTGGCGCGGCCAGCGCCCCTCGCGCGCCAGCGCGCCGGTCGCCTTGACGATGGCGGCCACCAACTCGCCGCTGTCGCTGGGTCGGGACAGGGTCAGCACCGGTCGGTGCTGCAGCAGCACCCGATAGCTGCCATCGGCTCTGCCGTCGAAGGCAGCGCCCGGCAACGCCTGCACCAATGCTGCCAGCGCGCCGCGCAACATGAGATCGGGATCTGGTACCGTGTAGTAGCTCCCGGCGACGCCCTTGATCACCTCCTCGACGTGGCGCCACACCGCCTCGTCATCGGCGGCGGCCGGGGCCAATTGCGGCAGGCCGCACAGCAGCCCGACCGTCGCGGCCAGCAGCCAACCGGAACCCGCGCGAGCCGGCCGTCTCACCGGCCGTGTGCCTGCCCGTACTCTATGCTTCGAGGCGTCGATGGCCGACCCCGGATCTACCCCTGGCCCGAACAGTCGACAGGTTAGAAAAAATGGCCTCCCGCGCCAAGCCTCATTATGATCTGTCGTCGTGGCTCATCGCATCGAAAACGGGATGCAAAACGCACCCGGTTCCGCTATGAGAATGAGGAGGCACCGGTCTGAGGCCCGAGCGACGGAAGCCGACGGGTGGGCAGACCGGTACCAAAGGGCAGGAGCGATCGCAAGGTGACCCGGCGCGCGCACAGTGGACAACTGAGCTGCTCGTTCTGCGGCAAGAGCCAGCGCGAGGTGCGCAAGCTGATCGCGGGCCCCACGGTCTACATCTGCGACGAGTGCATCCGGCTGTGCAACGACATCATCGCCGAGGAGAACCAGCGCCACGTGCGAGACCAGAAGCCCGAGAAGCTGCCCGCCCCAAAGGAGATCAAGCAGTTTCTCGACGACTACGTGATCGGCCAGGACTACGCCAAGAAGGTGCTGTCGGTCGCGGTCTACAACCATTACAAGCGGGTCAACAGCCGGATCGACCAGACCGGGATCGAGATCGCCAAGAGCAACATCCTGTTGCTGGGTCCGACGGGAACCGGCAAGACTCTGCTCGCGCAGTCGCTGGCCAAGTTTCTCAACGTGCCTTTTGCCATCGGCGACGCCACCACGCTGACCGAGGCCGGTTACGTCGGCGAGGACGTCGAGAGCGTGGTGCAGGCGCTGCTGGCCAACGCCGACAACGACGTCGAGCGGGCGCAAAAAGGCATCATCTACATCGACGAGATCGACAAGATCGCCAAGAAGGGCGAGTCGCCCTCGGCGACCCGCGACGTCTCGGGCGAGGGCGTGCAGCAGGGGCTGCTCAAGATCATCGAGGGAACGCGCGCCAACGTCACCCCGCGCGGCTCCAAGAAGTTCTCGCACCAGGAGTACGTTCCGGTCGACACCACCAACGTTCTGTTCATCTGCGGCGGCGCGTTCAACGGTCTGGACCAGATCATCAGCCGCCGCATCGGCCGCAAGGGCATCGGCTTTGGCGCCGAGCTCAACATCAAGTCCGAGCAGAAGCTCGGCCAGATCCTGTCGCAGGTCAAGGGCGTCGATCTGATCAAGTTCGGCCTGATCCCCGAGTTCGTCGGCCGGCTGCCGATGGTGGCGACGCTCGACGAGCTGACCGGCGCCGACCTGATCCGCATCATGACCGAGCCCAAGAACGCGCTGGTCCGTCAGTACAAGAAGCTGTTCGCCCTGGAGAGCGTGAAGCTCGGCTTCACCCGCGGTGCGCTGGAGGCGATCTCTGAGCTCGCCATGAAGCGCAAGGGCGGCGCGCGCAGCCTGCGCTCGATCCTCGAGAACGTGATGCTCGACATCATGTACGGGGTGCCCTACCTGCCCCGCATCAAGGAGTGCAAGATCACCCGCGAGGTGGTCGAGTCCAACGCCGATCCGATCCTGATCTTCGAGGAAGAACAGAAGGCCGGTTGATTTCGCGTTGCCGCCCGAGGTCGGCTGTATTATGCAATTTGACGGTATGCGCGATTAGCTCAGCTGGATAGAGCGTTGGCCTCCGGAGCCAAAGGCCACAGGTTCGAATCCTGTATCGCGCGCCACCAACGATAGTTCGCCGGCCCGGCGAGCGCCGGACGGGCGGTGGGGTTGTTTGCATGGGGGACCGGCTCACGCGCGGCGACCGACGTCGCACCCAGAAGCTGGTGGCGGCCGACCGCAGGCAGCGCGATCGCCGGCGCGCGGTGCGGGCGCCGATCGACCTGTGGATGGAAGAGTCCAAGGGCAACGAGCTCTATTTCCGGCGCACCGGCAATCTGTCGGCCGGCGGCGTCTACTTCGAGCAGAGCATCCCGCACGCGCTGGGCACGCGGGTCAATCTCAAGTTCACCCTGCCCGGGCAGGACCAGGTGATCGAGACCCTGGCCGAGATCGTCAACACGCCAGGCGACAAGGAAGGCCTGGGCATGGGCGTGCGCTTCATCGACCTCGACGAGATCGACCGCCGCCGCATCGAGAGCTACGTGCGCACCGCGATCGAGAGCCGCCCCCAGCGCTGACGCCGCCGTTCACGGCACCGCCACCGGAAGCGTTTGCCACGCCGTGCCGTCGCCGAGCTGACCGTCGGTATTGCTGCCCCAGCACCAGAGCGTGTCGTCGCTCCGGACGCCGCAGGTGTGACTGTGGCCGGCCGCAACGCCAGTCCAGTTGGCGCCGGAGATCAGCACCGGCGTGCTCTTGCCCGAGGTCGTACCGTCGCCGAGCTGGCCGGAGGAGTTGGCGCCCCAGCACCATAGCGTGTGGTCGCTCCTGAGCGCGCAGTTGTGCGCGCCCCCGGCCGCGACTCTCGACCAGGTGGTGCCGGTGACCTGGCTCGGGGTGTCCTTGTCCACCGTGGTGCCGTCGCCGAGCTGGCCGGAGGAGTTGGCGCCCCAGCACCATAGCGTGTGGTCGGTCCCGATGGCGCAGGTGTGATCGCCACCCGCGGCGACGCTCGTCCAGTCCGTGTTCACCGCGGTCCCCGCGATCGAAACCGGCGCGAGCCGGTCCAATGTCGTCGCGTCGCCGAGCTGGCCGAAAAAATTGTAGCCCCAGCACCAGATCGTGTTGTCGCTCTTGACCGCGCAGGTATGGGCGTCCCCGGCCGCGACGCTCGACCAGGTGGTGCCGGCGATCTGTGTCGGCGCGGGTCTGTCCACCACCGCCCCGTCGCCGATCTGGCCGTACTCGGCGCCGCCCCAGCACCAGAGCGTGCCGTCGCTCCGGACCCCGCAGGTATGGTCGCTGCCGGTCGCGATCCCCGTCCAGGTCGTGCCGGCGACCTGGGTCGGAGCGCTGCTGCCCGTCGTCGTACCGTCTCCGAGCTGGCCCTGGTGGTTGTCGCCCCAGCACCAGAGCGTGTGGTCGGCCCGGGTGGCGCAGGAGTGCCTTCCCCCCGCCGCGGCGATCGACCACGACGCGCCCGTCACCGGCACCGGCGCATTCTCGTACTCGACCGTTCCGTCGCCGATCTGGCCGTAGAAGTTCTCGCCCCAGCACTGGAGCGAGCTATCGGTTCCGACGCCGCAGGTATGCTTGGTGCCGGTGGCGATGCCCGACCACGCCGCGCCAGCGATCTGCACCGGCGCGCTCTTGCTGGCCACGGTCCCGTCGCCGAGCTGGCTGTACTGGTTGTTGCCCCAGCACCAGAGCGTGTGATCGCTCCGGATCGCGCAGCTATGCCACGCGCCCGCGGCGACGCTCGTCCAGAGGGAACCGGCGATCGGCGTCGGCACTCTCCGGTCTGCCGTCGTGCTGTCGCCGAGCTCTCCTGTTCGGTTGTAGCCCCAGCACCAGAGAGTGTGGTCGGACGCGATGGCGCAGGAGTGCCAGTGCCCGGCGGCGACCGCTGTCCACGTCGAGCCGGCGACCTGGGTCGGCGTGGTCTTGTCCGCGGTCGTCCCGTCCCCGAGCTGACCAAATCCGTTGTATCCCCAGCACCAGAGCGCCTGGTCGGTGGTCGTGGCGCAGGTGTGTGTGCCACCGCTGGTGACACCCGACCAGGTAGATCCGGCGACCTGGATCGGCGCGTTCTTGTCATCGAGCGTCCCGTCGCCGAGCTGCCCGTGATCGTTGCGCCCCCAGCACCAGAGGGCATGGTCGGTCGTCGTGGCGCAGGTGTGGCCGGCAAAGTCGTCGCTTGCGCCGGCCGCCACGCTGCTCCAGATCGCACCGGCGACCTGCGTCGGCGCGTTGCGGTCGGTCAGCGTCCCGTCTCCGAGCTGGCCGGAGGCGTTGCGCCCCCAGCACCAGAGCGTGAGATCGATCCCAGTGGCGCAGGTGTGGTTGATGCCGGTGGCGACGCTGGACCAGGTCGCGCCGCCGATCTGGGTCGGCGTGCGTCTGCTCGCCGTGGTGCCGTCGCCGAGCTGTCCGTTGCCGTTGAGGCCCCAACACCAGAGCGTGCCGTCGGTCTTGACCGCGCAGGTGTGGGAGTTGCCGGCGGCGACCGCGGACCAGCCCGTGCCCGCGACCTGCGTCGGCGTGCTGCGGTCCACCGCGGTCCCGTCGCCGAGCTGTCCGTTCTGGTTGTCGCCCCAGCACCAGAGCGTGCCGTCGGTCTTGACCGCGCAGGTGTGGCCGAGCGCCGCCGCCACCTGAGCGAATGGGCCGACGGTGATGCCGGCGTCGGCGCCGCTGTCTTCGGACGCGGCATCGCGCGCCATCGCCGCATCGACGGCCGCATCGATACCCGCGTCCGGTGGGACATCGGCTCCGGCGAAGGTCTCGAACCCCGAGCGCACACAGGCGGATACCAGCAGCAGACCGCACCAGGATCGTGACCGCCGGGCTATCCTGTGTCGCAGGCCACCGGCCATCGGCAGTCCTCAGCAGCCGGGTTGGCCGGGGCAGGCCTGGATGACCAGAGGCACCACCGTGTTCTTGTCCCGTTCGATGGTGACTCCGTCGACGCAGCCGATACCGTGGCGCACGGTCGGCGTCGCGCTGTCGACCACGTCGGCCAGCAGGATGCGATCCGTGCCCGCCTCGATATCATCGAGCGAGAACTCCTTGGTCCCGGTCAGCGGGTTGGCTCCACCCAGGACCATGATGGCCGAGGCGAGGACCATCTCGGCCTCGCGGTCGATCTGCGCCGCCGGTGGCTGGCTGCAGCTCACGGCGGTCTTGGCGTACTCGGGGCCGAGCGCGTAGACGGTGAGCAGATCGCCGTCGCCGCCAATCGATCGCTCGAGCGCGAGCTCGACGCGCACCCCGACGTCGGCGCCACCGCACCCACCCAGCACCAGCATGGCCAACCACAGCAGTCGTCTCGACATGACCAACCTCGCACGCACCGCGCCGCTGCCCGGGTGAGCCGCGACCCCTAGTAAGTGACCGTGATCGTCGCCGAGCCCGTCCCCTTCTGAGTCAGCAAGAAGTAGGCGCCGACGCCGACCAGCGCGCCGATCACCACCACCGCCCCCGCGGCGACGCCGAGCGTGATCCAGAGCGTGTTGCCGGCCGGCTGGCCATCGGCAACCGCGTCGTCGGCGCGCGTGCCCAGCACCTCGAAGACGAGCGGGAAGGACGGCTTGCCCACTCCGGTCAGGCGATTCTCCTGAGCGTCTGTCGCCTCGATGTAGTACTCGATGGCGTAGTCGTCCAGCTCGGCGTCGAGCACGAAGCCCGGGATGGTGGCATCGTAGCCCCCGCCGGCCGCCTGGTTGGCAAACACCGACGAGAAGTGCGTCGTGCCGAGCCTCCGATAGAACGCCTGCACCTTGGCGATCTGCGCCGCGCGCTCGCTGGCGCCGATCTCCAGGTGCAGCGTGACGTCCTTGCTGGGAGCGACCGTGCCCACCGGTATGTGCTGCGGCCTGAACACCTCGTCCAGACCGCCGCCCTTGAGCATTTCATCGTGTACGGCGTCGAAGACCTCGCGCACCTTGGGCGAGGTGCCATTCGGCAGGGCAAAGGCCGGCTCGGCCGTGATCAGGTTGCGAAAGGCCGCCTCGGCGCGCTCGCGTCGGCCGAGCGCGATGTTGACCGTACCCTGCAACCGGTACAGCTCGACCAGCTCGGACTTGGAGAGGCCGCCGCGCGCCAGCGCCTGCCGCAACACCTTGGCCGCCTCGGTGTACTCGGCGTCGTCCACCAGGTCCTGCGCCTTGCGCACCGACCCGTCGGCCAGGGCCAGCGGAGCGCTGGCGAACGCCAGCACCGCACACAACAGCGACTTGGCAAATGTGGTTCTCATGCCGAGATACAACGACGGGTGCGGGCCGGTGTCAAGGAGACGAAACAAGCGCGGCGATGGCGAC
>JAFGSX010000113.1 GCA_016934455.1 Deltaproteobacteria bacterium
ATTCGCAACGACAATGCCTACAATCCCGCGTCGCCGGACGACGCGCAGCACACGACCCAGATCACGATCATCGACCCCACCGACAAGGTTCATCTGCACGGCGGCGGCGCCATCAACCACAACATCAACGTCACGGTCATCCGCGAGGACCGCGGCGAGCGGCTGGCCAGCGCGGTCGTCTTCGCCGGCAACAAGGCCGCCGTCCTCGACCAATATGACAAGGGCGTCACGGACGGCAACGGCATGACCGTGATCTCGGGTTCCGGCGTCGCCACCGGCCCGGTCACGTTGACCATAGGCGCGCCGGGCTACGAGACCCAGACCCTGATCGGTCTCAACGCGCAGGACGTGACCGTGCTGCTCGCGCGCAAGGTGCCCGAGCCGCCGACGCCGACCTTCGGCGTCATCTCGGGCGGCGTCACCGGCTGGGCCAACGCCCAGTTCCCGTCCGGCGCCGATCAGAACCGCTATTTCCGGGTGGCGCAGATCTACGCCTCGGACGAAAACCCCAACACGCCCAACGTGCCTCCCGGCGTCGAGGCGTGGGCCATGGAGCGGGGCACCTGCAATCTCACGCTGTTCGACGGCACCCCGGCGCTGGTCGACGGGAGCTACTCGCTCAACTCGTTTCCGGGCACGCACGCGGTGCTGGCGATCGTCTTCTACTGGGATTCGTACGATGGCGTCTGCGGCAACAACCCGGTCTGGACCGCTGCCGGATGCCCCGCTCCCAACAACGCCTGCGAGGGCTGGCTGAGCGGCTACATCGGCGCTGTCTTCGGCATCCGCACCGACATCACGGTGCCGGAAGGTGACGGCAACGTCGGTGACCAGAACATCAACCTCAACCACTCGATGTTCGACTACAGCACGAGCTTCAGCAACAACCCGACCGTGGCCGGCGCCAACTACACCGCTTACACGGCCGACGCCTATCTCTCGGTCGGCTCGAGCGGCTCCTTCACGTTCATGGCCGCGGTCAAGGGCGACCCGCAGGGGATCAGCTTTGGCCCGGTCCCGGCGCTGGTCCAGGGCTGGTCGTACACGGTGCACGGCTATGTCGGCATGCCCATTCTCGACGGCACCGGCAACATCGTCGACTTCACCCTGCCGGTCACCCATTCGTTCCAGCGCGGCCTGACCAACGTGACGCCACCCCGCCTGACCAACTGGATCTACTTTCTCAACAACCTGAGCTACACCAAGCCGGCCAACACTGAGGGGCGCTTCACCTTCGGCCGCACCGGGGGCGCCTCGGTCAACGACGACGGCTTCACCGCCATCGGCGTCTTCCACGTCGACACCACCAGCGTGATTCCGCTGTGGAGCGTGCTGGCCGCCGGCGACCGGCAGACGATCGAGCTGCCGGACCTGACCGGCGAGACGGGCATCGACAACATCCCGACCGGCAACCACAAGTTCAGCGCGCTGCAGGCCAAGGTGCCCAGCTTCAACTTCAACGAGCTGGTCGCCGACGACCGCACCTCGCTCAACTGGTCGGCGGCCGTGCAGTCGGCGCCGATGGATCTGACCCGCTAGTCACGTCGGAGCCGGTCGTTTCATTGCGACCAGGCCCTCGGCGGGCGGTCTCGGCCAGGGCGGCGCGCAGCAGCGGGCCGACCTCCTCGTCGTCGAGCAGCAGATCGAACAGCTCGAGCGGGAGCCGGGATCGCCGGCGGCCGCCGATCGCGTCGAGCTCGACGGTGACGGCCGCGGTGCGGGCGCAGCGCTTGACGCGCAGCCGCGAGCCGGCGCCGATATCGCGCTTGATCGAGCGCAACTGCCTGTACCAGCGCAGCGCGCGTCGGCCGGCCACGCCGTCGTAGAGCTCGAAGTTGCGGTTGCGGCTGTAGCGCTCGGGCGCGCGCCACAGATTGCTCACCAGCTCCAATTCTGCGGTCGACGGGATCAAAGGAATTGGGGGGAGCCTCCGAGTCGCCCCGCTGGACGACTCGGAGGCCAGGAGACCTCGCAATGCGAGGTGAAACGCCATCACCACTGAACAGCAAACGGAGACGATATTAGTGGGGCGAGGGGACTTGTCAAGGTACGAAAAACAACTTTTCACAAGTCGACATAGTTGTTAAACTTTTTTTTAACGTCCCGGTGCCGGGTCGAGCAGATCCACTTCCCTTTTTCAACATATCGGATTTATTGACTAAAATAAGCGAGACCGGGCCGACCCCCGGTGCAAACGCATGCCCGCGCTGCAACTCGGGAGTTTACAAGTATTTTTTGGCTAGTGATGAGGCCTGGTATCCAGCCAGGTTCGATTTGTGATTGCAGAGGGCCCGAGTCGCCCTGGTGAGAAAAAGAGAAATGAAAATCAACGATTTTGCACGGGCCGCCATTTTCCTGCAGAGTGACCATACATGTACTGCAGCGGCAATCTCGCTGCAGCAGCCGTCGCAGGTCGGATCGAGCGGGCCGCCAGCGGGTCAGCGATCGAGAGCCAGGCGAATGTAGAAACGCGATCCCCCGCCGGGCCGTGGCTCGTAGCCCGCGGTCCCGCCGTGCTCGATCGCGACGTCGCGGGTCACGTTGAGCCCGAGCCCGGTGCCGTCCTCCTTGGTCGAGAAGAACGGCTCGAACAGATGCGCGGCCTCGGCCTCGGCGATGCCAGGCCCCTCGTCGTCGACCGCTATCTGCACGGAGCGGTCGAGCGCCTGCACCGACATCGTCACCGTGTGGCCGGTGCCGGTCGCGTCCGCGGCGTTGCGCAGCAGGTTGAGCAAGGCCAGCCGCACCTGCGACGGATCGATCATCAGCCGCGGTAGCTGCGCGGGAACGTCGA
Organism: Deltaproteobacteria bacterium; assembly: GCA_016934455.1. GTDB lineage: Bacteria > Myxococcota > JACRCW01 > JAFGSX01 > JAFGSX01 > JAFGSX01. The sequence continues at coordinate 2,795 of JAFGSX010000113.1, forward strand.
CGTCGAGGTGCAGACCGCGGCGCTCGAAATCCGGGCGCACGAAGTCCGCCACGTCGGTGACCACCGGGCCGAGGTCGGCGACCCGCTTGGTGGCGTCGGGCAGACGGGCGTAGCGCAGGTAGCCATCGGTCAGCTCGGTCAGCCGATCGATCTCCTGGGAGATGGCGCCGAGCAACCGCTGCACCTCGGGATTCTGCTGCTTGACGGCCGCGACGTCGTCGGCGAGCAGCTCGCAGTTGAGCCCGATCGAGGAGAGCGGATTGCGGATCTCGTGCGCCACCTGCGCCGCCAACCGGCCCATGGCCGCCAGGCGCTCGCTCTGCAGCAGGCGATCGCGGGTGCGCTCGCGCTCGGTGACGTCGTCGAGCAGCACCACCAGCCCGGCGATGTTGCTGGGTGCACCCACCTGCTTGAACGGCAGCACCCGCACGTCGACCAGCAGCGCCGGGTTCTGGGCCACCTTGAGCGACTGGTTCTCGATCTGCAACGGCGGGCCATCGTCGAGGACGGCACGCAGCCCTGCCATGTGCCCGGCCAGCAGTTGCTGTAGCGGCGTGGAGTCGAGCAGCTTGCCGGCCGGGTCGATCAGAGCGTAACCCAGCAGGCGGCGCGCGGCGCGGTTGCTGACGGTGATCTCGAGAGCGCGATTGCAGACGATGACGCCGGTGGCGACCGAATCGAGCACGTTTTCGAGAAAGGTATTGAAGCTCTCGAACTCGACGCTGCGCCGGGCGAGCGCCGCCTCGCGGTCCTTGAGCGCCTGCGCCATGTCGTTGAAGGCGTTGGCCAGGGTGGCGATCTCGTCGCTGCCGCTCGGCGGTACGCGGACGTCGAAGCCGCCGCGGCTGATGGCGCGCGCCCCCTCGGTGACCGTGCGCAGCGGCCGCAGCGCCCGCGTCATCAGCAGCGTCACCGCCAGGCCGACCAGCAGCGCCAGCAGCGACAGCAGCAGCAGGACCCACACCGCGTTGCGCTCCTGCTGCTCGGCGCGGCGCACGCCCTGAGCGATGCGGTTGTCGAGGTTGAGCGCCACCAGTCGGATCTCGCGCCCGAGCGCGGCGCTGCTCTCCTTTTGCCGGGCCACGATCTCGGCCGGCACCGACGCCTCGAACGCCTGGTCGAAGAACTCGGAGGCGGCCGTCTCGGCCGTCCGGTTGAGCTCGAGCGCGTGCTCGAGCCGATCGGCGATGTCGCTGGCAAAGCGGCTGTCGGTGGCGGTCAGATCGCTGCCCGCCAGCCGCCGCGCCGACGCGGCCAGCTCGCCCAGCCGCTCCCGCAAGACGCGCGGGTAGAAGTCCCGCGCGTAGCGCACGAGATACTGGCGCACCCGCGGATCGGCCTCGGCCAGCGCGCGCTCGACGTAGGCGTCGCGCGACTCGGCGATGGCCTTGATCTGCGCCAGCGCGCGCGTCAGCTCGAGGTAGCCCTGGCTGGTCAACTGCAGGTCCCGGCGGATCGAGTCCATGCGGAAGACCGCGTACTGCGACGTGCTGCCGAAGACGATGACGATGGCGATGAAGCCGACAAAGATGCGGATGGTGAGCGATGTGCGCACGGTCGCGACGGTCCTGTCCGGCCTCGTGGCCGCCACCAGCGTACTATTTTTTTAAGACGAAAGCTTCGACCAGCGACCGGGCAGCGCGGGTCGGCGTGGCCCGACCGGACAGCACCTGCGCCTCGAGCGCGGCCAGCTCGCGGCGCAGGGCGGGCGACGCCAGCAGCCTCTGCCGCAGCTCGTCATCGATCAGGCGATGCAGCCAGGTGAGTGCCTGGCGCCGGCGCCTGGCCGCCAGCCCGGCGGCGCCCAGCGCGCGCCGGTGCTCCAGCACGGTCTGCCACAGCTCGCGCAGGCCGCTGCCGGTGGCGGCGCTGGTCAGCAGCACCCGCGGCCGCCAGCCGCCGTCCAGCGGGGTCAGCAGCTCGAGCGCCGCGCCGTAATCGAGCGCGGCGCGCTCCGCCGCCGTCGGCGCCTGGTCGGCCTTGTTGACGACGACCGCGTCGGCCAGCTCGACCACCCCGCGCTTGATCCCCTGCAGCCCGTCGCCGGCGCCGGGCAGGATCAGCAGGGCGAAGAAATCGACCAGGTCGGCGACCGCGGCCTCGCTCTGGCCGACCCCGACGGTCTCGATCAGCACCACGCCGTGGCCGGCCGCCTCGCACAGGAGCATCGCCTCGCGGGTGCGCCGGGCCACGCCGCCGAGCGTGCCGCCGGTCGGGCTGGGCCGGATGAACGCGCGCTCGTCGCCGGCCAGACGCTCCATGCGCGTCTTGTCGCCCATGATGCTGCCGCCGCTGCGCTGGCTGGTCGGATCGATCGCCAGCACCGCGACCCGCTCGCCGGCCTCGATGAGCTGGGCCCCGAGCGCGCCGATCAGGGTGCTCTTGCCGACGCCCGGCACGCCCGTGATGCCGATCCGGATCGCCGAGCCGCTGGCGTCCAGCAGCCGCTCGACCAGCTCCTGCGCCAGGGCCTGGTGGTCGGCGCGCCGGCTCTCGACCAGCGTGATCGCCTTGGCCAGCACGCGCCGGTCGCCGCGGCGGACTCCGTCGACGTAGTCTTCGAGCTGCATCGGGTCAGACGGTCGGCAGTTGCTCGAGCCTGGTCATGATCTCGGCCGCGGCTGCGGTCAGCCGCGTGCCGGGGCCGAACACCGCGGCGACGCCGGCGTCGCGCAAAAAGCCATGGTCGGCCGGCGGCACCACGCCGCCGACCACGACCAGGATCTCGCTGGCGCTCCGCTGGCGCAGCTCGGCGATCAGCTCCGGCACCAGCGTCTTGTGGCCGGCCGCCATGGTCGACACGCCGACCAGGTGGGCGTCGTTCTCGATCGCCTGGCGGGCCGCCTCGGCCGGGGTCTGGAACAGCGGACCGATGTCGACGTCGAAGCCCATGTCGGCGAGCGCGCTGGCGACCAGCCTGGAGCCGCGGTCGTGGCCGTCCTGGCCGAGCTTGGCCACCAGCACCCGCGGCTGGCGGCCGGCCCGCCCGGCAAACGCGGCCACGCGCTGGCGCACCGCCTCGAAGTCCGCGTCGCCGGCCAGGCCGCGCCCGTAGACACCGGAGACCCCGCGCGCGTTTTCCTGGAATCGCCCGAACACCCGCTCCAGCGCGGCGCTCACCTCGCCGACCGTGGCGCGGCTGCGCATGGCCTCGATCGACAGCTCCAGCAGGTTGCCGCGGCCGCTCGCGGCCTCGGACAAAGCGGCCAGCGCCCGCTCGACGCGCGCCCCGTCGCGGCGGCTCCGCAGCTCGGCCAGCCGCTCGAGCTGCTGCGCCCGGACCCGGCTGTTGTCGACCTCGCGCACCTCGATCGGCGGCTCGCTGGTCGGCTGGTACTTGTTGACGCCGACCACCACGTCCTCGCCGCGCTCGATGCGCGCCTGCTTGCGCGCGGCG
>JAFGSX010000114.1 GCA_016934455.1 Deltaproteobacteria bacterium
GAGTCCTCCCAGCCGGGCACGAAGAGCGGCAGTTTTTTCTCGGCGGCGGCCAGCAGCCAGCTATGCGCGGGGTCGATCTGGTATTCGGGCTCGAGCACGCGGGACAGCAACATATCGTAGAAGAACTCGTGCGGGAAGCGCGACTGCCCGGCGTCCTCTGCTGCCTTCCACGCCTTGAGCATGTGCTTCTCGATCTTGCGCAGCGCCTTCTCCTCGGGAATGCAGGTGTCGGTGACGCGGTTGAAGCCGTTGTCGAACAGCGCCTGCTCCTCCGCGGCGGACAACGAGCGGTAGCCGGGCACGCGCTTGTAGTGGTTGTGCGAAACCAAGTTGTAGACGTCCTCCTCCAGGTTGGCACCGGTGCAGGTGATGGCCGAGACCTTGCCCGCGCGGATCATCTCGGCCAGCGAGATCCCCAGCTCGGCCGTCGACATGGCGCCGGCCATGGCGAAGAACATCTTGCCGTTGTTGGCGAGCAGATCGTTCCAGGCCCGCGCGGCGTCCACCACCACCGCAGCGTTGAAGTGGCGATAGTGCTTTTCGATGAACCTGCTGATCGGTCCCATGGCGACCCCTGTGCGCCCCGTGCTCTCAGGTGGTGGTTATTCATGGCACATGGAGATGGCATGCACAAGGGAAGGCACGGCCCGATCGCTGTAATCGAGACGCTCAACTCTCGTCGTGGACCGGCCGCGCCGAAGCTCGCGCCGCTGGTCGGAGCCACTCGGCGACGGGATGGCCGCCGCGCCACGGCCAGAGCAGCAGCGCCGGCAGCAGCAGCAGCACGCTGAGCCCGGCGCTGATGATGGTGACGATGCACATGGCGCCGAACTGGGCACTGACGCCGAGCTGGGCGGGAAGGGCCGCGGTGAAGCCGATGGCCAGCACAGCGCTCGTGAACAGAACGCCGCGTCCGCTGGTGGCAAACGTCCGCGACAGGGCGCGCCGCGGCTCGCAGCCGCCGGACAGCTCGTCGCGGAACCGGCTTATGAAGAAGATCATGTTGTCGACGCCCATGCCGAACGCGATCGAGAAGATGACCGCGGTGGTCGGCTTGATGGTGATGCCGGTCAGCGCCATCCAGCCGAGGATGGCGACCAGCGGCATCGCGTTGGGCGGCAGCGCGCACAGCGCGGCGACGACCGAACGGAAGGTGATGGCCATGACGAGCAAGATGACGACGAAGACGCCGGCAAAACCGTAGAAAAGCTGTTCGACCATGTAGCGGTCGACCCAGACCGCGGCCGGCGTGAATCCGGTCAGCTCGACGCGCAGGTCGCCGCTCGCCGCGCCGATCGCCGCCAGGTCGCGGCGCAGGTGAGCGATCAGCTCGCGCATGCGCAGGGTACCGAGGTCGGCGACGCGGCCGCTCACCCGCACCGCGCGGCCGTCGGCAGCGACGTAGCGGCCGAACAGGTCGGGGTCGGCGCTCTCGGCGAGCAGCAACAATTGCGCCTGCTGGTCGCGGCTGTCGATGGCCGCTCCGGGATCGACGGCGGCCTGCACCAGCGCCAGCGCATCGGCAAAGCCGACGACGCCGCCGATCTTAGGCTCCTGCTGCAACCTGGCCGCGACCCGCGCCGCGAGCCGGGCGGTGGCTGGCTCGTTGGCCAGCCCCTCCGGTCCGGCGATGACGACGTCGATGGGCAAGATGCCGCCGAAGTGGCGCTCGATCGTGCGCGTCGCCAGTACCAGCGGGTGATCGGGCGCCAGGTCGTCGACGAAATAGGCGTCGCGCTCGATGGTGTGGGTCGACCACGCGTAGAGCGCGGCCCCTCCGAGAGCGCAGGCGGCGACGATGGCGCGCGGCCAGCGGGAGGCCAGGCGGTAGTGCCAGGCCAGAAGCCGGCCGGTCGGTTGCCTGGCGGCCGCCTCGAACGAATAGCCGTCGGCGATCGGCAGCACCGACAGCAGGGGTGGCAACACCAGCGCCGTGACGACGAAGGCGAGCATGACGCCGATCGCGGCGTAGGTGCCAAAATCGGCGATCACGCCGATCGCGTTGACGGCCAGCGCGAGAAAGCCGAGGGCGGTGGTCGCGCTGTTGAACAGCCCGGGCCAGGCCAGTTGGGCAAAGCTGCGCACGATGGCGGCGTCGACGTCGAGGCCGCGCGCGCGCTCCTCCTGGAATCCGGACAGCAGATGGATCGCGTCCGAGATGCCGATGACCAGCACGATGATCGGGATCAGAGTGCTCATCAGCGTGATGCGGTGGCCGGTGGCGACGAAGATCGCCATGCTCGCCAGCGTCGCCAGCGACACCACGCAGAGCGGGATCAGCATCGCGCGCAGAGACCGGAACAGGGCGAAAAGCACGAGCGCCAGCAGACCGATCGCGGCCAGCGCGAGCTGCCAGGCCTCGCGCTCGAGCAGCGCGATATAGCCGGCGCGGACGAATGGCACGCCCCCCAGGTGAAGCTGGTAGTCGGCAGCGGGAAAATGCCGCTGCGCTGCCGCCTCGATCGCGGTCAGCGCCGGGTCGCAGTCGTCTTGGCCATTGGCATTGCTGCCGAGCGCCACCGCGATCGCCATCGCCTCGCCGCCGGGCGCGGCCAGTTGGCCGCGCACCATGGGATTGATCTGAGCGGCGCTGCGCACGGCCTCGATCTCGGCTGCAGCGACACCGTCGTCGGCGCGGTAGAGCGGCTGCATCGCCAGCGCGCCTTCGACGTCGACCGCCAACCGCAGCGTTGCCAGCGAGTCGACGCGCACCACTCCGTCCAACGCTGACAGCTCCTCGCTCAACCGGGCCAGCGCGGTCAGCGGCTCGGCGGCAAAGACCGAACCGGAGCACGGCACCGCCACGATCAGCGCGATACGGTCGTCGCGGCCGAAGCGATCCATGGCGTCGAAGTAGGCGCCGATCTCCGGGTGCTCGCGGCCCGGAAAAAACTGGGTGAACGAGAAGTCGAACCGCAGATGCAGCACCACGGCGAGCGCGAGCAGCGTGGCGAGCGCCGCGCCGCCGAGCACCAGCCAGCGAAGGCGCAACAGTATCTGGCACAGGCGTTCCATGATTTGATCGGGCGGCACGCTAGCACGCGAGGTCAGCGGGAGTCAGCATGAAGTCGGTCCGCGCCCGACGGGGCTGGGATGTGCTGGTGGTCGGCGGCGCGCTCGCCGGCAGCCGCCTGGCCGGCGCGCTGGCGCGCGGCGGCGCGCGCGTAGCGCTGATCGAGCCGCATCCGGGGGCCGAGAAACCGTGCGGCGGCTGGTTGCCCGTGCACGCGTCGCAGGTGGAGCCGTTGCTCGACGAGCTGGCGCTGCGCTGGCGGCGTCCGTCGCGCTATTGCATCGAGACGCCGCGCGGCAGCCGCCAGATGGCCAACCCGGGATACCGCGTCGTCGCCCGCGCCGAACTCGACGGCGCGCTGTTCGGCTGGGCGCTGGCCGGTGGCGCGCGCCACCTGGCCGGCCGCGCCTGCGGCATCGAGCGCGAGCCGCGGCGCTGGCGGGTGCAGCTCGCTGGCGGCGCGGTGGAGCACGGGCGCGTGCTGGTCGGCGCCGACGGCTGCGGCAGCGCGGTGCGGCGCGCGCTGGTCGATCCGTTCGGTCGCGGTCAGATCATGGTGACGCTCGGCATGACATTGCCGGCGCCGGCCGACGAGATGCGCGTCGCGCTCGGCGACGGTCTGGTCGGCTATCTCTGGTATCTGCCGCGGCCCGACCACGCCAGCGTCGGCATCTGCGCGCCGGCGGCGCACAAGGCGGGGTTGCGCGACCGGCTGCTCGACTTTGCCCGCCGCTTCGCGGAGCCGCTGCCCGCGCATCGCTGGGGCGCGCCGATCCCGATGCTCACCGCGCCGGAGCGCTACCGGCGGCAGCTATGCGGTGACGACTGGCTGCTGGTGGGCGACGCCGCGGGCATGGCCAACGCGGTGACCGGCGAGGGGATCGCGCACGCGCTGCGGTCGGCGCAGGTGGCGGCAGCGGCGATCCTGTCGGGCCGGCCGCGCGGTTACGGGCAGCGCATCGCCGCGCACAGCGCGCCGCTGGTCGAGGCGGCGACCGCGATGGCGCAGGTGCTGGCCGCGCCCGACCCGGTGCGCGCTTATCGATTCGCCGCGCTCGAATACCTGTGGCCCGCGCTCGGGCGATTCGACCTGGCCTGATCGCGACCGACAGCATTGCCGCGCCGGCGCGCGCTAGCTACGCTGTCGCTGATGAGCGAGCCGATCCCCGCTGTGCTGGTGCCCGGCCTCGACGGCACGGGCGAGCTGTTCGCGCCGTTCGCCGCCGCTCTCGGCCCCGGCTTTGCGTCGGCGCCGGTGCGCTTTGCCGACGCGCTCGTGGGCTGGGAAGAGCACTGCACCGCCGTCGAGCGAGCGCTGCTGGAAGCTGGCCAGCCCGCGCTGCTGGTGGCCGAGAGCTTTGGCGGACCGGTCGCGGTGATGGCTGCCGCCCGCCAGCCCGAGCGCGTGCGCGGTCTGCTGCTCGTCGCCACGTTTCTGGTGCGTCCGAGCTGGAACCTCGGGTTGATCCGGCCCTGGTTCCGTCTGGTCGTCGGCACGCCCTGGCCCGGCGCGTTGCGGCAGGCGGTGCTGGTCGCGCTGCTGGCCAGCCCGGCGCTCGATCCCGGATTGCGCCGCCGGCTGGTCGCGGTCAACGACCGCCAGCGCGCGCCGGTGCTCGCCCGGCGGCTGGGTCTGTGCGCAGGCGTCGACGTGCGCACCGAGTTCTCGGCGCTGCACCTTCCGATCGCCTATGTCGCCGGCTCCGCCGATCGCATCTTGCCCACGGCGCGCCACGCCGCGATGGTGCGCGCGCTGCAGCCGCGCGCGCACGTCGAGCTGTTGCCCGGTGCGCCGCACATGATGCTGCAGTGTCGGCCCGGTGAGTGTGCGGCGCTGGCGCGGCGGCTGGTGGCGTCGGCCTGAGCGGGCGTCCGCCGCTACGGCGCCTTGCTCTGCAGCCGCTTGAGCGCCTCGCGCACCAGCAGCTCGAGCGTGGCGCCGTCGTGGACCAGGGGCAGCAGGCTCTTGGCCACCTCATCGGCGCGGCTGCGCTTGTAGCCCAGGCTCTCGAGCGCGCTGACCAGCTCGATGTCGATGGTCTCGATCGCGCCGGCTGCGGTCGCCGGCTCGATGATGCTCTTCAACTTGTCGCGTAGCTCCAGGCACAGTCGCTCGGCGGTCTTCTTGCCGACGCCGGGCACGCGCGCCAGCGAACCGACGTCGTTGTTCTGGATCGCGCGCGCCAGCGCGGCGGGCTCCAGTCCCGACAGCAGGCCGAGCGCGATCTTGGGGCCGATGCCCGAGACGGCGATCAGCTTCTCGAACAGCTCCTTGGCGCTGCGCTCGCTGAAGCCGTAGAGACGCAGCGCGTCCTCGCGCACGTGGGTGTAGACGTGGATGGTGACCTCGCTGCCGATCGCGCCCAGCGCGGCCAGATCGGTCAGCGGCATCAGCACCGCGTAGCCGACGCCACCGGCGTCGATGACCGCGCTCTCGAGATTCTTCTCGACGATGGTGCCGCTGAGCCGACCGATCATCAGCTCCTCCGTGCGGCACGCGCCTCGCGGCGCAGCTCCTCGGTCCAGGCGTCGCGCGCGCTGACCCGGCGCACCCGCAGCCGGGGTTCGGTGGCGCCGGGAGCGGGACGGCGAAACGCCGCCGACAGGGCGATGGCCAGCGCGTCGCTGGCGTCGGCTCCGATCTTGCCGCTGAGCTGCAGCAGCTCGCGCACCGCGCGCGCCACCTGTGCCTTCGGGGCTCGTCCGTGGCCAGCCACCGCCGACTTGACTGCGGCCGGCGCCATCTCGACCACCGGTGCGCCGCTCGAACCGACGCCGACCAGCGCGGCGCCCCGCGCCTGGCCGAGCACCAGCGCGGCGCGCGGCGAGCGCGCGGTGAAGAGGCTCTCGATCGCGATCAGCTCGGGCCGCAGGTCGCGGGCCAGCTCGGCGAGCTGGGCGGCGATGAAGGTGAGGCGCGCCCCGAGCGCCAGGCCGGCGGGTGGCGCCACGGTGCCGTAGGCGACCGCGGTCAGCGCCCGTCCGTCGACGTCGATCGCGCCGTAGCCGGTGCGCAGCGACCCGGGGTCGATGCCGAGGATGCGCATGGTGTCGGTCAGGAGGCGAACTGCTCGATCAGCGCCGGGTCGATGTCGAAGTTGCTGTAGACGTGCTGCACGTCCTCGTTGTCCTCGAGTTGCTCGACCAGGCGCAGCGTCAGCTCGGCGTTCTTGCCCTCGAGCTTGACCGTGTTGGCCGGGATCATGGTGATATCGCCCGCCTCGTAGGCGAGCGACTTGGCGTCGAAGGCGTCTTTGAGCTGCTGGTAGGCTGCGGTCTCTCCCACCACCTCGAAGGTGTCGCCGGCGTCCTTGACGTCCTGGGCCCCGGCGTCGAGCGCGGTCTCCATCAACGTGTTCTCATCGACGCCGCTCTTGGAAAAGACGAACAGCGCGCGCTTCGAGAACAGGTAAGCGACGCAGCCATCCTTGCCCAGGCTGCCGTTGCACTTGGTGAAGATAGAGCGGATGGCCGAGGTCGCGCGGTTGCGGTTGTCGGTCACGTATTCGACATAGACCGCCGCCCCACCCGGGCCGTAACCCTCGAATGTGCCCTCCTCGTAGCTGACCCCCTCCAACTCGCCGGTGCCCTTCTTGATGGCGCGGTCGATGTTGTCCTTGGGCATGTTGGCGGCTTTGGCGTCGTCGATCGCCTTGCGCAGCCGTGGGTTGCCGCTGGCATCGCCGCCGCCGGTGCGCGCCGCGACGGTGATCTCCTTGATCAGCTTGGTCCACGCCGCGCCGCGCTTGGCGTCCGCGGCCGCCTTTTTGTGCTTGATGGTGCTCCACTTGCTGTGTCCCGACATGCGCGCGCTCCATCGCCCTCGTGCAGGGCGCTTCGATCTATCATGGAGCACGGCACCCCGCAACGAAACGCGAGCACGAAACGCGAGCAACTTGACCGGCCAGTCAATTGGCTCGATGCTTTTTTGGGGACCGGCCGCGGTCGCCCTCACGGGGGGATGCGAGCGCACATGCGGATGAAGAATCGCCGTCTGCTGGCTGTCGTCGCCGGGCTCGTCGTCGCCGGTGCCTGCTCGACCAACCGTCCATCCGAGGAACCGGCGGCCGAGGCTGTTGTGCGAGCTGGCGATCAGGCCGGCTGGCCCGAGCTGTCCGACAGCGCCCTGCGCCTGCTCTGGGAGATCTATCCGAGCCGGGCGACCGCCCTCGGAGTGCACGGTTACGGCGGTCGCTTGCCCACCCGCGACGGCGTCGCGCTCAAACGCACGATCGACCGGGTGACATCGAGCGTGCAGCTCCTCTATGCGTTGGAGCCGACCGAGCTGACACCGGACGAGCGGGTCGATCGCCAGCTCCTGATCGCAGAGCTGCGGCTGGCCCTGCACGAGTTTGCGATCGATGGCCGGCCCCTGGTCTCGCCGCTGGAGGACATCGAGGAGCTGGCCGCCGGCCTGCAGGCGCTCTGGCTTGACGATGGGGTGGCGCTCGAAGATCGGGTGGCTCTGGCGACCGAGCGGTTGCTGCAGGTGCCGCCCTACCTGCAGGCGGTGCGCGCCAATGCCCACGCGCCGGCGGGCCGGCTCTGCCAGGCTGCGCTGGTGCGGGCGCAGGAGACGCGGCGCTTCATCGAGGACGAGCTGCGGCCGATCGGCGAACGGGTCGAGCGCGGGCTCCGCGACCGGTTCGATGTCGCCGCGGACGAGGCCGGCCGCGCGATCGACGCCTTCGTCGGTGCGCTCGGCCCGATCTGCGGCCAGCGGCCGGAGCTGCTTCCGATCGGAGCCGACAGCTACCGGATCCATCTGCGCTACCGCCACGGCGTCGCGCTCGGTGCGGCCGAGGTGATCGCGTTCGCCGAGCAATGGCTGCAGCGCAGCGATGCGACCGTGGGCGCGCTGCCGGCGTTGCCCGCCGCCGCCGCGCCGTTGTCGCCCGAGTTCGATCGGCGCGCCCTCTTCGAGCTGATGGTCCGCCAGGCGGCCGCGCTGCGCGCGCAGGTTTTCGAGCGCAGCTTGGTTATGACGCAGCCGGTTGCAGTACCGCTGCGAGCACTGGAGCTGCCACCGCTGCTGCAGGGGCGTGCGCCGGCGCTGGCGCTCTGGCCCGGGCCGGCCTTTGGCCGCAGCGGTGCCCTGCTGCTGACCTCGATCGCGCCGGCCACCGTTTGGAGCCCGGCCGAGCGCGAGCAACTGAGGCGCTTTGTCGCCAGCAGCGCCTTTGCGCTGTGGACCGCGCGCGAGACCTATCCCGGCCGGCTTTTGCAGCAGACGCTGGCGCGGCGCCAGGCGTCGTCGGTGCGGCGCGCCCACCGCTCGAGCATGCTCGGTGACGGCTGGGCGCTGTACGCGATGCGGGTCGCGCTCGACTCCGGGCTGGTGGTCGGCGACGAGACAGCGCGCCGCGTTCTGCTCGAGGAGGTCCGGGCCGCGGCGGCGCGCGCCATCGTCGACGCCAAGCTGCACACCGGTGCTCTGACTTTCGATGAGGCGGTGCGCTTCTTGGCCGATCACACGGCGCTGCCCCAGACCGCGCTGCCGGTTCGCGATCGTCTGCCGGCGCTGCGCGCCGAGGTACTTCAGATCGCGCAGGCGCCAGCGCAGGCCGCTGGTGCGTTGCTCGGCAAGGTCGCCCTAGATGAGCTGCGCGACCGCGGTCGCGCTGCCCGCGGCGCACAGTTCGTGCTGGGCCGTTTTCACGACGCGCTGCTGAGCGCCGGTTCGATCCCGACCGGCTACATCGCGCACCTGCTGTTTGGCGATGCGCTGCCCGAGCTCGATCCATTTGTCGCGCCGGGGGCTGCCGAGCCCGACGCGGTCAGCGCGCCAGCGGCGCCGACCGGCGACTGATGTCGATGCGGCGGGTTGCGCTCAGCCGGTGCGCCGGGCGGGCTTGCTCTTCTTCTTGTCTCTGCCGCCTTTTTTGTCCGGTTTCTTGAGCGCCTGGACGCGCTTCTTGGCGTCGCTGACGTGCGTTGACTTGGGGTACTTGGCGACCAGATCCTCGTAGAACAGCAGGGCGTCGTCCTTGAGCCCGAGCGCCTCGAACGAGCGGCCGATCTTGTACAGCGCGGCGTCCAGCTTGTCCGAGCGCGGGTACTTGTTGATCACCTCCTGAAAGGTCAGGATCGCCTTGTCGAAGGAGCTCTCCTTGAAGTAGCCCTCGCCGATCCAGAACAGCGCGTTGTCCGACAGCGTGGCGTCGTCGGGAAACTTGCCGAGAAAGTGCCGCATGATGCGGCGCGACTCCTCGTACTTGCCGGAATCCAGGGCCTTTTTTCCAAGGTCGTAGAGCTCTTTCTTGTCTGTCGGCAGCGGCGGCGCCGCTGGCGTCGACGCGCTGCCGACGGCGGCCGTCGGTTGCGACCCCGCCTCGGCGGCGATCGGAGCTGGCAGCGACGAGGCAGGCGGCCGCGCCTGGCGCGCCTCGATCTCGGACAGCCGGTGCTCCAGCTCCTCGACGCGGCCCGAGAGCTGTTGCACCTGCTGCACCAGACCGTCCATCTTCAAAAAGAAGTCGGCGTCGGCGCGGCGGCCGGTCTCGTCCGCCTGCGTCAGCGCACTGTTCAGCCGGTCGAGCTGGGCGACGCGCTCCTGCTCGATCTGCTGCTGCTGCTGGCGCAGCTCGGCCAGCTCGTCCTGCGTCGTGCGCAGGTCGCGCTCGATGACCCGGCCCTCGTCCCTGGTCATCAGGCAGCAAGGTGTCAGCGCGAACAGGGCAAGCATCCCCGCGCCGACGGTCAATCGGATTTTCGTCATGGTCGGTCGACTCAGCGAGGTACGAACTCGGCGCGCCGGTTCTTGGCCCAGGCCTCCTCGGTGGCGGAGGCCTCGAGCGGTCGCTCCTCGCCGTACGAGATGGTCTTCATGCGCGCGGCGTCGATGCCCAGCTTCTGCAGGTACTTCTTGGCGGCGTCGGCCCGGCGCTCGCCCAGCGCCAGGTTGTACTCGGTGGTGCCGCGCTCGTCGGCGTGGCCCTCGATGGTGATGTTGAGATTGGACCTCTGCTTGAGGCACCTGGCGTTTTCGTCAAGCACTGCCTGCGCCATGCTATTGATGCTGGACATGTTGAAGTCGAACCCGATGCGCTGCAACTCGCATTCGCCGGTGCCGCCGGCCGCCGCGCTGGCCTGGCAATGCCCGCGCACGCAGCTCTGCCCCTCGGGGCAGTCGTTGTCCTCGGTGCACTGGGTCTTGGTTGTACAGCGGTTGTTCTGGCAGCTTCGGCCCGGGCCGCAGTCGGCGTCGGCGACGCACTCGAGCGTGCACTTGCCGTTGCGACACACCTTGCCGCCGGTGCACTCCGCGTCGCCCTCGCATTCGGGTCGAGGCACGCAGCGGTAGTTGCGGCAGACCTTGCCGCCAGGGCAGTTGTCGTCCTTGGCGCACTGCTGGCACTGGCCAAAGACGCAGACCTCGCCTTTGTCCTTGCAGTGTTCGTCTTTTTCACACTTGGGGTACTCGGGTCCCGGGCAGGCGCTAAACAGCAGGGCGCCGCCGACCGCGATGGCGATGAAGATTTGGCGTGAAGGAGCAAACCACTTCATCTCGGACCTCCCAGGTTGGACGGAACAACACGCGAAGCGCGCCCGCACACCTCAACCAGCACAGCGCGCGCAGTATTCCCCCAACAGCGCAATGTGGGCACCGTACCCAGAGCCGGTTTTCACGTCAAGTCGAATGGGCTGCGACCGGTCAGAACCCGGTGCGGCGATTCAGATGCCGAAAGGCAACGCGACGGGGCCGATCTCGGGGCAACCCGTGAGCAGCATCAGCAACCGCTCGACGCCGAGCGCGATGCCGCACGCCGGCGGCATCCGCCCCAGCTCGGATAAAAAGGACTCGTCGAGCGGATAGGGATCGCGGCCCGCCGCTGCGCGCTCGGCCTGCGCCGAGGTAAAGCGCCGACGCTGCTCGTCCGTATCGGTCAGCTCGTCGAAGGCATTGGCCAGCTCGTGGCCCGCTGCATAGAGCTCGAAGCGCAGCGCTACCCGGGCATCGTCCGGCGCCCGTCGCGCCAGCGCGCCGAGGGGCGCCGGCCAGCGGTCGAGGATGGTCGGCCGGCCGAGCCCCAGATGCGGCTCGACCGCGGACAGAAAGGCGGCGAAGAAGACGTGCTCGAATTGACCGGCCTCGGGCCTGGCCGGCACGCCGGGCAGGACGATCCCGGCCCGCCGCGCGGCAGCGGCCAGCCCCGCAGCGTCGCCTCCGAGAAACGGCGTCGCGTCGACGCCGGCGTAGAGGTAAAAGGCCTCGGCCACGGTGAGTCGCTCGGCCGGGGCCCGCAGGTCGCAGGCGCCGGCCGGGCCGACCGCGGGCGCGCGCAGCTCAAAGGCGTCGGCGCACGCCGCGAGCAACTGATCGCAGTCGTCCATCAGCGTGCGGTGCGGGGCGCGCGCTCGATACCACTCGAGCAGGGTGAACTCGACGCGGTGGGCGGCGTCGCTGTCGTCGTCGCGCACGGCGCGGCCGATCTCGTAGATCCGCTCGGCGCCGGCGGCCAGCAGTCGCTTGAGCGCCAGCTCGGGGGAGGTGCGCAGGTAGCGCCGCTGCCGCGAGCCAGCCGCCCGGAACTCGACGGGGATGGCGTCGATGTGCGGTTCCGGCGCGTTGGCCGCGATCAGCAGCGGCGTCTCGACCTCGATGAAGCCGCGGTCGTCGAAAAAGCGGCGCAGCGTCGAGCGCAGGCGCTGCCGGGCCAGGATGGAGGCGAGCAGATCCACGGCGCCACGTTGGCCAGGCGATCGGCGCAAGTCAAGTCGCGGGCAGCGGGGTGTTATCGCGCCCGCGCCTGTGCTAAAGAGCGGGTAAACACCAACGATCGGGTGGCACAGCGGCCTCCCGGCACAGGACAAGGACCCCAATGGCCGACGACCGCCGCGCCACCCCACACGTGTTCATCGCAACCACGGTTCGTCTCGAGGCTGGCAGCGCGCTCCAGCGCTACAAGTCGATCAACCTCTCCTCCGAGGGCGTCTTTCTCGAGACGGCGAAGCCGCTGGCGGTCGGCAGCCAGTGCCTGCTGCGGTTCGAGATGCCCGGCGCCGGCAAGGTCGAGGCCCACGGCGTGGTCAAGCACCACGGGCCGTTGCGGATCCAGGATCCGGACCAGCCCGCGCGCGACCTGGCCGGCATGGGCATCTCGTTCGTCCGCATCGAGGGCGCCGGCGCGCAGGCGCTGGCCGACCAGATCAAGGCGCTGACCCTCAAGAAGGTCTGACCATGCCGGAGCGATTCATCCTCGCCGTGGACCAGGGGACCACCAGCACGCGCCTGCTGCTGGTCGACGAGCAGCTTCGGCTGCGCGCCAGGCGCGGCCGAGAGTTCAGGCAGATCTTCCCGCGGCCGGGGTGGGTCGAGCACGACCTCGACGAGATCTGGCAGACCACGCTGGCGCTGATCCCCGAGGTGCTGGCCGAGGCCGGCATCCAGCCCCGCCAGATCGCGGGCATCGGCATCACCAACCAGCGCGAGACCACCGGCCTGTGGCGCCGCGGCGACGGCAAGCCGCTGCACCACGCGATCGTCTGGCAGTGCCGCCGGACCGCGGACACCTGCGCCAGGCTCAAGCAGCAGGGCCACGAGCCGCTCTATCGCCGGCGCGCGGGGCTGGTCCTCGACCCCTACTTCTCCGGCACCAAGTTGCGCTGGCTGCTCGACCACCTCGATGGCGCTGCCCTCGCGGCCGAGCGCGGCGAGCTCTGCTTCGGTACCATCGATAGCTGGCTGGTCTACAAGCTGTCGGGTCGACAGGCCCACGTCACCGACGTCACCAATGCCTCCCGCACCCTGCTGATGGACCTGGAGTCGCTCGCCTTCGAGCCCGGGTTGCTGGAGCCGCTGGGTATCCCGGCCGCCTGCCTGCCTCAGATCCGCAGCTCGTCCGAGGTCTATGCGACCACCCGCGGCGTGGCCGGACTGCCCGACGGCATCCCGATCGCGGGCATCGCCGGCGACCAGCAGGCGGCGCTGTTCGGGCAGGCCTGCTTTCAGCCAGGCATGGCCAAGTGCACGTACGGCACCGGTGCCTTCGTGCTGATCAACTTGGGCCAGCGGCCGCTGGCGTCGCAGCACGGTCTGCTGACGACGGTGGCATGGCGGATCGGCGACCAGACCACCTATGCGCTCGAGGGCAGCGCCTTTATCGCCGGCGCTGCCGTGCAGTGGTTGCGCGACGGGTTGCGCGCGATCAGGAGCGCGCCCGAGATCGAGGGGCTGGCGGCCAGCGTGGACGACTGCGGCGAGGTCTGCTTCGTACCGGCGCTGGCCGGCCTCGGAGCGCCGCACTGGCGGCCCGAGGCGCGCGGCATCCTGGTCGGGCTGTCGCGCGACAGCACGCTCGGCCACGTCGCGCGCGCCGTGCTCGAGGGAGTGGCTCTGCAGATCCACGATATCCTCAGGGCCATGGAGGCCGACGCCCGGCAGAAGCTGACCGAGCTGCGCGTCGACGGCGGCGCCAGCCAGAACAACCTGCTGATGCAGTTTCAGGCCGACGTGCTCGACGTGGCCTGCGTGCGGCCGGCCGACATCGAGACCACCGCGCTCGGCGCCGCCTGTCTGGCCGGGCTCGCCGTCGGCATGTTCCCGGACCTCGCTGCCGTGCAACGCGCCTGGCGCGCCGACCGGCGTTTCGCGCCGGCCATGGGCGAGGCCGATCGCGCCCGCAAGCTGGCGATTTGGGCGCGCGCGGTGGAGCGCGCATGAGCGGGCGCTCGCGGCTTGGGACCGGGACGGTCTGCACGCTGCTCTTGTTCTTATGGTCGATCGCCGGCGGCTGTCGCGGTCGCGCTCCTGCCACCGACGTCAAGCGCGCGCCGACGGTGTCGACCGCGGCGGCCCCCGCGCTCGACGCGGCGGCGGTCACTGCCACCGATGCCGCTGACCGGGACGCGACCGTGGCGTCGGCGGATGCCGGCGCGGCTGCGAGGGAAAGCCGGTTCGAGCGGTTGACGCTCTACATCGCTGGCCAGCGGGTGGGACATTTCGTCTCCATCGATCGGCTGGCCGCCGACGGCGAGATCGAGCTGGTGCGCCAGACCTCGATGAAGCTGCGCCGCGGAACCACCGAGATCGACCTCGACTCGACCACGGTCACCCGGATCGATCGCGAGCTGCGGCCGCTCGGTTACAGCTTCGTGCGCGACGACGGCCAGAGCAAGCTCAGCGCGCGCGGCGAGGTGCGCGGCGACCAGATCGAGGTGACCACGACCGCCGGTGGCGCCACCACGGCTCGCACCGTGGTGCTGGAACCCGGCACCACCCTGGCCGCGGCGCTCGAGGTCCGGTGCCGCCAGCGCTTGCGCGACGGCGATCAGTTCACCGGCCGGGCGCTGCTCGAGGAGCTGGGGGCGCTGGTCGACGTCAGCTACCGCACGCGGCAGACCGCAGGCGGATTCGTCGTCGAGTCCACCGCCGCCGGCATCGCGCAGACCGAGCACCTCGACGCGCAGGGGCGAACCGTGCGCATCGAGATCCCCGCGCTCGGCGCCTATGCCGTGCCCGAGGGCGCGGCGCCGCCGCCGCTGGACACGCCGCTCGACGTTCTGGCGCGCACGGTGTGGCCTGCACCGCCCGACCTGCCGGCTCGCGACCGCCTGGCCGCAGTGACCTTTCGCGTCGAGGGAACGCTGGCCAACCCGGTGCCCGAGGACCGGCGCCAGCGGGTGCTCGAGAGGAGCGCGCGCTACACGCTGGTCCGGGTCGAGCGCGCCGCGTCGGGGGCGGCCGAGACGCTGACCGAGGTGCAGCGCCGGGACGCGCTGGCCGAGACCCCGTACGAGGCGATCCGGGATCCGCGGATCGTCGCGGCGGCGACCAGGGTGACCGCCGGAGCGAGCAGCGGCGACGACAAGGTGGCCGCCCTGGCTCGATTTGTCGACCAGACCGTCGCCGCCAAGGATCTCACCCGCGCCTATGCCCCGGCCACCGAGACGCTCGAGAGCGGCGCCGGAGACTGCACCGAGCACGCGGTGCTGTTCTCGGCGCTGGCCAAGGCCAGCGGCATCCCGACCCGGCTGGTCGACGGCGTGGTGGTGGCCGACGGCCGCATCGGATACCACGAGTGGGTCGAGGTCTTTGTCGAAGGCGAGGGCTGGCGGCCGGTGGACCCCACCTTCGGCGAGCCGATCGCCGGCCCCAACCGGCTCAAGCTGGCGGTCGGGTCGAGCCAGCCCGAGGAGCTGCTGCGCATGGGGCTGTCGGCCGCCGGCGCGCTCACCGATCTCAAGATCTCGGTGGTGGCGCACGAGCGGCTCGGGCAGTGACGGTCGCATCGCGTCTGCGCCGCGAGATAGTCGGCCAGCGCCTGGCGCGCGCGGATGCCGCTGTCGGCGGTGGATAGGTACTTGCACAGAAGTCCCCGCCGGGGGACGACGCGCTGCTGTTCACGCTCAAGAGAGAGCGGCCAGGTGCCGCGCTCAGCTCATTGTTCTGCGGCGGCGAGAGTCGAGCAGCAGAAAGAAGCCAGCCGAAACATAGCAGCAGGTCACAATGAGCAGCAGGTTTCGTTGACCGGTGAGCAGTGTCAGGTACTCGAGCCCGCCTCCGGCCACAGCACCCAGCAGATTCCAGCCGAAGGCGCGCGTGCTCGTCTCGGTGTCCCGGAACTCGCGGCTGAAGATCAGGTTGGCCAAGAAGATCGGCGAGAAGATGAGGACCACCGAGAGCAAAAAGCGCAGGAGCGCGCTGTCTATCGAGAGCATGGTGCGCGCCGGCACCAGATAGGCGAGCAGCAGAGCCAGCAGGAGCAAGGCGAAGAGCAGCCAGCGCTGGTGCACCCGCAGGCGGTGGATGATGAGGTTGGCCGTCAGCACGGAGAGGAGCACACCGGCGAAGGCACAGGAGTTGACCATCCACGTGGTGCCAAAGAGCAGGGCGAAGAGCGAGATGCTCTTGGTCTCGAGCAGCAGGAAGGCGACCCCCATGAAGAAAAAAGGCCACTCGGGTCTGAGCAGCGTACCGCGCGGCGCCAGGAGCAAGACCCCGACTCCAGCGCTCAGCAGGAAGAGCGCCACCATGCCGAGGTAAAGCCAGTGGAGACGAGGTGCCTGCATGTAGATGAAAGGCCAGTCGTCGGTGGCCAGCCGGTCGAAACCCTCTGCCGACACGGTCTCGCCCTCGATGCGATCGCCCACCAGAAAAACGGTGCTTGGCCCGACGTCGACGCGCCGCGGCGAGCGCGCAAACACTGTGGCGAGAGCCGTGCCGATCTTGTTGCGGAGCCACTCCCAGCGATACCTGTTATAGAGGCCCAGGGTGCCCCCTGGCTTGAGCCTCTCCCTGGCGTCGGCGATGGCCTCCACCGTGAAGAGATAAGACTCGAGCCGCACGTCGCTCATCGATGACACGCGCATGAGGGAATCGGGCAGCGCGAAGAGGATGAGATCGTATTTTGCGTCGGTGTTGCGCAGGTACTCGCGCCCATCGGTCACGTGCACCGCGACTCTCGGATCCTGGTAGGGCCGGTCCGCATGCAGCTCCTTGCCGAGCTGGACGATGCCCGGGTCGATCTCGACCGCGTCAACGTGTCTGGCGCCGGCGCGCAAGGCCACGGCCACGTCCGTTCCACTACCTGATCCCACGATGAGCACATCATCGATGGCGCCACCCGCCTCCCTGTGAAGACGATATGGGATGCCGTAGTAACCCTCGCTCGCCGACGAGGCTGGCTGGACGAACTGATGTGGTATGGAGTTGGCCAGCACCAGCAGAAAGCCGCTGTCGGGATCCTCCCGCACCTGCAGCTTCTGGTACATGGACCAGATGACGCGCGGCTCTCTGCTCGAGAGCAACAGCACGGAGATGGCCGCGCCGGTCGCGAGAGTGGTCAGGAGACGAGCGCCCCTCGGCGCCGGGGTCAGCAGGTGGCCTATCGACAGCAATGCAGAGCCGGTGAGAATCCAGACGACAGGGTCGCTCCACCCCAGCGATTGCAGAAAAAAGATGCCGATGCCGATGAGGCTGCCGAGGATGTCGAGGGTGTAGGCCGCGAGCGGGGTGAAGTGGCCAAAGAGGGCGCCTATGCTGCGGCCCAGGCCGGCGAAGATCACGGCGGTGGAGAAGAAGAGCACCACCAGGAGCACCACCCCGGGGAGGCCGCTCTCGCCCTCGATGTTGCCGAAGTAGAAGAGGCCATAGTGGTTCTTGAGCGCCGTGACGTCGAAGGGCGCCACGAGCACCAGGGCGAAGAGAAAGAGCAGCGCCCCTGGCATGACCCGCTCGAGGGGGATGGCCCGCGGCACCGACAGAAAACCGATCCCCAGCCCCAGAAATGCGGTGATCATAATGAAGTTGCTGAAGTACCCGAGGTAGAGCACTTCCGCGGAGGTGAAGCGGATGATCGCCAGCTCGAAGTAGAGGGAGGCCGCAGCCAGCGTCACGAGCTGCATCGCGATCCTCTGCTGTGAGCGGTTTTTTCCGAGAGATGCGGTTGGGATGTCGCCCATGATTTGTTCTCGGCAACGAGGTCGTCGGGGGCAGGTCTTCGGTTCAGATGAGAGTACCACGACCGTGCAGGATACCTCAGGCTCTGCTCCCCGCGTCCTCTGTTTCCTCGTCCGCGCTCCTCGTGCCCCCCCCCTGTCTTCTAGCTTGCTGTCTGCCCGGCGCTACCGTCTAGCTCGCGTGGCGAGCGGGCCCGCTCCCCGCATTCCAGCGCGCACGCGTTGCACCGCCCCAGGTCGCACGGCGGTGTGATCTGACCGGCAAAGGCCCGCTGCCGCTCGCGCCACAGGTAGTCGCGGCCAGCGCCGTGGTCCACCTGTTGCCAGGGCAACAGGTCCTTCTCGCCGAAGCCGGCCAGCGGCGGCCCGCAGATCTCCGGGTGGTCGTCGAGCAGGCGGCGCAGCGGCACCCGCCGTTCGACCGCCTCGACCAGCAGCGCGCCGATCCGGCGATCGGCGCGCGACAGGATCGCCTGCTCGCGGGTCGCGGCCAGCGGCTCGACCTTGATCTCGAGGTTGGCGACGCCCGCGCCGGCGCGCCGCAGCAGCCGCATCCGGCGCTTCAGCGTCGCGGCGTCGCACACCGGCTCCCACTGGAACGGCGTGGCCGGCTTGGGCACGAACGGCGTCACGCTCAGGGTGACCCCGCCGACGCGGCCGCGCCGGCGACCGTGCTGCAGCAACTGCGATCGCGCGCGCTGGCCCAGCGCGACCATCGCCGCCACGTCGTCGTCGGTCTCGGTCGGCAGCCCGATCATGAAATAGAGCCGGATGCTCTCGATGCCGGCGCCGGCCAGCTCATCGACCGCGGCCAGCAGCTTCTCGTCGCTGATCGGCTTGTTGATCAGCCGGCGCAAGCGCTCGGAGCCGGTCTCGGGCGCCAGCGTCGCCAGCTTCTTTCCGCTGGCGGCCAGCGCCTGCGCCAGCGCGGCGTCGACCGCGGTGGCGCGCAGCGCGCTCGGCGTCAGGGTGCCGCCCGCGGCGTGAATGCGCCGGGTCAACTCGGGCAGCCCGTTTAGATCCCCGAGGTCCGCGCCCACCAGCCCGACCCGGCGCCGCAGGCCGAGCGCGCGCTCGACGTCGGGCCACAGCGCCTCCTGCCGGCGCTGGCGAAAGGGGCGCTGCGCGAAGCCGGCGGCGCAGAAACGGCAGCCCCACAGGCAACCGCGGGTGGCCTCGATCACCGCGCAGCCGGCGAAGACCTCGTCGTCGGCGATGACCGGCGCGGTGGCACCGGCGCGGTCGAGGTCGGCGATCCAGCGCCGCGCCACCCGCGGCAGCTCGCGTCCGGGCTGCGCTCCGCCGATGCCGGCGATCCGGCCAGCGGCATCGTACTCGAAGCGGAGCCGGTCCGGCACGTAGACGCCGCTCACCTCGGCCGCGGCGGACAGCATCTCGTCGCGCCGCGCCCGGGCGCGCAGCAGGGGTCCGATCGTCGCTGTCAGCTCGGGCAACAGCTCCTCGGCCTCGCCGATCGCGATCAGGTCCGCGATCAGCGCCAGCGGCTCGGGATTGAGGGTCGGCGCCATGCCCCCCACCAGGACGGACGGACCGTCGGGGCGCCGGGCGGCTAGCGGCTCCACGCCGCCGGCGACGAGCAGCTCGATCAGCCGCGGGTAGTCGCCCTCGAACGGGACGCTGCAGACGATCAGATCGAAGTGGTCGAGCGGCCGCTGTGCGCGCCGCGGCCCGCCGGCGTAGCGCTCCTCGATCGCGAGCGGCTGCCCCAGCGTGGCCAGCAGATCGCGCACGATGGCCAGGCCGAGGTTGGCGCGGCCGACGGCTGGGCGGTTGGGGTAGCAGAGCGCGACCCGCAGCGTCATGGGGCCCCTCGACGGCTCATGCCCGCCTCGCCGCCTCGGGGAAGAACTCGGCCGCGAGCGGCCGCGTAACCGCGATCACGGTCTCGAGCCTCGCGTTGCTGGCGGCCACCACGCCGTGCGG
This sequence comes from Deltaproteobacteria bacterium, assembly GCA_016934455.1. Taxonomy (GTDB): domain Bacteria; phylum Myxococcota; class JACRCW01; order JAFGSX01; family JAFGSX01; genus JAFGSX01. The sequence goes on from JAFGSX010000114.1 coordinate 19,358, forward strand.
ATGGGCCAGCCGCTCGCGGTAGTCGAGCCTGCGGCCGAATAGATCGACCAGCCTGCCACCGGCCGCCGCGATCACCGCGTCCGGCGCGCAGGTGTCCCAGAGCTTGATCTTGGGGCTGGTCGCCAGGTAGCAGTCGACCTCGCCGCGGGCGACCGCGATGACCTTGAGCCCGACGCTGCCGAGCCGGCGCTCGGCGCCGCCCAGCGCCTCGCACAGCCGCTGCTCGCGATCGGTCTGGTGCGAGCGGCTGACCGCGATCCAGCGCGGTCGCTGCCCGGCGCTGTCCGGAGCGGCCAGCGCGCTCTCGCTGCCACCCGCGACCAGCCTGGCGCCGCGGCCGACCGCGCCATAGACGAGCAGATCCCGCTGCGCGGCGTAGACCGCGCCCGCCACCGGCCGGCCGTCGACGCACAGGCCGACCATCACCGCGTACTCGTCGACGCCGGCCACGTACTCGCGCGTGCCGTCGATCGGATCGACCATCCAGACCCGGTAAGCGCTGCGCCAGGCGCCGTCGTCGGCGCTCTCCTCGGTCAGCAGCGCGTCCTCGGGAAAGGCGGCGCTCAGGCGCTGCCGCAGCAGCGCGTCGCAGGCGCGGTCGACATCGCTGACCGGGCCCTGGCCATCGGGTTTCTGCTCCACCCGCAGCTCGCCGCCGAAACCGGCGCGCGCCAGCGCGCCCGCCTCGCGCACGGCCTCGACCAGGACCTCGATCTCGCGATCATAGCGCGCCATCGCGGCTCCGCGGTCAGCGCGACAGGAACTTGTCGACGGCGGCCAAAAACCTCTGCCTGCCGTCGCCCGACCGGATGTCGACCGCCGACACGTCGAAGGTCAGCACGTCGAGCTTGTACTTGCGCTGGCAGACCTTGGGAAAGGTCGAGTAGTAGGCGTTGAGACCGCGCAAAAAGTCCTCGTCGATACCCTGCTCCTCGGCGCGACCGCGCTGGCGAATGCGCCGCAGCAGCACGTCGACGTCGGGCACGGTCAGGCAGACCACCTTGTCGGGTTGCTTGAGGTCGCGGTTGAGCCGGTTGAAGTAGTCGAAGTAGAGGTCCAGCTCCTTGTCGTTCATGTGGCCGAGCCCGTGCAGGTACTTGGCAAAGACCTCGGGGTCCTCGATCAGGGTGCGGTCCTGGATGCAGCTCTTGTCGACGGTGGCGATCAGCTCGTGGTGCTGCGTGCGCTTGATCAGGAACTCGAGTTGCAGCGTGAACGACCAGCGCGTCAGGTCGGCGTAGTAGTCCTTGAGAAAGCGGTTGTCGACCACCGGCTCGTCGAACAGCTCGAAGCCGTAGGTCTGGCTGATGGCCTTGGCCGCCGTGGTCTTGCCGCAGCCGATGTTGCCGGCCATGGCGATGAACATTTTTCTATCGGGTTTGGGCATCGGTACCGGCTCGGACAGTGGGTGGAGTGATCTGCTGCTTGTCAGCGCGCCCCGTTGTACGTTACTCGGGTCGGTCCGACAAGTCGCAGGAGGCGCCGATGCGTGCGATGGCCTACACCGGTCACGGTGGACCCGAGGTGATCGAGCCGATCGAGCTGCCCGAGCCAGAGGTCGGGCCCCACGACGTGAGCGTGGCGGTCAAGGCGGCGGCGCTCAACCACCTCGATCTCTGGGTCCGCCGCGGCTGGCCGGGCCTCGAGCTGGCGCTGCCGCATGTGCCCGGCTCGGACATCGCCGGCGTGGTCGAGCGGGTCGGCGCCGCGGTCGCGGGCTGGCGGCCGGGAGACGCCGTGATCGTGGCTCCCGGCGCCGGCTGCGGCGCGTGCGCGCTCTGCCTCGACGGCGACGAGAGCCTGTGCCCGCGCTACCGCATCTACGGCGAGCAGGTGCCGGGCGGGATGCGCCAGCGCTTCGCGGTACCGGCGGGCCACCTGCTGCCCGCGCCGTCCGGACTCAGCTTCGCCGAGGCAGCGGCCCTCCCGCTCGCCCTGGTCACGGCCTGGCGCATGGTGGTGGTGCGCGGCCGGCTGCGGCCAGCCGAGACCGTGCTGGTGCAGGCCGCCGGCTCCGGCGTCAGCACCGCCGCCATCCAGATCGGCCGCAGCCTCGGCGCTCGGGTGATCGCGGCGGGCTCGACCGCGGCCAAGCGCGAGCACGCGCTGCGGCTCGGCGCCCAGGCCGCCGTCGACTCCAGCCAGCCCGCCTGGCGGCAGCAGGTCAAGCAGCTTACCGGTGGCCGCGGCGTCGATCTGGCGGTCGACCATGTCGGCGGCGAGCGCTTCGAGCACAGCCTCGCCTGCCTGCGTCCGGGTGGCCGTCTGGTGACCTGCGGCGCCACCGCCGGGGCCCGCGTCGCCCTCGAGCTGCGCCACGTCTTTTTCAAGCAGCTTTCGATCGTCGGCAGCACCATGGGCTCGCGCGCCGATCTGGCGCGCGCGCTGGCGCTGGTCGAGGCGGGCCAGATCAAGCCGGTGGTCGACAGCCTGCTGCCGTTTGCCGAGCTGCGCGCCGGTCATCGCCGGCTCGAGGAACGCGCCGCGATCGGCAAGGTCGTCCTCGACGTCGACGGCGCGGGCGACCGGATCGCGCGGCGTTCGAACTGAGTCGGCAGGGGGGGGGGCGCGCCCGTCGGTCAGCGCGGCGTGCTGCGCGCCTCGACCTCGAGCCTGGTGCGCTTGCGCGCCAGCTCGTCGGCGTTGCGCAGCAGCTCGACCCGCAGCGCCTCGAGCTGCCTGAGCTCCTCGGGCGATCCGGCCAGGGCGTCGAGCGCGGCATTGTCGCCGAGCAGCGTCTCGACATTCTGGTCGAGCAGCGTGTTGAGGCGATTGCCGGAGACCACCGAGTAGCTCATCGACACGCCACCGGTGCCGTCGGCCGGGCTCGGCGCACCGCAGACGCCGCCGCTGCACTCGCCGGCGGCGCTGGTCTCCCAGCTTCGGCTGTCGCCGTCGACCAGCGAGGTGCTCCCGTTGAGATCGTCGGCCGTCGTCGGATCGGCGTTCGTGTTGCTGCCTCCGCCGTACTCGCCGGGCGGGGTGTCCGTCTGGCCGCCGCCGCCCGCGGCGGGCACCGCGTGCTGCGACGGGACGACCGCGGCCGGCGTGCCGCTGGTCTTGGACACGACCCGCGACACCGAGAGCTGCCGTTCCTCCTCGTCGAACAGCGCCTGCTCGCGCACGGTCCGCATCACGTCGCCCGCCAGCCGTTGCTGTTGGCGCAACTGCCGGATCTTGGCCGCCACCAGCCGCGCCTTGTGGCGCAGCACGGCCTCGGCGCGCGCGGTGTCCTCGATCTGGCGCCGCACGCTGGCCGGGCGCGGGCCGATGCTGCCGGCGATGGCCCGGCGCTGCTGCTCCAGCTCGTCGAGCTTGCTGCCCAGCGCGCGCCGCCGCTGCTCCAGGAGGGCCGCCTTGCGCAGCAGCCGTCTGTGCTCGCTCTTCACCAGCGCGCTGTTGCCAGAGGCTTTGACCTTGTCGATCTGCGCCCGCAGATCCTTGGCTTCGTCCAGCAGCCGCGCCTGCTGCGACTGCAGCTCGCCGATCGCGAGATCGAGCTCGCTCAGCCGCGCCTCGCTCTGCTGGATCGCTGCGGCGCCGACAGGCTGGGCTGCCGTTGCCTGGCTGAGCGCCAGCGCGGCCACCAACAGCATTGTATGCATCCAGCTCCGCATCGGTCTCGATCCTCGATCCCGAGGCGATCCAAAGCAAGCGATGTGCCGCCGCCGCGGTGACGTTGGAGGAGCTTCGGCGCTCTGGTGCGACAATGCAACTTCTTGAAAAAATGAGATTTATTCTCCGGGCCGCACCATCGGCGCAGTGCCCGTGGCCGGGCTGCCGGTGCAGGATCTCAGTTTCTCGGATCGCGGGCGATTTTGCTCTCAGAAATTCACCGCCGCCGTGGCAAGTTATGGCCCACAGTGGAGGCCCCGATGGCGCCCAAAAAACGCAATGTCGCGGTGGTCGGAGCAACCGGTGCGGTGGGCCGAGAGATGGTCGCCGTTCTCGCCCAGCGGCGTTTTCCGGTCGCCGATCTGCGGCTGCTGGCGTCCGAGCGCAGCGTCGGCCAGCGGCTCGAGTTCGGCGACGCCGAGATCGCGGTCGACGTGCTGGGGCCGGCCTCGTTTGCCGGAGTCGAGATCGCGCTCTTCTCGGCCGGCGGCAGCGTCTCCAAGGAGTACGCGCCGATCGCGGCCAGCGCCGGCGCGGTCGTCGTCGACAACACCAGCGCCTTTCGCATGGAGCCCGACGTGCCGCTGGTCGTGCCCGAGGTCAATCCGCAGGCGCTCGCGGGCTGGCGCGGCCGCCGCATCATCGCCAACCCCAATTGCTCGACCATCCAGATGGTGGTGGCGCTCAAGCCGATCCACGACGCAGTGCGCATCCGCCGGATCGTGGTCTCGACCTACCAGGCCGTCAGCGGCGCTGGCCAGCGCGGCATCGACGAGCTCGAGCGGCAGGTGCGCGACCTGTTCAACCTGCGCGAGGTCAAGCGCGAGCTGTTCCCTCATCGCATCGCCTTCAACCTGATCCCGTGCATTCCCCAGAGCAATGCCTTCGGCGAGGCGGATACGACCGTCGAAGAATGGAAAATGATCAACGAGACCCACAAGATCCTGGACCCATCGATCGCGGTCGCGGCGACCTGCGTGCGGGTGCCGGTGTTCAGCGGCCACGCGGAGGCGGTCTACCTCGACCTCGAGCGACCGCTGGCCGCCGAGCAGGCGCGCGACCTGCTGCGCCGGGCGCCCGGTGTGGCGGTCCTCGACGATCCGGCGAAGATGCTCTTCCCGACCCCTCTCGATGCGACCGGCGAGGACTTGACGCTGGTCGGCCGGATCCGCGGCGATCCCTCCAATCCAAACGGGCTCTGGCTGTTCGTCGTGGCCGACAACCTGCGCAAGGGCGCGGCGCTCAACGCGGTGCAGATCGCC
>JAFGSX010000115.1 GCA_016934455.1 Deltaproteobacteria bacterium
CTGCTCGGCGAGGAGCCGGTCGTGCTCTACGCCAGCGCGAGCTGCCTGGTCGAGCCGGCGATCGGCGAGGTCGGCGACGTCGACACCGCGGTGGTCACGCTGCGCACGCGGAGCGGCGTGCAGGTCGTGATCAGCAACAGCCGGCGCGCGACCTATGGCTATGACCAGCGGATCGAGGTGCTGGGCAGCGGCGGCATGCTGCAGGCCGGCAACGTGCTCGGCAGCACGGTCTCGCGTTGGAACGGAGACGGTGTCGCCGGCGACAAACCGCTCAACTTCTTCCTCGAGCGCTACGGCGCGGCCTACCGCGCCGAGTGGGACGCCTTTGTCGGCGCGGTCGAGGCCGGCCGGCCGATCAGACCGGACGCCGTGGACGGCCGCAAGGCCCTGGTGCTGGCAGATGCCGCGACCCGTTCCGCCAGCACCGGTCAACCCGTCGCCATCCAGTTCTGATCGCGCCCGGCGCTACTCGACGTCGACGGCCAGCGTGTAGTTGTTGGCCGCGCTCCGGTAACCGTAAACGCGCACGCCATAGGTGCCGGTGGTCGCCGCCTCCTCCTTGATCTCCTCCAGATCCGAGACCCGGGCCGAGGTGCGCATCACGGCGCCGGAGGGACTGTGCAGCGCGATGTCTATGTCGCCGTTGGAGTGCGCGAGCTGCAGCCGCACGCGCACGGTCTGCCCCGCCCGCAGCGCCACCGAGAACCAGTCGTCGTCGCCGCTGCAGATGCGACCGGGCATCGGCATCGGTTCGACCGTTCTGGCGGCGGACTGGCTGTCGTTCTCCTCGTAGACGTCCTCCCGGCACTGGGCAGCGAGCGGGTAGTCGAGCAGCAGCACGCCGTTACCGTAGGCGGCGTCGAGATGCGGCTCGAACTTGTAGGTCGAGATGACCGCGGTATTGCGAGTCGTGTCGATCGCGACGTCGTTCGAAAAGCCGAAGCTGCCGCGGTAGTAGCGGCCGGGCTCTCCTCCCATCAGCCAGCCGCAGCGATCGAAGTCCCCGCCGACCGGCCCGTCGCAGCGCCAGAGCGAATGCACGGTGGCGTCCTGGAACACGACCACGCGCCTGCCGTCGCCGAACAGCGCGATCGCCGGATCGCTGACCACGTGATCGTCCATCGTCCCGAGCGGCCCGATCCGCAGGCCGTCGTCGACCACCTCGCCGCCGCTGTAGACGTTGCCCGACGACAGCCGGCCGTAGAGAATCGAGCGCAGGCTCTCGTCGACGTAGACCAGGTGGGCGCTGCCGTCGCTGCCCATGGCCAGGTCGACATGGGTGCCCACGTTGCGGCCATCGGTGCCGTCGAGCCGTCGCAGAACGAAGCTGGCACCCGGTTGCAGCAGGTTGGCGCCCGCGCTCGGCGTCAGCAGCACCAGATCGCCGGCCACCGAGTCGTGGGCCAGGACCAGCAGCCCGCCGCCGGCGCGGCTGCCGATGCGCGCGTGCAGGCCGATGCCGGGTGGGGTGAGCTCGACCAGCGGGCGCGCGACCACCGGCACGCAGATGCCGCCCACGCAGCCGCGGCCTTCGGCGCAGTTGCCGCAGGTGGTGCCCTCGGTGACGCAGTAGTCGATCCCGGGATCGGCCACGTCGCGGCAGACCTCGCCCGGCGGGCAGGAGCCCTCGCACGGCACGTCGGTGAGATCGATCGAGGCCGCGGTGTGCAGCACGAACTGGCTGGAGGTGCTGGGGCTGGCCGTCGTCGCCACGGCGACCCGCAGCCGCGCGTAGCGACCGCCGGCGGAGGTGACGCGCTTGGTGAACGCCGCGATGCGCGGCGCCCCGCTGTCGCGATCGAGCGCGATCGAGGGGAACCGGCCGGCGTCGCCGCTGGAGTCGACGGTGATCACCGTGATCGAGCCGTCGCTCGCGACTCGCGCGTAGCGCAGCGCCTGGTGGGTCCGGTCCCAGTAGGCCAGGTGGGCGCGGCCGGAGGCGTCGACCGCCAGGTCGAGCTGCCGACCCATGTCGTCACCCGGCTCGATCACTCCGCCGCGAGGCCCGCTCGGCCCGGCCACGATCGGCGAGGTCGGCACGCCGTCCACGGATCGCCACTCGAAGGTCGACGACGAGGTGGCGCGGCCGAGCATGAGGTCGCCGTAGACCGTGTCGGGGTAGTCGGGGTCGTGGTCGAAGCCGTAGTTGTAGCCGGCCACCAGCGGTGTGCCGTCGGCGAGCAGCGCCAGCGCCGAGGCCTCGCCGATGTCGCCGACCGGCAGCGGCGGCCGCTCCTGGCAACTGCACTGGTCGCCGGTGTAAGCGCAGTCGTCCACCGACCACGGCGACTCGACCGGCGTGGTGCCGACGAACCCGGGGCTGCACACCAGCGATGCGCAGTGCGCCGGGGCGTCGATGCAGGTGGGAGTGGGCGTGTTGGCGCAGCACACCCTGCCGTCGCCGCAGGGGCCGCCACAGGCATCCTGGCAGATGCAGGCGCGCGCCACGCAGCGCGGCCGGGTGCCGGGGCCGCACTGGCCCGCCAGCTCGGCCTCGCACTCGGCGTGGTTGTCGCACCCGGGATAGACGCACACCCGGTAGCCGGTGGCCGGGTCGGTCTCGCAAACCATATCGTTGGGGCAGGGGTCGCCGTCGCCGCACTCGTGGTGCGAGACGCAAAGATGCTGATCGACCTGGCAATAGAAATCCTCGCCGTAGACGGCGCAGTCGGCGTCGGTGTCGCAGTAGCGGCTGAAGGCGGGAACGCAGACCTTGCGCTCGGGATCGCACTCCTGGCCCGGCGGGCAATCCGAGGAGAGCCGGCAGCTCTTCTCGGGTTCCGTGGGCGAGGGGCCGCAAACGCAGCCCGGTTCCGCCGCCAGCCAAGCCAGGGCGATCGCTGCCACGCCCCACCGGGGTTGGAGCGACCGCTGCAATAATGAAAATAGTGTCATGATGCAAAACGTACCATCCGCGTCGGGTTCCTTCAACCGGGCAGCGGTCGGCGAGCGGGGCTTGCGCTGCTGGCGCAGACTGCTGTCGCCACCCGCGGACGGCGTGGTAGGATGGCAGCGCGGTTTGAAAGCCGGGCGTGGCGGCGCAGATCGTCAAGGACTCTCGTCCGTTGAATCAGGCGAGGGTTCGGCAGGTTACGATGGCCGGACCAGAAGGAACCCTCGAACAACAGGCCGCGCGCCCGGCGCGCGAGGACGGTCACCGCCGTGAGGTCTCTGCGCCTTCGCTGCCCGAGGTCCCGGACGAAGTGCTCATGCAGCGCTATCAGAAAGGCGATGTCCGGGCGTTTGAACAGCTTCTGCGGCGCCACCAGCGACCGGTTTTCCACTTTGCGCTGCGCTTTCTCGGCCAGGACGAGGCAGCTCAGGACGCGCTGCAGGAGATCTTCCTGCGCGTGGTCAAGAACGCCCCGCGCTACGAGCGTCGCGCCAAGTTCACCACCTGGCTCTACACCATCGCGCGCAACCACTGCATCGACGCCTCGCGCAAGGCGCGTTACCGCCGCACCTCGCCGCTGTCCGTGCCGGTGGGAGGCGAGGAGGGCGGGCGCAGCCTGGAGGAGACCATTCCGGGGCACGAGCCCGAGCCGGATCGCAGCGCGCACAACCGGCGCCTCAAGCAGGCCATCGACAATGCCATCGCGGCGCTGGGCGAGGATCAGCGCGAGGTTTTTATCCTGCGCGAGCACTGCGGCCTGGCTTTCAAGGAGATCGGCGACATCACCGGCGTGCCGGAGAACACCGTCAAGAGCCGCATGCGATACGCCCTGGAGAAGCTGCGCGAGCAACTGCGCGCTGGCGGTTTCGAGCCGTAGCCGCGGCTCGCGGGATCGGACGATGGAGCACGGCGTGAAGAGATGAGTGACGAGAGAAAAAAAATAGAGGTGATCGATTACCTCTACGGCGAGCTCGAGGAGGGACGGGTGCGCGCCCTGCTGCGCGAAGCCGAGAGCGATCCCGGGCTGGCCAGCGATCTGCGCTCGCTGCAGGGCGCGCGGGCGCTCTACCAGCAGGCCGCGCTGCCAGATCCACCGCCGCTGTTGAGCGAGGCGATCCTGCGCCAGGAGAGGATCCTGCGCGCCCAGCCAGAGTCTTTTTGGGCGCCGCTGGTGCGGCTGTTCATGCACCCGGCCTTCGGCGCCGCCGGCATCGTCGTGGTCGCCATCGGCGCCGGGCTGGTCTACACCCTGAGCCAGCCGCCCGTCCCGAGGCCGCAGCCGGCCGCGACCGCGGCCGACGAGGGCACGACCAGCCTCCGCGACGGAGTCGAGTTCGCGGTCGAAGAGGCGCGGGCGGTGAGCGACAAGGACCAGGATGGCGACGAGACGCCTCCTGCTCCGACCGCGGCAGCGCAACCCTCCACCGGCGAGAAGCAGATCGCCGCGGTCTCCCCCGAGAGCAAGGCCGATGGCGCCGGCGCCGGTGGTAGCGCGAAGCTGCGGCGTGGGTCTGTGGCCAAGAAGTCGACGGGCCCGGGCGCGGGCTACGCGGGTCATGCCGAGCAGGACATGCTTGAGGACAGCATGGCCAAGGCGCGCGCCGGGCGGGCCAAGGAGGCGCGACCGTTCGCGCCCGCCCCGCCGGTCGATTCGATCTTGTACCCGGCGGGCAAGGCGGCCGCGGCAGAGCAGACCGTGCCCGAACGCAAGCGCGCGGCCGCGGTCTCGCTCGAGGGCAAGCCCGGCTCGGCCGGCCAGCTCACGGCTCCGGATGCGCTCGCCCAGCAGGAGCCGGCGCCGGTGTCGCAGGCGATCGCGGGCTCCGCGGGCAACGTGGCGAGCGACGATCGGTCGCTGCGCAGCCTGTCGAGCGGCCGCACCGCCGACGAGGAGAACGAGAGCAGCGCGCGGGAGCAGGCGCCGATCAAGCTCCCCAAGCTGGCGCCAAAGACCGAATCGTCGGGGCTCGCGCAAGAGCTGGGCGCGATCAAGACCGCGCGTATCGCCAAGCGAGCCCAGGATGCGCTGGCCGCCGGCAGGGTGGCCATGGACAGCCGGCGCTACCTCGAGGCCTACGACCAGTTCAAGCTGGCCGAGAAGCTAGACGTCGGCCGCAAGCTGGCGCCCGAGCCGCAGGTGATGCAGGCCAAGGCGCTCTACGAGTACAAGATGTGGCGAGACGCGGCCCAGATCCTCGAGCAGGTGCTGGCCGGCTACCCCGCGTTTCCGGCCCGCAACAACGCGCATCAGCTCCTGATCAAATGCTACCAGCGGCTGGACGATTCGACCCTGGCTTCGCGGGCGCAGAAACGCTACGCCGCCGAGACCGCTGCCAAAGCCAAGGCCAACGCAAAGACCAAGTCGTCCAAGGCCAACTCTTCGATCGACACCGCACCGGCCGAGGCCGCGGACGAGGCTCCCGCCAAGGCCGCCCCGGCCAACGCGCAGTAGATCGCTGCGGCACCAGCGCTTGGTGAGCCAGCGGCGGATCGCTTGCAGCCGATATCTGCTATCGCAACCGGCGTCGCGAACATCGTTGTTGGGGAGCACCAGAACGTCTGCGCCGGGTTTTTAGCAACGACGTGGATCACTGCGACTGCGGCGGCAGGTTCAAGCCGCCTTCTGCATAGATTTGCCATAGTACTGCAAAATCATGAATATCGGTATAATATGCCGATATAATTGAGAGAAATCTTGAGAGAGCCGCGCTCGCGCGGGCGGAGAAGTATCCCGTGTTGACCGTGACCGGGCCTCGGCAATCGGGCAAGACAACGCTCTGCAAGAAGTGCGGTCATCGGTCACCGGGCGTCGGGTTCGTTGTGTCCCGACGCCCGACTTCCGAGGTCGACCGGCGACTACCGAAAACCGATGACCGATGACCGAATCTATGCGCTACGGGATCCTAGCGCTTTCTGCTCTTTTTCTTGCCGCCCTTCTTCTTTTTCTTGGCCGGTTTGACGTCGTCGCCACTGGGCGGTGGCGGCGGCGGAGCCGGCGCGACCTCCGGCGGCGGGGGCTGGCTGGCGGCCGCTGCCTCGCCGAGCCACAGGTTGACCAGCAGCGGGCCGGCCAACTGCGGGATCTCGTGGGCGCTGCCGCCCTTGATCGCCGCTGCCTGGCCGTCCATCTCCAAGTCCCAGACTCGACCGCGGCTGTAGACAGCGGCCCCGACCCCGGCGCCGCTCGTCGCCAGGCGGCCGGGTAGGCCGTACTTGGCCCAGGCATCGCGGTAGCTCAGGGTGCCCACGTCGGCGGCCGCGACGTCGGAGGGCTGCGGCGCACCGCGGTAGCCGGGCCAGGGTTGCTGCCAGCCGCCGTTGACGGGCAGCCAGCCGAGCGCGACCACCAGCTCGACACCCTGCTGCTTGAGGGCGGCGTAGCCGTCGGGATACCAGGCGTCGGAGCCGATCAGGAGACCGAGCTTGCCGGCCGCGGTCTCGATGACCGGCAGCGCAGTGAGGTCGCCGGGCTGCAGGTAGCCCTGCTCGACCGAGTCCAGGTACGCCTTGGGCACCGGCCCGCCGACGATGCGGCCGTCGGGGCCGAACACCAGGGCCACCTCGCGCAACCGCCCCTTGGTGTCGACGACGAGCTCGTTGCCGTCGAGCCTGGGCTCGAGCAGGACGATGGATCCGGCGACCACGGTCACCCCGTATTCGATGGCGATCTTGCCAAAGACGTTCTGGTAGCTCTGCGCCATCGCGCTGGACTTGAGGGCGAACGTGGTGTGCGTCGATTTTTCGCTGGCCGGCGCAAAAGGCATCTGGGTCCAGTAATCGAACCAGAGCCTGCTCTGCAGCAGCCGCTTCACGTCCTCGAAGCTGCGCGCCTGGACCAGCGTCGGGCTCTCGTCGGCGGCGATCAGCCAGGTGCCGATCATGGCCGGCAGCACCACCACCGTGCGCTGGTTGAGCCAGCCCTTCTTCTTGGCCAGCTCGAGGTAGTTTTCGATCTTGGCCGAGAACAGCCAGGCCGAGGCGTAGTCGTCATTGTAGAGAAACGGTTGCACCAGCAGCAGATTGCCGGCTCCCGCATCCTGGCCAAAGCTAATGGCCTCGACCGGTGGCTCGAGCGGCTTGCTGGTCGGCGCGACGTCGACGGAGGCGCAGGCCAAGGCGCAGCACAGCCAGAGCGAGCCCACCCAGAGGTCAGCGCATCGCGTCATCTTCCCTCCGCTGCGCGAGCGCCCGCCTCAACGCGCCAGCTTCATGTCCTCGGTCGGGCAGGTCGCGCTTCTGAGCCAGCGGGCGCGAAAACTCCTGGCCTCGGGAAAGACCACATAAACGGTCGGCTGCCGGTCGCACGGGTTGCCGCTGACGCGAAAGCGCTGCTGGCCCTGTTCCTCGAGCACGATCTGCCGGCCGCCCGCGATCTTGAGCCGGCGGCGGCCGCCGCTGGTGCGCTCGGATTCGACGGTCAAGCGCTCGCTGCGCTGGCCGCACAGCAGCTCGAGCGTGCCGCCCGTGAGCACCAGGCGCGGCACGTCGGCCTCGCAGAACTCGTCCTCGCCGACCTGCCCCCGTTGCAGCCGGCTGGCCAGCTCGGCCTCGACCAGCACCAGCGCCCCGTCGTCGGCCTCGGTCGGCACCGGCACCGGCGTCGGCTCCGGCAGCGAGACCGTCGGCGCGGCGTCGCGCGGAACCGAGGTCGGGCGCTCTGCGCGCGGGCAACCGGTCAGCGCGGCCAATGCCGAGAGCACGACCAGAGGACGCATGGGGGCGCAGTGTAGCGGTGGCGCTGTCCGGGTTCAAGCGCGGCCGGTCGCGGCCGCGGCATTGCGCTCAGCGCCTGCACAGAAAGTGCCAGTACGGCCCGCCGGGGGCGATCACCACCTCGCTGAACGCGTCGCGCAGGGAGGCGATCTCGATCCGGGTGACGCGCTGCTCGATGGGGGTGAAGAAGCGGTCGTACACGTCCTGTTCGATGCGCGCCACGCTCTGCCCCCGGTAACCGTCGTAGAGCGGCACCTGGTGCTGCCAGCCGAGCGGCTCCAGCGTCTGCCCGAGGCGGACCAGCGGTCGGTAGATCAGGCGCGCGCCGGCGGCGGCAAAGGCCCGCCTGAAGCGCTCGTCCTCGATCCGGCACAGTCTCCGCCGGGCCGCGGTCACGCCGCGCAGCAGCCAGCGAAAATGGGGCAGCCGGTTGTCGAGCGCGTAGTAGAGATAGATCAGCAGCTCGGGCGCCAGGCGCCGCAGGTCGCGCACCGCCTCCAGGCACGGCGTCGGCAGGTGGTGCAGCACGCCCAGGCAGAACAGCAGGTCGCAGCAGTCGTCGCGAAACGGCAGCTCGGTCAGGTCGGCGAGGAAGAACAGGCAGTGGCGATGGGGTTGCAGGTTGCGCCGGGCGGCGAAGATGGCGTCCGAGAAATCGACCAGCACCAGTTGCCGGCACAGCGGCGCGGCGTGGAAGCTGAAACGACCGTTGCCGCAGCCGAGGTCGCACAGCCGCCGATCGCGCAGCCCGGCCAGGTCGATCAGATCGAAGTAGCGGGCGAACTCCTCGGCGTGCTCGGGCAGCAGCGACGGATAGCTCTGCCATTCGGCGCCGAACGAGCGCTGTACGTCGGCGGCAAACGGGGTCTCGCCGGCGCCGGCGGCGGGCGCGCGATCGAGGCGCTCCGTCAGCCCCCGCGGCCAGCGCTCCGGAGCGGTCAGCACGATCACGTCGTCCACGATCGGGTAGCGGCGGCGTCCGACCCGCAGCTCGGCGCGCGCCACCTCGACGTCGTCGCTGCCAAAGAGATCGCATAGCGCCGCGCGCTTGTCGCCGTAGTAGCTCATGGCTCGCACCTCGCCGCCGCCGGTCGGTCGGGCACGCGCTCGGCCTGACCGAAGTAGCGCCCCAGCTCCTGCTGCAGCGGCTCCAGCTCGCGGATCTGCATGATGCGCCGCCTGAACTCGGCGCCTCCCTGCAGCCGGCGCGAGTAGTAGAGCGCGCGCGAGCGGAAGCGCAACAGCGCGCGCTGCGGGTCGCCGATCTCGTCGACCAGGCGCCGCAGGTGATCGAGCACCACCGCAGCCCGCTCGGCCGGCGTCGGCAGCAGCGGGCGACCGAGGGCGAGGCTGCTAAAGAGCCACGGGTTGCCGAGCGCGGCCCGGCCGATCATGATCGCGTCGCAGCCGGTCTCGCCGGACAGGCGCTCGGCGTCGTCGACGCTCTTGACGTCGCCGTTGCCGATGACCGGGATCCGGACCGCGCGCTTGAGCGCGGCGATCAGCGACCAGTCGGCGCGGCCGCCGTAGGCCTGGGAGCGGGTGCGCGGGTGCAGGCACAGCGCGGCCACCCCGGCCTGCTCGAGGCGCTGGCCGAGCTCGACCGCATTGACGCTGCCGCTGTCCCAACCGGCCCGGAGCTTGACGGTCACCGGCACCGCAGCGCCGACGGCGGCGCGGATCGCGCTCGCGGCGGCCACGGCGCGCGGCGGGTCCTGCATCATCGCGGCGCCGGCGCCGCTGGCGGTCACCTTGCGCACCGGGCACCCCATGTTGAGGTCGATGATGTTGGCGCCGAGCGCGACCGCGACCTCGGCCGCCGCGGCCAGCTCGGCGGGCGCGGCGCCGAAGAGCTGCACCCAGAAGGGGTGCTCTCCGGGAGCTGGCCGGACCAGGGCGGCGGTGCGGCGGTTGCGGTGCGTCAGGCCGCAGGCGCTGATCAGCTCTGTCGGCGTGGCCGCGGCGCCGAACTGGCGGGCGATGCCGCGGTACGAGCGGGAGACCAGGCCTGCCAGCGGCGCCAGGCAGTAGCGGCCGGAGATGTCGTACGGTCCGAGCTGCATGGGCACCCGGCGGGTCGCGGCGGTGCGCTACCTGAGGTCCGGATTGGGCAGCATCAGGTCGCGCACCACCCCGAGCAGGCTGTGGTAATCGGCGATGAACGAGCGCAGCGTGCGCACGGTCGGGCCGAAGCGATCGAACTCGTCGACGGTCATGCCGTCGATATCGTAGGCGCGCCCGAAATCGGCAAAGGCGCGGCGCAGCGCTTCGACGATGGCCGGGGCGACCGGCTGCTCGATGCGCGGCACCACCTCGACGGAAGAGGCGTTGAAGCGCTTCTGCCAGGCGCACGGCATGGTCAGCACGGCGTCGGCGCCGATCAGCTCGGACCAGTGGAGCTGGTGGCGATAGGCGGCGGCCAGCAGCCGCGCGCGGTAGCCGCGCTGGCGGAAGATGCCGTAGGCCTTCTTGAAGGCGGCCACGCCCGCCCACGGGAGGATGGTCGGGTCGCAGACGACGTCATCGCGCTTGACCAGGATCTGCAGCCAGTCGTCGAGCCGGCCGACCATGATGGTGCATACCGGGGCCATGCCGGCGACGTCCTGGCCCGCGCGCTCGCGCCGGCGCAGGCCGCGCTCGACCGCCTCGGCGACCGCGATCGCCTGCGGCACGCTGAAGCAGACCGTGGCGTTGACGTTGACACCCTGACAGGTGGCTTCCTCGATGGCGGCGACCCCGGCCTTGGTCACCGGGATCTTGACCTGGAGGTTGCGCGCCAGGCTGTCGAAGCGCACCGCCTGGCGCACCAGCGCCTCGGCGTCGCGGTAGCGGCTCGGGTCGGTCTGGATCGACAGCCGGCCCTTGGCCCCGCGCTCGCGCTCGTACACCGGCTCGAGCAGCCTGGCGCCGCGGACCGCCAGCTCCTCGATCAGCCTCCAGGTCACCTCGATCTCGCTGGCGATCGGGTTCTCGTCGGCGATCTGGTGGATGCGATCGCGCCACTGCGGCAGCTCTTTCTTCAGCACCTCGAGCACGATGCTGGGATTGCTGGTGGCTCCGACCGCGCCGTGTTCGATCGCGTAGGTCAATTCGTCGATGGCGCAGGAGTCGTTCCAAAAATCGGTCGGGGTGGTGCACGCCATCTGATGCAGCGGGCTCTTGTACGGCGGGGACACGGTCGGCTCCTGGCGGCTCGACTGGCGTCTGCGCCGCGCGGTTGCAGGTGGGAGGATTAGAGCCGTCGAGCACGGCAGCGTCAAGGCAGCACGTCAGGTGCCGCGGCGCCCGCCTCGGCCGTTGACTCGTCTGCCAACTCATGGCATGGACACGAGAAATTGGGAGGTGGCCATGGGCGAAAGCGATGGCCTCGGCGCCGACAAGAAACGGCGGCGCCGAGCCCGCACCATGTCCCGAAAAGAGATGTCGCGCGAACGCCGGCGCGCGCTGGCGCGGGGCGAGGTGTTCGAGGTCGTCGACTACGAGCGGCCCCGGACCCGCGAGGAATGTCGTCATGGGCCGCGCCCGTGCCTGTACGTGTCGTGCCGGCATCACCTTTACCTCGATGTCAATCCGGTGACCGGATCGGTCAAGCTCAATTTTCCGGACAAGGAAGTCTGGGAGCTCGAGGAGACCTGCGCGCTCGACGTGGCCGAGCGCGGCGGCATCACGCTCGAGGAGGTCGGTTCGATCATGAACCTGACGCGCGAGCGGATTCGTCAAGTCGAGGTCAATGGCCTGGCCAAGCTGCGCTCGGTTCCCGAGGAAGACGGTGGTCTGGTCGCGTTTGAGGGCTGGGATCCGGATCGCAGGGATCCATAGGCAGGTCGGCGCAAAGCGATCGGCCGCGCGGTCGGTCGGCCTGGCAGCACTGTCGCACGGCGTCTGGGAGCTGATGGATGCGCATTGAATGCGAAAGCTGTGGCGCGGCCTATGCCATAGACGACAACCTGATCTCGGACCGCGGGGTGCGCGCTCAGTGCCCGCGCTGCGGTCATCAGAAGGTCGTGCGAAAAGAGAGTGTCGCGGCCAGCCCAGCGGCGCCTGCACCGCCAGTTCCTGCCCCGGTGGGAGCTCCTCTGGCCGCAGCGCCGATGAGGCCGCCGACGCCGGCTCCCGCCGCCAGCGCTTTCGGCGCGGCGCCGCCGGCAGCGGCGCCGGATCCGTTTGCCGCTGTCGCCAGGACGGCCGATCCGTTCGGCGCGGCACCGCCGGCAGCGGCGCCCGATCCATTTGCCGCGGTCTCGGGAGCGCCTGGCGCCGCTGCCGATCCCTTTGCTGCTGCATCCGGCGCGCAGCCCGCGGCCAGCCCGTTCGGCGCGCAGCCCGCGGCCAGCCCGTTCGGCGCGCAGCCCGCGGCCAGCCCGTTCGGCGC
>JAFGSX010000116.1 GCA_016934455.1 Deltaproteobacteria bacterium
ATGCCGCCAGATCGTCGGCCAGCCTGCGCAACCTCAGCTCGACGTCGCGCGGCTCGTTGGACGGCCGGGCCGCGGCGTCATCGGACGTCGACTCGGGCTTCGCTTCGGCGGCCGGGGCCTCGTCCGGTGTGCCCGATGAGGCCGGCTTGCCGAGCGGCTTGAGCTCGGCCGTGGCGGGCGTTTCTGCGGAGGGATCGGTCGCCGCTGCCCCGCTCAATGGCTCGAGGGTCGGCACCGGCTCGGCCTGGTCGGCCGCCGGTCGCAGCTCGAAGAACTTTTTCTGGATCCACGCCTGCTGACCCTTGCCTGTCTTGACCCAGTACCAGGTCTCGCGCTCGTAGATGACGCGCACCGTGTCGCCCTTTTTCAGCTTGAACCATTTCTTCTGCTCGTCCTGGGCGGCGGTGTCCTTGACGACGACAGCGTCCTGCTGGATCTTGACCGGATCCGCGGCGAAGGCGGGTCGGGGCCAGAGAGCGGCGCTCACCAACAGGGCGATCGAGAGTGCCAGCGGACGCCTGAGCATGCACCACCTCGTTCGAGCGTGGCCCCGCTCCGGTGCTAGCGCGACCACGGAGCCCCCAATTTATGCGGCGACGCGCGCAGCGTCAAACGCCACCTTGCGCGGGGTGCGCGCCCCTGTGAAAAAAAAACCGACGTTGTGTGTTATGGTCCCCTGGTTTGCCCCGAACCTGGGAGAGATGTCATGTCGTGTTTACGCACCACGCACCGTCTGGCGCTGGCGGCTGTCATCGCGTTGGCCGGGTGCCAGGATCTGATGCCAGGCAATCCCTATGACCCGCGGACGCCGTCCGACCAGCAGGCGCGCGGCGAGATCCGGGGCGCGGTCTTTCTCGACGATCCGAGCGCATCGACCGCCGCGATCGAGAGCGAGCTGCAATCGGTCGCGATCAGGCTGCGGACGCTGGCCGACGTCGAGGAGGGCAGCGTGAGCTGCCTCGATGCGGTGACCCCCGACGTCGAGGCGAGCTGCGAGCCGGCCCAGAGAACAGTGCGCTTTCGGTTCAAGCAGCGCGCGGCGGGCTCGTACCGGATAGCGATCGAGGGGATCAGCCTGCGCTACGTACCGGTGGTGGCGCCTCCGATCGAGCTCGATCCGGGCGAGGTCTACGATCTGGGCACCCTGCATTTCGTGCCCTTCGCCATCGCCGAGGGAACCGGCGCGGTCGAAGGCCTGGTCGAGCTTTCTGATGGCCAGCGCCGCGCCTGCGACGTCAAGCTGCTGCGCGGCGGCGGGGCCGGTTTCGAGACCCTCCAGGCGGCGCTCTCCGACCTCGACGGTCGCTTCTCGTTTGTCGCGATACCGCCCGGGGAGTACGTGGTGAGCGCGGAGCTCGACGGTTACACGCCCGACTACAGCGACCAGTTCGGCATTCTCGGCCCGGAGACGCCGGCGGCCGAGAACACCGAGGATCTCACCGGCGACAAGGCGCTGCAGCTCCATCCCATCTCGACGGTGCTGATGCCGGCGCAGACGGTGCCATTCCTCTTTGGGCAGTTCTATACCTCTGCCGATCTGCTGCCCCTGATGGTGTTGCCGTTTGGCGGTATGACCGAGATGAGGCTGGCCACCGACCCGACCTTCGCCAGCGGCACCCAGGCCTGGGTGCCCCATGCGCTGGCCGCCAACCTGGCGCTGCCCGATCAACAGGGTGCGATCGCGATTCACGGTCAGTTTCGCAACAGCGCGCTCGAGGGATTCACCTTCACCTCGCCGGTGTACAGCGCGAGTGTGGTCCGCGACACCGTGGTGCCGGAGATCGCGGCACTCGAGGTGATCGGCCAGGAGGTCGCCGGCGACGGTCGGATCTGGCTAAACCGATCGGGCGTGACGATCGGATTGGCGGTCGATGCCAGCGACCTGTCCAGCGGCGTCTACTCGATCGCGACCCACCACGACGCGGCCAACTCCAGCGGCGATCCCTCGGTGCTGCCTTTTCGCCCGCTCGAGCTGCCCGTCGGCCTGGTGCGGCTCGAGGAGCAGGTCACCCTGAGCGCGGGGGACGGCGAGAAGCGTGTTTTTGTCTACCTCAAGGATCGCGCCGGCAACCTGAGCATGGCGAGCGACAGCGCGCTTTGGGTCGATACCGAGGCGCCGGTGATCGAGTCGCTGGTCGTCAACGGAGGCAATCCCGTCACCGGCAGCGCGCTGGTGCCGGTGGCGCTGAGCGTCGCCGACAACAGCGCGGTGGTCGCGATGCAGGTGTGGGAGGAGGGGACGGCGGTCCCGGCGCCGATCGCGTTTCAGGAGACCGCGACGATTCGGCTGCGCGCCCTCGACTACGCCGCGACCGATCGCCAGATCAACGCGGTGGTCTGGGACGTCGCCGGCAATGCGTCGCTGGCGCAGGCCTCGCCGATCAGGTTCGATGACCGCGGTGCGCTGCGCGGCCTGCTCACCATCGAGCGCGACATCGACGGCAGCCCCGGCAGCGTCGACGGGTTGTCGGCGCTGGTCAACGGCACCAGCTATCCCGCGTTGAGCGCGACCGCTGGACACAACCCGGGCGAGTTCGCGTTCGAGGTGGGCGAGATCCCCGCCGCCGGCAACCTGCGGCTCGAGCTGCGCAAGAGCGGCTACGCCACGGCCTATGCAGACTCGCTGGTCTCGGTGCTGCCCGGCGTCAGCACCGACGTCGGGAGCATAGCGCTGCGGCTCGCGCGCGGGGCGATCGAGGGCTACGTCCAGCTAGCGGGGGAGATCGATCACTCGGGCATCGTGGTCACGCTGCAGGGGGCGAGCGTCTACACGGTGACCGACGCCGCCGGCTACTTCCACGTCGGCGGTGTCACGGCCGGCGTCAGCTACACCGTGGTCTTCAGGCGCGACGACAACTGGACGGTCGAGACGCTGACCGGCGTGCTGGTGCCGGCGGACTCGGTGTACGCGGTTTCGACCGCGCTGCAGCCGATCCTGCTGCAGCGGCTGGCCGGCGCCTTCGCCATTCGCGAGGGCAGCTACACCAACCATCGCAACGTGACGCTCGAGGTCTCCTACGAGGGCGCCGTCGAGTATCAGGCGAGCGAGGATCCAGGCTTCGGAGACACCGTATTCGACACCTTTGCCAACCGCGGCTGCGTGACCGTACTGGGCGGCGGCTGGGCCTGTCCGTTCTCGCTGTCCGACAGCGATGCGCTGCACCATGTCTACGTGCAGTTCAGCGATCCGGCGCCGACCGGCTTCGTGTCCGAGCCGCGCGGAGACGTCATCGTGCTCGACCGAGCCGAGCCCCAGAACGTCGTGCTCGTGGTCAACGACGGAGCTGCCTATCTCAACACGCTGGCGGTCACCCTCGCCCTGACCGGAACAGACGAGAACGGGCTGGCGCAGTACCAGCTCGCGCACCGGCAGACCGATCTGGCGACCGAGTTGCAGGAGAGCGACTGGTCGACCGCCCACGCGCTGACGGGCGCACCGATCGGCGTCGCCCTGCCGGGAGCGCTGAGCTACCGCACGGTGCGCGTCTGGGGGCGGCTGATCGACATGGCCGGCAATACCTCGGCACCGGCGCTGGCGAGCTTCGTGCTCGATCCCAGCGCTCCCACCGGCGGCAGTTTGGTGATCGACGGCGGCAGAGCCGTGACGCGCAACGTCACCGTCACGCTGACGTTGACGGCGACCGACCAGAGCCCGCTCCGGATGCTGATCGGAGACGAGCGGGTGCCCGACAGCGACGCCTGGGAGCCCTTTGCGAGCAGCAAGGTGTGGATCATCCCGCCGGCCGTCCAGGGGACAAAGAAAGTGTGCGCGGCCTTTCTCGACGCCGCGGGCAATCGCAGCCAGGACTACTGCGATGAAATCGAATACGACAGCTTGGCTCCGCCGACACCCGTCATGTCCACGACCGCCGGGCAATCCACCAACAGCAGGGCGCTGGCGATCGACTTCACCAATTGGAGCGTCGACGTCGCCACCATCGAGATCGCGGCCAACGCCGGTTTTGCCGGGTCTTCGACATACGCCGCGCAGTCCCAGGTGCAGTTCACCCTGCCCGAGCCCGACGGCGTCAAGACCGTCTATGCGCGCTACCTCGACGCCGCCGGCAACCGATCGGAGCTTGCGGCGCTGACCGTCGCGCTCGATCGCCAGCCGCCACAGCTTCCCGCGGTGCAGGTGGCCTCCGGCTCCTACACCACCTCGCTGCGGCCGCAGCTACTGCTCAGCGCCCTGGGCGCGGCGGAGATGTGGATCGCGGCCAGCGCCGACTGCAGCGGTGGCTCCTGGCAGGAGTTCGCGACCGCCGGCTACGTCGATCTGGCGGAGCCGGACGGGACCAAGGACATCTCGGCCAAGTTCCGCGACGAGGCGCACAACGAGACCGCCTGCCTCGCGGTACAGGTGACGCTCGATCGAATGCCGCCCCAGCTCGGCGCCGCGGCCATGGTGCTGAGCGATCCGCAGATCGCGCTCGACAGCTCCGGCACCTCGGTCGAGAGCATAGCGCTGCGCATCGACCTCGACGTCAGCGGCGCCAGCCAGATGAAGATCTCCAATCAGCAGGGGACACCCGACGCCGTCTGGCAGCCTTTTGCGACGCCGGTGCTGGGCTGGAGGGTGACCCCGACCGAGAGCAACAAGACAGTGTACGCGGTCTTCAGGGACGCCGCCGGAAATCCGTCGGCCGAGACCTCGGCCGAGCTGTTCGTGCGCACCAGCGGCGACATCACGGGCACCGTGACCATCGAGGGGGGGGGCGATCCGGCGGACGTTTCGTTTGTCCTCGACGGCAGCCCCAAGGTGCCGCGCTGGGAAGACACGCGCTTCACGATCGAGGGCGTGCTGGTCAATTTCTACTCCTCGCTCGTGTTGCGGGAGGCGGGGTACGACGACGCCGGCGTGACCGGGATCCAGATCCGGCCCGGCGGCACGGTCGACGTCGGCAACGTCGCGCTCGCTCTGGCGCGCGGCAACGTCGAGGGTTACGTGCAGCTCGCGGGCGCGACCTCACACGAGAACGTCTTGGTCGAGCTGGTCAACTCGGGCTACACGGCGCGCAGCAACTCGGCCGGCTACTTCTTTCTCGAGAACGTGCTGGTCGGCAGCTACGATCTGCGGGCCGGCAGGGACGGCTACACGGCTCAGCTTCGCACCGCGATCGCGGTGGCCACCGGCCAGACCACCCGCGTCTCGACCGCGGGCGCGCCGATCGTGCTGCCGGTCTCGTCCGGGGACTTCAGCATCAACGGCGGCGCCAGCTACACCTCGAACACCCAGGTGCACCTGCGCCTCGATTCGGCGGGGATGACCGCTTACCGCGCCAGCGAGAGCGAGGACTTCGTAGGCGACAGCGTGCCGTTCGAGGCCTACACCGGCCCCGGCGACTACGACTTCCCGCTGGTCGACACCCAGGGACCGCACACGGTGTTCGTGCAGTTTCACGACGGCACCAACCCGGGCGAGGTGCTGCAGTCGACGATCATCCTCGACACGGTGGCGCCGACGGCGGGCAGCGTGCTGCTGGCGGGCGGAGCCGAGGCCATCAACGTGCTCAATGTCAGCGCGGCGCTGTCCTCGACCGACGCCAACGGCATCGCCGCGATACACACCAGCGAGGACGGATCGAACTGGTCGGACGGGGTCAACTTTCAGACGC
>JAFGSX010000117.1 GCA_016934455.1 Deltaproteobacteria bacterium
CCTGCTCATCGGCGAGCGTTCTCTCGTCGAGCAACAGCCTGAGCCCGGCGTCCACAGCGCGGCCGAGCATCTCGATGGCGGGCCCGAGCAGACCGCGCTGCACCATGGCGGCGGCCGTCACCTCGAGTTGTCGGACCGCATCGACCCGCGCCGGCTCGGCGACCAGCGCGATCAGCCCGAGCAACTCGCACCTCTCGTGCGCCGGCAACAGCTCGGGGGCCTGTCGCACCGGTGCGACCAGCCCCCGCAGCCGGCGGGCGCGCGTCTCATCCAGCAGGGCCAGCACCGCGCGGCGAAAGCTCCCCTGGGCAAAGCGCAGCTCCTGAGGCGACCCGTCATGGGATTCGATCATCCCGAGCTGCAGCGCATCGTGGAGTGCGATCTGCAACGACTCGCCGGCAGTGGGAAAGACGCGCCCCAGCGCGACGGTCGAAAACACCTCGCCCAGCAGCGCCGCCGCGCCGATGACCTCGGCCGCGTCCGGGCTCAGTTGCGACATCAAGAGCGCGACGACATCCCGCACCGAGCGCACGGTCGGCAGCGCTGGCTTTCCGCGGCTGAGCGCCCCGGCCTGTTCGGCCGCGGTCGGCGCGGCGAACCGACGCATCAACTGGACGGCGATCGTCGGATTGCCGTGCAGTTGCGGCAATTGAGAGTCGATCTCCTCCGGCAAGCTGCTAAGAGCCAGGGTGTTCTGGGCGAGGTGGCGCAGCTCGGCCACCCCGAGCGGGGAGAGCTGGCGCACCTCGAAGCCGCGGCCGAGCTGCTCGACGCGCACCGGGGTGGCCGTCGCCACCAGGCACAGCCTCGCATCGGGAAGCCGCTCGGTCATCTTCTGCAGCAGGTCGACGCTCATCTGATCGGCGCCATGGATGTCTTCGGCCAGCAGCAGCAGCGGCGACCGCGCCGCGACCCGTTCGAAAAAGCTCAGCAGCGCCGCCACCTGGCGTTGACCGTGCTCGAGCGGCTGGCTGGCCACCTCGAACGTCTCGCCGTCGAACAACTGTGCCAGCCGCCGCCGCAACGGCTCGGGCACGTCTTCCTCGGCCACCCCGGCCAGCGCCGACGCGACGCTGTAACCGCAATCGCAGCGCCGGCCCTTGCGCAGGACCGGCGCGCTGGCGATCGCGATCACCCATTGCCTGAACAGGTCGAGCGCCAGCGGCGCGCCGCGGCGCAAGCACACCGCGCGAGCGACGACGCGGTCCAGATTGCGGCTGGACCGCGCCAGCTCGGCCAGCAGCCGGCTCTTGCCGATGCCCTCCTCGCCCAAGAGCAGCACCGCCCGGGCCCGCCCCCCGAGCGCGGCGTCGAACTGCTGCCGCAGAAAATCGAGGTCGGCCTGGCGGGCGACAAAAGCCGGCTCCCGGGGACCGATCCTCAGAATCTGGCTTATCTCGCCCAGCTCGATCTCGCTCTCCGGCCCATCGCCAAAATCGATTACGTTGTGGCCGCCGTCGCGGATCACCACCGCCCCGCCCACGGTCATGGCCATCTCGGTGTCGCGTACGGTCTCGGTATCCTGCAGCACGTCCGCGCGCGCGGCCGCTCCGCTGATCTCCACCAGGTCGAGCGACGGCAGGCGATCGCTGCCGCCGCGACCGGACTTGACCGACCGGCCGGAGTCTCCGCCGGGCGCGGCCAACGAGGTGCCGCAACCCGAGCAGAACTTGGTGCCGCGCGCCGCGCTGGCGCCGCATTTCGGGCAGATCACGGTCGAGCCAGCGTCCGCTGGCCGCGCCGGGTCGTCTGCCGCGGCGCCCAGATCGACGCGCTCTGCGATCACCGCACCGCCGACCTGCTTGACCATCGCGGCCAGCTCATGGTCGGCGCTGCCACCGCTGGCGTCGAGAAAATCCTGCGCCGCGCGCGCCACCTCGGCGCAGCTCCGGTAGCGCGCGTCGGGCTCGCGCTCGAGCATACGCTGTACGATCGCGGACATCTCGGGAGAGAACTTGCGGCGCACCTCGGACAGCGGCGTCACCTCTTGATTGGCGACGTTGATCATGACCTGCGCCGGGGAGTCCCCCTTGAACAGCGACTTCAACGCGAACAGCTCCCAGCCGACGACGCCGAGGCTGAACTGGTCGCTGGCGGAGGTCAGCGTCTGCCCCCGCACCTGCTCCGGCGACATGTAGAGCAGCTTGCCCTTGACCACGTCCCCGACGGTCTGCGAGAAACGGTTGGCCGCGCGCGCGATACCAAAGTCGACCACTTTGACGCCGCCGTCGAGCCGCACCATGATGTTCTGCGGGCTGACGTCGCGGTGGATGATGTTGAGCGGCTGGCCGCGCATGTCTGTCGCCCGGTGGGCGTAGTCCAGCGCCAGCGCCGCGTCGCGCAGGACGGTGGCGCCGATCCGCGGCGGCACGTACACGCGCGCCTTCCGCAGCAGCCTCATCAGCGCGAACAGATCGATGCCGGCGATGTGCTCCATCGCTATGAAGTAGATTTCGTCGTGCCGCCCCAGCTCGTAGATCGAGACGATGTTGGGGTGGTTGAGGGTGGCCGCCAGCCGCGCTTCGTCGAAGAACTGGTCCACGCTCTGCCGATCGGGCGCGATCGACTGCAGCATGGTCTTGAGCACGACCAGGCGCTCGAAACCGCCGATGCCGACCTGGCGCGCGAGGAAGATCTCGCCCATGCCACCGACGGCCAGGCGCTTGATGACCTCGTAGTTGCCTATGCGCTTCGGCGTCGGTTCGGCCATGGGGCCGACCTCCGGATCGGTCGTGCCGGTGCGCGCTCAGAGTAGGGACTCCGCCCGACGCGGTCAAGCCGAGGCCCCCGACCGAGGCCCCCGACCGCCTGCAACCTGCCGCAGACAGCGGCCGCGCTATTTGCTAGATATACCGGTCGGAGCAAGAGACGACCATGACGATGGATAGACGACAGTTCATGTTGGCCACGGCCACAGGCGTCGCTGGCCTGGCCGCGCCCACCCTGCTCACCCGCTGCGCCGCTGGCCGGGTGCGAGAGGAGGCCACCGTGCCCCAGCTTATCGACCTGGCGCCCGCGAGCTACTTCGAATCGCAATTCGGCGTCACGCCCGAGCTGATGCGCGAGGTGATCGCGACCGCGCTGGCCAGCGGCGGCGACCACTGCGAGCTGTATTTCCAGCACAGCCGCGAGGCCTCGATCGGTCTCGAGGATGGCGCGGTCAACCGCGGCTCGGCGACGGTCGACCTGGGGGTGGGCGTGCGCGTCATCCGCGGCGATCAGACCGGCTACGCCTACACCGAGGAGCTCGAGCGCGAGAGCATGCTGACCGCCGCCCGCGCGGCCGCCGCCATCGCCGACGGTCCAGCCGGCAGCGCGCCGAAGAGCTTTGCGGTGCAGACGCTCGAGAATTTTTACCCGACCGCGAGCTGGTGGTCTGGGATCAGCGTCGATCGGCGCATGCCGTTGCTCGACCGCCTCAACACCTTGACCTTCGGGCTCGACCCGCGGGTCAAGAAGGTACGCGCCTCGTTCTACGACGAGGACCGCTACATCCTGATCGCGGATTCGAGCGGCCGCCTGGTCGCCGACCGGCTGCCGATGTTCGCCCTCCGTCTGAGCTGCACCCTCGAGGACAAGGGCCAGATCGAGGAGAACTACGACGCGGTCTCGCTGCGCGGCGGGGTCGACGAGCTAAAGGACGAGCGTATCGAGAGACTGGCCCGTACCGCAGTCGACCGCGCGGCGCGCAATTTTGGAGCGCGCAAACCGCCGGCCGGCGAGCTGCCGGTGGTGCTGGCCCATGGCAGCTCGGGCATCCTGCTGCACGAGGCGATCGGCCATGGCATGGAGGCCGACTTCAACCGCAAGGGAATCTCGATCTACGCCGAGAAGATGAACCAGCCGATCGCCGGAAAATTCGTCTCGATCATCGACGACGCCACCGTGCCGCACTACCGCGGCTCCATCAACGTCGACGACGAGGGCTCGCCCGGTCAGCGCACCGTGCTGGTGGAGAACGGCGTGCTGCGCAGCTACCTGCACGACCGCATCTCGGCCGCTCATTACCGGGTGCCTCCGACCGGCAACGGCCGGCGCGAGAGCTTTCGCTTCGCTCCGATCCCGCGCATGCGCAACACCTACATGGCCAACGGACCGCACCAGCGCGAGGAGATCATCCGCAGCGTCAAGCGCGGCGTGATCTGCGAGACCTTCACCAACGGCGAGGTCAACATCGGCGCTGGCGACTTCACCTTCTACGTCAAGAACGGTTACCTGATCGAGGACGGCAAGGAGACCGCGCCGATCAAGGACTTCAACATCATCGGCAACGGCCCGGACGTGCTGTCCAAGGTGACCATGGTCGGCGACGACCTCAAGATCGACGACAGCACCTGGACCTGTGGCAAGGATGGTCAGGGCGTCCCCGTCGGACAGGGACTTCCCACCTGCCTGGTCTCTTCGATCACGGTCGGCGGCGTCGACGCCTGACCGCTGGGAGCTCGCAATGGCTCGCTCGCTCGAACAGATCGCCCAACACGCGCTGGATACCGCGCTCGCCAAGGGCGCCGCCGAGGTGGCTGTTCGCGTCGGCCGCACCCGTTTTACCAGCCTGAGCTTTCGCGACCGAAAGCTCGACAAGAGCGAGGCGTCGACCAGCAGCTCGCTGACGCTGACGCTCTTTCTGGACGGCCGCTACTCGTCCAACTCGACCTGCGATCTGCGACCGGACGCGGTGGCAGATTTCTGCGACCGGCTGGTGGCCATGACCCGCAAGCTGGCGCCCGATCCGCACCGGCGCCTGCCCGAGCCCGAGTATTACCAGGGGCGCAGCGAGCGCGACCTGGGCATCTACGACGACCAACACGCCGCGCTCGGCATCGACCGCCGCAAAGAGCTGGCGCGCAGCGCCGAGGAGGAGGCGCGCGGGGCGAGCGATCGGGTGATCTCCGCCACCGCCACCTTCTACGACGACGTCAGCGACTCGGTGCGGCTGCATTCCAATGGCTTTCGCGGCAACTACAACTACACCTCGTTCTGGGCTCAGGTCGAATCCTCGGTGCGCGGCGATGGCGATAAAAAACCCGAGGACTGGTCGGTCGTCGGCGCGCGCAAGCTGGCAAACCTGGGCGACCCCGCGCCCTGCGGCCGCGATGCGACCCTGCGCGCGCTGCAGCAGATCGGGGCCGGCAAGATCGACAGCGCCAGGTTGCCGCTGGTGATCGAGAACCGCGCCGCCGGCCGGCTGCTCGGCCACCTGCTCCAGCCGCTCAACGCATCGGCCATCCAGCAGAAGCGCTCCTGCTATGCCGACCTGCTGGGCAAATCGGTGGCCAGCGCCAAGCTGACGCTGATCGACGATCCCTGGCTGGTGGGCGGCTTCGGTTCGCGGCTCTACGACAACGAGGGCATCACCTCCCGGCCGATGCCGATCATCGAGCAGGGCGTGCTCAAGAACTTTTACGTCGACGTCTACTACGGCCGCAAGCTGGGGCTGCGGGCGACCACCGGCATCAAGTCCAACCTGGTGTTCAGCGGCGGCCAGGGCGGGCTGGAGGATCTGACGCGCGGCGTCGAGCGCGGGGTGCTGGTGACCGGCTTCATCGGCGGCAACTCGAGCCCGGCCACCGGCGACTTCTCGCTCGGGGTGCGCGGTTTTCTGATCGAGAAGGGCCAGCGCGGCCAGCCGATCGCCGAGATGAACATCACCGACAACCTGCTGACCTTCTGGAACAAGCTGGTCTCGGTGGGCGCAGACCCCTACCTCTATTCGTCGTCGCGCACGCCGTCGCTGCGCTTCGACGACGTGCAGTTCAGCGGCATGTGACCCGCAGCCGGGCCGCGGCAAACGCCTCGAGGGCGCGCAGCGCCCGGTCGGCGCTGCGAAAGGTCGGGATACCGGCCGCCTCGATTTGGCGGGCCATCGGATCGTACAGGGCGCCGCCGTCGACGATGCAGACCCACGGCTTGTCGACCTCCTGCGCGAGCAGCCGCATCCGCTGCGCGATCGAGCCGGCTCTCAGCACTTCCTCGCGCTGCCCGGCCCGAGCCGGCAGCGTGTCGAGAGCCCCGGTCAGGGGCACGATGCCGACGGCGCCGAGGTCGATATCCGGATCGCCCAGGACGGCGCGGATCGCCTCCTCGTAGCCCTCGTCGTCGAGCATCGGCGTCAGATCGACAGGGTTGCGCACCTCGACGATGCCGTGGAGGCGGTGGCGGCGCAACAACCCCTGGAGCCTGCGCCGGGTCGGCTCGGAAAAGGGCACCAGGTCGAGCCGGTGCGCGCTGTCGGAGATCGCCACGCACTCGAAACCGGCGTTTGAGAGCGCGCCCAGACGCCAGCCTGCGATCCGCCGCCCGCGCAGCAGGCAGAACAGGCGCGTGTAGTCCTCGAAGTCGGCCAGGCTCTCGGCCACGACGACGCCCGCCTGCCGGCACAGCTCGCGCGTCACCGCGTAGTCGCCGGCGATCGCCGCCGTGTGGGAGGCGGTAGCGCGCTCCCTCCGTCGGCGGCAGCTTGTGCTCGGGGATAAAAAGGGTGTCGTAGCGACCGGGCTTGCTGCGGATGCCCAGGCAGTTGCCACCGTTGACGACCGGGCCGCGCCAGTCCGTCGCGCGCGAGGCCCGGATCGCCTGCTCCAGCCTGCGCGCCATCACCTCGCTGCCGCTGCGCTCGCCCAACCCGCCCGGGATGACGATCAGGCTCTCGGCCGAACGCCTGCCGATCGTTTCCTCGATCGCGTCCAGCGCCCGCGCCGCGTCGACGCTCACGATGAACAGGTCGACGCGCTCCGGCAGCTCCGCCAGGCTCGGCACGCAGCTCGCCGCCGAGCGCGGCATCGAATGGCACGTGCTCGACCAGCAGGAAGCCCTGCACCGCGCAACCGCGATGCCTCTCCTGCATGTGCGCCAGCGCCGCCTCCACGGCCGCCGCCTCCTTGACGACGATCTCGACACCGCCGACCTCGCTCTTGTGCAGGATCTCGGGCGACACCACCTTGACCACCACCCGATCGCCTGCCAGCAGGCCGAGGTCGACGTGGTAGGCCTGGTACGGATCGCGCACGAAAAACCAGGCCGGTGCCGCCACCCCGAGCGCGCGCAGCACCTCGAGCCCCTCGGTCTCGAGCAGAGCGGACCGTCCGCTCGCGCGGGCGGTGTGCAGGATGTCGCGGATGGCCGCGCGATCGATCTCCATCGCCGCAATCTACCCGGTTTTGCGGATGGCGTGTTATCGCCGTCGGAGCGCGATCAGCGATCGTATATCGAGCGGCCGAAATCGTCGTCGACGCCGATCGGCGCCGGGCTGTTGTCGCGATCGTTGGACTCGGCGGAGTAGACGCACTTGCCGCGTACATCGAACGCGTTGACCATCCCGTCGTGGTAGTCTGGCTCGCCGTCGCCCACGCCGTAGATCGCGTAGCCGACCACGCGGTGGTCGGTCTCGGACTTGTAGATCGCGTAGTAGCCCTCGATCCGCGCGCTGTAGCCCATCACGCCGGCGACTGAGCGCGCCGCGAACTCGGCCGCACTCTTCTCGAACTCGCGCCGCACCGCCGCCGGCACTTCGACCAGCCCGATGCGCCGGGTCAGCTTGGCGTCGGCGCCAAAGGTGGGCGAACAGGCCAGCTCGACCATGGTCTCTCGATCGACGTCGCTGATGCCATCGTCGACCGGATCCGGAGAGTTGGCGGCGAGCACCCGCGCCAGCTCCACCGCGAGCTGCGCTACCCGCGGCATGCGCGCCACCTCGTCGTCGCTGAGGCCGTTGTTGTCGAGGTCGTAGGCGTCGACCAGCGTCTCCTTGGCCGCCTTGAGGACGGCGTCGACGTCCTTGACCGTCAACGGCCGATCGAAGTTGTCGGCCATGCGCACGAACATGTCGGTCAGGTCGCGTTCGACCCCACCCAGCGCGGCCAGTTTGATCCGCACGCTGGTGTTCGAGATGCGGCTGTTGATGTCGGCCGTGTCTTTGATGTTCTTGGCCGCAATGTCGAATGCACGGTGCACATCCGATCGCTTCACGTTCATTCCGGCCTCCATGAGGATCGCCAGTGTGTGTTTTTTCTATAGCAGCACGCGGTTTTATTTGGCAACAGATCGACGCCAACCGCCGTTCCAGCAAGCTCCATGCGGGCGGCAACGGACCTCCCGCTGCCTAGGTCAATCCGGCCGAACCGCGGCGAGCCGGGGGTGATCGAGGATAGTGATGCGGCCTCGGCCGAGCTCGATCAGACGCCGCTCGCGCAGCAGTCCGAGCACGCGCGACACGTTCTCGCGCGAGGCGCCCACCTGCTCGGCCAGGGCCTGGTGCGTCAGGCGCAGCTCGCGGCGATCGCGCGCCAACTCGACCAGCCGCCGCAACACCCGCTCGCCGATCGATGCGAACTTCATGGCCTCGAGCTCGTCGCTCAGGTCGCGCACGCGGCGCGCCAGCTCGATCGCGAGCCGCACCGCGATCTCCGGCCGCCGCTGCAGCAGTTCGCGGAAACAGCGCGCCGGGATCGCCAGCAGCCGGCACGCCTCCTCGGCCGTGGCGTAGACCGAGTGGGA
>JAFGSX010000118.1 GCA_016934455.1 Deltaproteobacteria bacterium
CAGCCGCTCACCCGGCGCCCAGGCGGCGCCGCGGACCGGATCTAGCGGAAATCCCAGCGCCACGAACGCCAGCAGCACGGTGATCGGCAGGCTGCGCGGGCGCCGCACCATCATCTGAACCAGGCGACCGCTTCTTCGACGCGCACCGTCGGCATCTCTGCCGGCCGGGGCGCGATCTGGAGCGCCGTCACGCGCACCTGGCAATCGCGGGAGAAGAGGTGCACGTGCATCTCACCGTCGAGAGCGCGAGACGGCTCGCCCTCGGCGGTGACGATACCATCGACGCTGAAGATCACCCTCGGGCCGGCAACAGCGACCGCCATCCGATGATCCAGGCCGTCGGACGGAAACGGCGAGCCCAACTCCTCGACCGAAACCTGCGAGAACGGCCACACCTCGTGGTGTACCGTGCCGCTGGCGTCGGCCACGAACATGGCATACGGTGCCTCCCACGTCTCGGTGGCATGTCCTGCGCCAAAGCCAAAGCCAAAATCGCCGCAGCTCGCACCGAGCAGTTGCAGATCTACCGCCACCTCGCTGGCGCGGTAGGCGGCGACGGTCACCAGCCAGGCACCGGTGCGCAGCACCGCCTGCCCGCTGCTCACGTCGACGGTGTTCTGGACCCGGTAGTCGGCCGCGGCGAGGGCGATGCCGTCGAATGGATCGAAGAAGGTGTAGACGTCGCCGGGCAAGCTGTAGCTGGGCGCAACGTCCTCGGCCGCCATCGTATAGAGCCATAGATTTCCAAAGGCCGTCTTCGGCGCCACGTCGGCCGGCAGCTTGAAGACAAATGCATAGCGGTCTCCGCGCGGATCGCGCAGCGCGGTCGCCGGCCGCTGCTCGCCGTTGGCGCGGTCGTCGAGCACCAGCGCCGGCGCGAAGCCGGTCTGATCGATGGTCAGGGCGCCTCCCGCGCCGACCAGGAACTCGAGCACCACGCCCGCATTCACCGTAGTGGAGCCGCCGTTATCGACCAGCACCTGGTGGCGGGCGGTGTACTTCTCGTTCCACCACGGCGGCGGCGCGCAGTAGCCGGCCTGGCAGGTGCGCCCCGGCCCGCACTGTGAGGACTCGCTGCAGGCGACGTAGCCGTACCGGCCGATGTCCGGCAGGAACAGGCAGCCCGCGCCGGCGAGCGCCACGCCGGCCAAGATCGCAAATGTCGTGCGCATCACACGTCGCCCTCCGGCAGCTCGCTGTCCGGCGGCAGCGGCGTCCTGCGGGGCACGTTCTCCGGCGCCAGCTCGGCCGGTGCGCTCTCCGGCGCCGCAGGCGGCTGGCGCGACGAGCCACCCTCGTCGGGCGGCGGTGGCAGCAGACGCGGCGCGGGGGCCACCGGTTGCGCCTGCAGATCCCACTCCTCGTCTTCGAGCGATCGATCCTCCGGCACCGTCCCGGGTTTCTTCAGGCGCTCGTTGGCGACCAGATCCCACAATCCGAAACCGACGCCGACCGCCATCAGCGCGCCGCCGACTAGATAGAGGCCGCTGGCCGCCAGCGCCAGCAGCCGACCCCGCTCGACCCGATCCGAGTCGTACGGAAAGACCAGCACCTGCGCCTGGGCGCGGCGCTCCACCTCGAGCGCATCGACGTAGGAGGCGATGCCGCAGGCGACGGCACCCGCCAGCGCCGCCCCGCCGGTGCCGGCCACCGTCCACGGCCAGAACCATACCGCATCGCCATCGCCGGTTGCCTCCGGGGCGGTGGACACCGTCTCGACCGCCGGCTCGGGCGGTGTGTCGGCCTGTCGCAGCAGCACCGCCTGGACGTGGGTGTTGCCTTCGAACGCGACCCCGATCTCGGCCTGGTACGGATCGTAGCCGCTCTTCTCGACCCTCACTCGATGGGGCCCCGCGCTCAGACCGGTGACCGGCCCGGTCATGGGCGTGGTGCCGCGTGCCCGGTCGTCGACGAAAACGATGGCCCGCGGCACGTTGCAGCCGACGGTCAGCGAGCCGGTGTAGCGGCCCGGCGCCAGCAACTGGATCACCGCCCGGCGCACGCCGGCTCGCACCGCGATCGCATCGCCCGCCAGCGTCTCCTCCGCGAACGCGATCTCGGAGCCGCGGCGGGCGTCGATCGCCCGGAGCCACAAGGTCAGGCCAGCGGGCTTTGACTCGAGTCGTCCGGTCAGTGCGACGTCCGCGCCGCGGCGATCGGCCGCCCGGGCCAGACAGGCCAGATCGGCGCTCCGGCACGCCTGCACCATCGAGCGCAGACGCGGGGTCGCGCTCAGAGTGCGGACGTTTTCGATCTCGGCGGCGGCGTCGTTGATCATCACCGCGATGCCGTCCGCCACGCTGGCGTCGGTATGAACCTTCTCGAGCGGCAGCACGACCACTGCGCGCTTCGCCGCCTGCGCGGTCGGCGCCATCGCCGCGCCCGCGGCGACGATCAGGCAGACTGCGAGTGCGGTGCGCTGCACGCCCCTGCCCCTCTCAGCGTGGCGAGCCGGTAGCCACGCAGCAGATAGTAGAGCGCCACCGGAAAAATGGCGATCGAGATGATCTGCGATGTCGACAGCAGGCCTTCGAAGTAGAGCCCGCGATCTTCGTCCCCGCGCAGGCATTCGAGACCGAACCGGACCACCGAATAGATGGTCAGCGTCAGCGCGAACAGCTCGCCGGAGAAGCGGCGGCGCGGCAGGCGCCACCACAGCAGAGCCAGCAGGAGAAGACCGAAAACCGCGTCGTATAGTTGGACCGGGTGCAGGGGCACGGTCAGGCCGCCGCCTTCCGCCGGAAAGCGCACCGCCCAGGGCAGTGACGACGGCACGCCGTAGCAGCAACCGGCGCAAAAACAACCGAGGCGACCGATCGCGATGCCGCAGGCGATGCCGGGCGCGGCCAGGTCGGCCAGCGCGCCGCGATCGACGCGCCGCCACCTGGCATGGCAGACGAGCGCGACGCTCGCGAGCAGCAGGCCGCCGTACCAGACGTAGCCGCCGTCGAGCAGGCGAAAGCAGTGCCACGGATCGGCCGCCAGCAGATCGGCTATCCCGCTCGTCGTCGAGCCGTCCGGCAACAGGTGACCGGGAGCCTCGAACAGGCAGTGACCGAGCTTGGCGCCCAGAACCCCCCACAGCGTCGCGGCGGCCGCGAACTCGATGACCCGGCGGCGCGCGATCCCGAGCCGCGGGCCAAGCCTCAATCCGATCAGCGCGGCGCCCAGAAATGCCAGCACCAGCAGCGTCTGGAAGGCTGGGATCGCGGCGTTGCCGACGTAAAACAGGACCGGCCGCATGGTGCCTGCGACGAGGCGGATCGCTGCCTCAGGCGCGCGCCTTCTTGATCTCCTCGACCAGCTCGGGCACGGCCTTGAACAGATCGGCCACCAGACCGTAGTCGGCGACGCCGAAGATCGGCGCCTCCTCGTCCTTGTTGATGGCGACGATCACCTTGGAGCCCTTCATCCCGGCGACGTGCTGAATGGCGCCCGAGAGGCCGATCGCGAGGTAGAGGTCGGGGGCCACCACCTTGCCGGTCTGGCCGACCTGCAGATCGTTGGGCGCCCAGCCGGCGTCGACGACGGCGCGGGTGGCGCCGATGGCAGCGCCGAACAGATCGGCCAGCGGCTCGATCATCTCTTTGAAACCCTCGGGCCCCTTGAGGCCGCGCCCGCCCGAGATCACCACCCGCGCCTCGGCCAGATCCGGGCGCTCGCTCTTGGTGGCGTCGAAGCGGACGAAGCGCATCCTGCTGGTGCCCGGATCGGCGGCAAAGGTCTCGACCGCGGCCGCCCCGGCGACCGGCGCGGCCGGGGCGAACTCGGTCCCGCGTACGGTCAGCACCTGGACCGGGGTCGCGATCTCGACCACCCCGATCACGCTGCCGGCCCACATCGGCCGCCGATAGGTCTTGCCGTCGACGACCCCCGAGATGTCGGACGCCATGCCGGCATCGAGACGGGCGGCCACCCGCGGCAGGGTGTCCTTGCCGGTGGTGGTGGCGCAGGCCACGACGTGACTCGCCCCGGACGCCTTGGCGATG
>JAFGSX010000119.1 GCA_016934455.1 Deltaproteobacteria bacterium
GCGTCGGCCGGAGCGTCGGCCGGAGCGTCGGCCGGAGCGACTCCGCCCGCGTCGGCGGTCGCGGTCTCGCCGGCCGCCCCGCCGTCGGCGGTCGCGCCGGCAGCCGGGGCAAAGCGATCGGTCACCGATCCCGCCTTGCTGGAGACGAAGACCAGCGTCAGCGATGTCAGCATGAAGACGATCGCGGCGCCCGCCGTCAGCTTGCTGAGAAAGGTATTGGCGCCGCGACCGCCAAAGACGGTCTGCGAGCCGGCGCCGCCAAACGAGGCGCCGATGCTCTGCTTGTTGCCCGGCTGCAGCAGCACCACCAGCATCAGGAAGATGCAGGTGAGCACATGGATCGCGATAAGGACCGGAATCATGTGATCTCCGTACCCCTCTACTGGTGTGCGGCCAGGACAATTGCAGCAAATGCGTCCGCTTTCAAGCTCGCGCCACCGACCAGCGCGCCGTCGATGTTGGGCTGCCCCAGCAACCCCTTGGCGTTATCGGGCTTGACGCTGCCGCCGTACTGGATGCGCACCGCGTCGGCCACCGCGCCGTGTTTCTCGCGCAGCCGCTGGCGGATGCGATCGTGCACCTCCTCGGCCTGTTCGTCGCTGGCGGTCTTGCCGGTGCCGATGGCCCAGACCGGCTCGTAGGCCAGCACCAGGCGCGACAGCTCGTCGCTCGTCACGCTGGCCAGGCCTCCGTCGAGCTGGCCCAGCACGACCTCGAAAGTGCGCCCGGCCTCGCGCTCCTGCAGCGTCTCGCCGATACACATGATCGGCGTCAGCTTGCCGTCCAGCGCCGCCCTCACCTTGCGCGCCACCCCGGCGTCGGTCTCGCCGAAGAGTTGCCGGCGTTCGCTGTGACCGATGATCACATAGCGGCAACCGAGGTCGGCGATCTGGTCTACCGCGACCTCCCCGGTGAAGGCGCCCTTGGCCTCGTGGTGGCAATTCTGCGCCCCGACGCCGACCGCGCTGCTGCGCAGCACGTCGACCACGGTGGCGAGCGCGGTGAAGGAGGGGCAGACCGCGACCTCGACCTCGGTCAGCGAGCCGACCCGTTCGCGGACGTCGATGGCGAGGGTCCGCGCGGCGGAGAGCGTGTTGTGCATCTTCCAGTTTCCAGCGACGAACGGCTTGCGATTCTTCTTCATCTGTTCCCTCGTCAGTTTGACAGCGCGGTCAGCCCCGGCAGGGTGCGTCCCTCGACAAACTCGAGCGCCGCCGCGCCTGCGGTCGAAAGGTGCGAGATCGCCTGCGCCAGGCCCGCCCGCCCGATCGCCCGCACGGTATCGCCTCCGCACACCACACCAAAGGCGCCCCGGCGGCAGGCCGCGGCGAGCGCCTGCGCCACCGCCAGGGTGCCGGCGCCGAACGGCTCGCGCTCCGCCGCGCCCAGCGGGCCATGCCAGAATACCGTCTGCGCGTCGGCGATCGCCTCCGCTATGCGCTGGCGCGTGCGCGGGCCGATGTCGAGCCCGACGCGCCCGTCCGGGATCGACTTCGCGTCGACGAACTCGATGCCGGTCGTCGCATCTGGGGCCGAGGCAACTACGTGATCCAGCGGCAACAGCAGCTCGACCCTCTTGCGCGCCGCACCGTCGATGATGGTGCGGGCGCCGGCGACGCGGCTGGCCTCGATCGGCGAGCTGCCGACGTCGACGCCGCTGGCCGCGAGAAAGGTATGCGCCAGGGCGCCTCCGAGCACCAGCGCGTCGACCCGATCGACCAGCCGGCTGATCAGGGTCATCTGATCGGTCAGCCGGGCGCCTCCGAGCACCGCCACGCAGCGGCGCGCCGGCGCCTCGACCAGGCGGCTCAGCGCGCGTATCTCCTTCTCGAGCAACAGCCCGGCCAGGCGCTGCTCGAACAGGCGGGCGGCGGCGTGGTTCGAGGCGCGGGCCTGGTGCGCGCAGGCGAAGGCGTCGCCGACGTAGCAGTCGGCGTTGGCGGCGAGCTGTCGCGCAAAGACCTCGTCGTCACGTTCCTCGCCCGGGTGAAAACCGACGTTTTCAAGCAGAAGTATCTGCCCCGGCCTCAACTCGGCCGCCAGGCGGCGCACGCCGTCGCCGACGCAGTCGTCGGTGAAGACGATCTCGCCCAGCAGATCGCGCAGCCGCTCGGCCACCGGCGCCAGGCTCCACCTGGGCGCTGGCTTGCCCCGCGGCCGGCCGAGGTGCGTGGCCAGCATGATGCGGGCTCCGCGCTGACGCAGCAGCTCGATGCTGGGCAGGACCGAGCGGATCGGCAGCTCGTCGACGATCGCGCCGTCGGCCAGCGCCCCCTCGAAGTCGACCCGCACCAGTGCGCGCTTGGCCTCGAGCGCTCCGCCCGACTCGCTCAACCAGCGCAGCACCATCTCAGACGCCGACTTTGCGCATGTGCTCCATCAGGTCGACCATGCGCGTCGCGTAGCCCCACTCGTTGTCGTACCAGGCAAAGACCTTGACCAAGCGCTTGTCCAACACCCTGGTCATGTCGCCGTCGATGGTGCCCGACACCGTGGTGTGGTTGAAGTCGCACGACACCACCGGCTCGGTCGTGAAGTCGGTGATGCCCTTGAACTCGTTTTCGCACGCCGCCTTGAACGCGCCATTGACCTCCTCGAGCGTGGTGTCCCGGGCCACCTCGGCGGCCAGATCGACCAGCGAGACGTTTGGCGTCGGCACCCGGATCGCCACGCCGTCGAACTTGCCCTTGAGCTCGGGCAGCACCAGGCCAACCGCCCTGGCCGCGCCGGTGGTGGTCGGGATCATCGACAGCGCCGCCGCCCGCGCGCGCCGCGGGTCCTTGTGCGGCATGTCCATCACGCGCTGATCGTTGGTGTAGCTGTGGATGGTCGTCATCAGCGCGCGCACGATGCCGAAGTTGTCGTTGAGCATCTTGGCGACGGGCGCCAGGCAGTTGGTGGTGCACGAGGCATTGCTGATCAGGCGGTGCTTCACGGGATCGTAAGTCCGGTGATTGACTCCCATGACGAAGGTGCCGTCGCAGTCCTTGGACGGCGCGCTGATCATGACGCGCTTGGCGCCGGCGTCGACATGTTTCTGCGCCCCCGGCCGCTCGGTGAACTTGCCGGTGCACTCGAGCACCAGGTCGACCCCCTTGGCCCGCCACGGCAGCTTGGCCGGGTCGGTCTCGGCGCTGATCTCGATGCGGCGATCGCCGACGACGATGCTGTTGCCATCGGCGCCCACGCCGCGCCGGAACGGGCCGTGCACCGAATCGTACTTGAGCAGGTGGGCCAGGGTCTTGGCGTCGGTGATGTCGTTGATGTGCACCACCTCTACCTCGCGCTTCTGCTCCTCGAGAATCCGAAACACGCAGCGACCGATGCGACCAAATCCGTTGATGGCGATCTTGAGAGCCATTTTTTCCTCCACCCCGCCCGTGAGCGACCGTGAACATCTCAACCGAGCACCACGAGCTCGGCAGCGCGCGCTCGACGCGTCCACCGCGGCCTCGGGACGGCCCCGGGCGCCCGGCTCGCCGTTCGCGACGGGTCGCAATGTCGGGGGTTTTACCAACCCTGTCAACAGTCGACGGTGCGCCTCTGCCCGGGCGCGCGGGAGTCAGCGGGCTGGCCCGCCGCGGACGTTTTTTTGCCTCCGCGGCCCACCGCGCCTACCATCAACAGGACACGAGAAGGCGCCGGGCAAACGACGCCGCAGTCGAAAAGTTGTGCGGTCGATTTTTTATTCTTTACATTGTTTGTAAGAATATTTACTTGAGTAGTATGAAAATTGCGGTTTCGTCCAAGGGCCAGGTCACTATCCCCAAGCCAGTCCGCCGGCGCCTCGGCCTCGTGGCCGGAACGCAGCTTCGCTTTCGCGAGTCCGGCGGCAGGCTGATCGGCGAAAAGCTGGGCGCGGACGACCCGGTGAGCGCCCTGCTCGGCGCGGTCAAGCTGCGAAAGACCAGCGATCAGATGCTGGCTCTGGTGAGGGGCGAGGTGCAGCGCCGGTGATCACAGCCCTCGACAGCGCGCTTCTTTTCGACCTCTTTCTAGCCGATCGGCGGCACGGGGCGGCCGCCGCCGAGTTGGTCCGCCGCTGCCGGGCCGCCGGCCACCTGGTGGCGTGCGATCTGGTCTGGGCCGAGGTCGCCGCCCTGTTCGGCAGCGGTGCCCGGGCCGAGGCCGCGCTGACCCGGCTCGGGGTAGAGCTGCTGCCCGTCGACAGAGCCGTCGCCGGCCGCGCCGCGGACGCCTGGGCGCGGCAGAGCCGCAGCTCGCGCAGGCAGCCGGTCGCGCGCTTTATCGTCGGCGCGCACGCGCTCGTGCAAGCCGATCGCCTGGCCACCAGAGACCGGGGCTTCTACGGCAGGCACTTTCGCAAGCTCAAGCTCGTCCTGCCGTGACTCGCGACAAGCTGCGCCGCGCAAGCGTCGGCCGCCGCCGATCGGCGCCGGCTGGAGCCAACCGGAGCCTGCCGTCGTTTTCTTGACTCCTCCGGAGTCAGCGCGTACCAAATGGAGGAAGAGAGCTCCGGCCAGCAATCCAGGCGTGACACATGGAAGAACAGGCAACCGATATCCCGACCAGACCGCCGACGGCGCCGCCGACCGCGCAGCCGACCGCGCTCGGCGTGCGCATCGAGGCCCGGGGCCTGATGTGGCTGGGGGCAGTGGCTCTGCTGTTGGCCGTGCTCTACCTGGCGCGCGCCGCACTGACACCGATCCTGGTCGCCCTGGCCATCGCCTACCTGCTCGACCCGCTGGCCGACCGGCTCGAGGCGCTCAAGGTGCCGCGCGTCGTCGCCACCGTGCTGCTGCTGGTGACCGCGCTGCTGGCCGTCGTCGCCATCGCCCTGCTGATCATTCCGGCGATCGTCCGCGAGTCCATGACCTTCGCCGAAAAGCTGCCGGACGCGGTTTCCACGGTGCTGGCCAAGGTCGAGACCACCTTTCAGGTCCAGTTGCCGCGGACCATGGGGCAGGCCTTTGACGAGTATGCGACCTCGGCTTCGGGGTTGCTGGCGGACGGCGCGCGCTCGCTGTGGAACCTCTTTGCCCAGGGCTTTTCGGGCGCCCTCGGCCTGCTCGGCGCCATGATCACCATCCTGTTTGCGCCGATCTTCGCCTTTTTCTACCTGCGCGACTTCAACGCCATCGTCGCCTTTGTCGACGCCCACCTGCCGCCGCGCTGGGCGCCGACGGTGCGCGCCTACGCCGGCGAGTTCGACCGCGTGCTGTCGCGGGTGGTGCGCGGGCAGTTGCTGGTGGCGACCATCCTGGCCACCTACTTCTCGATCGCCCTGAGCAGCATCGGCCTCGAGCTCGGCGTCGCCATCGGCATTCTCGCCGGCTACTGCAATCTGGTCCCGATGATGTCGGGCACGGTCGGGATCACCCTGTCGCTGCTGATGTGCCTGCTGAGCGGCGCACCGCTGTGGCGCTACGTCGCGGTGCTGCTGGTCTTTGCCATCGCGAGCGTCGCCGAGGCGACCGTGCTGACGCCGCGCATCGTCGGCCAGCAGGCTGGCCTGAGCCCGGTGCTGGTGATCATGGCGGTGCTGATCGGCGGCGCCATGTTCGGCTTCGTGGGCGTGCTGCTCGCGGTGCCGCTGGCCGCGCTGCTGGCGGTGGTCGCCCGCCACGCGCTGGCGAGCTATCGCCAGCGCGTGCTGCAGGCGGCAAGCGGGGGACAGCCATGAGGCGTCCGGCGCGCGCCCTGTCGCTGGTGATCCTGCTCGGTGCGCTCGGCGCCGCACCGGCACCCTCCGACCTGGAACAGCGCTACCAGCGCGCGCGCGCCGAGATGCAGAGGCTGCTGGACGACCCGGTGCGCTCGAGACTGCGCGAGCCGTACGAGATCCTGCTCAAGAAGCTGGACGATCTGGTCACCGCCGATCCGGCGGGCCCGACCGCGGACCGCGCCGCGTTCACCGCGGCGACGCTGTGCGAGGAGCTGTCGAAGGCGTCGCGGGTCCCGGCCGACCTCGAGACAGCGCAGCAGCGGTGGCGATCATTCGTCGAATGCTACCCCCGATCGCGGCTGGCGGATGATGCGCTGATGGCCGCTGCGCACGTCGCGCTCGAGCGGCGCAGCGACCAGATCGGCGCGCGCGAGCTGCTGGCGACGCTGGTCGAGCGCTATCCGCAAGGCGACATGGCGCCACCGGCGCGCGAGTTGCTGGGCCGCCTGCCCCGGCCCGATAGCCGTGCGACCGGCGCCGACCAAACCGGAGGTGCGTCATCCCGGCCGTCGGCCGGCGCCGCCAGCGACGACAACGGCGGCGACCGGATCGGCGCGCTGCTGAAAAAGGCCGAGATCATCGGCACCGCTGCCGGCAAGCAAGACGATGCCGCCGCCGCGGTCCGCGCGGCAGACGCCAGGCTGCGGCGCATGGAGGACGAGGTCGCAGCCCCGTCCACCGCCTCCCGGCTGGCCGTGAAATCGGATCCGGCTGCGGCGGTCAGTCCCCCGGCCAGCTTGCCGGCCAGTCCCGCGATCAGCGCCCTGCGCCAGGCCACCGCCGATCGGCCGGCGCGGGTCAAGAAATTGCGGTTGAAGACAACCGGCACCGAGACGACGGTCTTGATCGAGATCGATGCCGCGGCCGAGCTGGTGCCGGGAGAGGCGCTGCCCGATGCCAAGCGGCAGCTCCCGCACCGCGTGTTCTACGATCTGTCTCCGGCGCGGCTCGAGCGCGGCGCTCGCGACGCCAGGGCGGGCAAGGGCAGCCCGGTGAGCCGGGTGCGCGCCGCCCAGAACACCCTGGACACGGTGCGAGTGGTGCTCGAGCTGGCAGAGGGCGCGCGCGCGACCGATCCCACGCCGTGCGCGGATGGACTCTGCGTCATCGTGTACGCACCGGGGCAGGCACCGGTTGCGGCAAGCGAGACCCGACCGACGGTCTCGGAAAAAAATACCGCGGAGAGCGCGCCCTCCTCGACCCCGGCCGTTGCGACTTCTCCCACGGTGCCCCCTCCCGCGGCCATTCCCTCAGTGGCGGCTGCGGCCGCGGCGCCGGTTTCACTCCCGGCCGAGATCGTGCCCGAGATGTTGCCCAAGAAGTCGAGCGCGGCCGGCCTCTCGCTGTCGCAGCAGGTCGGACTCAACGTGCGGACCATCGTGCTCGACCCCGGCCACGGCGGCAGCGACCCGGGCGCGATCGGCCCGACCGGGCTGCGCGAGAAAGACGTCACGCTCAAGCTGGCCAAACGCATTGCCGAGAAGCTGCGCAAGGAGCTCGGGGTCGACGTCGTCATGACCCGCGAGACCGACAGGGATCTGTCGCTCGAGCAGCGCGCCGCGATTGCCAACGAGGCGCACGCCGACCTGTTCCTGTCGATCCACGTCAACGCCAGCCCCAACCGACGCGCCTACGGCATCGAGACCTTTTATCTCAACACCACCGACGACCGGTACGCGATCCGGCTGGCGGCGCGGGAGAACACTGGCAGCGAGAAGTCGATCGGCGACCTGCAGTTCATCCTGGCCGACCTGGTCACCAAATCCAACGTCGACGATTCGCGACGGTTGAGCACCGCGATCCAGAGCAACATGGTGGCGCAGGTGCGCAAACGCTACGGCAGCGTCAAGGATCTGGGGGTCAAGCACGCCCTCTTCTACGTGCTGATCGGGGTCAAGATGCCGTCGATCCTGCTCGAGACTTCGTTCATCTCGAATCGCCGCGAGGAAGGCCGCTTGCGGCAGAACGCCTACCTCGACGCGATCGCCGAGGGCGTGGTGCGGGGAGTGCGGTCTTTCATCGAGTCCCAGAAGGCACCCGGGACCTGAGATGCTCGACGCCGCGGTCGACGCCTATCTCGCCTACATCCGCGCCGAGCGCGGCCTGTCGCCGGCCACGGTTGCCGCCTACGCCCGCGACCTGACCCGCTGCGTCGACTTCATGCACCGGCTCGGGCGCCGGCGAGCGGCCGACATCACCACCGCCGACGTGCTGGCGTTCATGGCGTCGCTGGCGCGGGCGCACCTGTCCGCCCGGTCGCAGACGCGGGCCCTGGTCGCCATCCGCCAGCTTTTCCGGTTTCTGGTGCGCGAGCGGATCGTCGACAAGAGCCCGGCCCACGACGTCGAGCTACCCAGGGCGGCGCGGCACCTGCCCCGCTTTCTCGACCAGGAGGCAATGCTCCGGCTGATCGCCGCGCCCGACCGCTCGTCGTCGCGGGGCCTGCGCGACGCGGCATTGCTCGAGGTCGCCTACAGCTCGGGACTGCGGGTGAGCGAGCTGTGCGGGTTGCGGCTGGAGGACGTCGACCTCAGGCGCGGCTGCCTGCTGGTGCGGGGCAAGGGCAACAAGGAGCGGATCGTGCCCCTCGGCGAACCAGCGCGCCGGGCCATCGAGGCCTTTGTCGACGCCGGCCGCCCCAGCCTGCTCAAGGGCCGCACCTGCGACGCGCTGTTCGTCGGTCCCTCGGGCCATGCCCTGACGCGCCAGCGCTTCTGGCAGATCGTCAAGCGCTATGCCCGCGAGGCCGGCGTGACCACCCCGCTCTCGCCGCACACGCTGCGCCACTCTTTCGCCACCCACCTGGTGGAGGGAGGCGCGGATCTGCGGGCAGTGCAGGCCATGCTCGGCCTCGCGGATCTGTCGACCACCGCCATCTACACCCACGTCGACCGCGAGCGCCTGCAGCGACTCTACAGGCAGTTCCATCCGCGAGCGAAATAACGCTTCGAAACCACCTATATTCAATTAGTTATCGCTGTTTATTAATGTGAAGTTCTAGAAGAAGTTTATCTCGCGCGGAGTGGCCTGACCATGGCCCACCAGCTCAATTACGTTGAGCCGGGCCAGCCCATACATCAGCCCCAGCAGGGTGCGCTCTTCGACGTCGTACAGGCTGCCCAGATCGGCCACGGTCTTGGTGCCGTCGGTGGCGCTGAGCACCCGCGCCTCGACATCGGTCAGGGTCAACTGCTCCAGGGGATAGACCGGATCCGGCACCGGGGCGAACCGGGCGTCCAGGGGCACCGCCGAGCGCAGCGTCTCGAGCGAAGAGGTCAGCGCCAGACCCCGCAGGATCGCGTTGCCGGTCTTCATTGGCACGCGAAGCGGTTCGGCGCGCGCCCGGTCGACCAGTCCGACCTGAAACAGGCCGTCGGTCCAGGCAAAGCTCGATAGCACGATGGTGCGCACCACGCGCGCCAGCGCCTTGCGGCGCTGGGTCTCATCGAGCTTGCCCTGGCGTAGCAGCACCTCGCCCAGACGCAGATCGCTGCCCCCCGCCTCGGTCAGGGCCGCCTGCAGATCGTCCTCGGTCACCAGCCGCAGCGCGCGCAGGTGGTAGCCGAGTCGCTCCTTGGCCAGGTTGGAGCGGGCAAAGGCCGGGTGCCCATGCGAGAAGAGGATCAGCCGCTTGGCCTCTTCGCGGACCAGGGCCAGCTCGCCCGAGCGGCGCGCCTGGAAAAAATTGTCAAATAGCTGCACCACGCTCAACTGCGCCAGCCGGCCGGACGGCGGAAGCGCCTCGA
This sequence comes from Deltaproteobacteria bacterium, assembly GCA_016934455.1. GTDB lineage: Bacteria > Myxococcota > JACRCW01 > JAFGSX01 > JAFGSX01 > JAFGSX01. The sequence continues at coordinate 9,433 of JAFGSX010000119.1, forward strand.
CCAGCACCGGCGCCGGCGGCGGCGGCCGGTAAGCCGCCACCTTGTGCTCCCAGATCTCGAGGACGCTGGGCGCGACCGTGCCGCTAGCCGAACCATCGCTCGCCCTCGACGCTGCTGCCCGGTCGAGCAGCAGTTGCTCGCGGGCGCTGCGCGCGGTGAGGATCTCGGCCGGCTCTGCCACGGTCGGCTCGGAGGCCACCACCTCCTCGACCAGCAGCACCATCTCGCCGTCGACCACGTCCTCCTTGCCCCAGCGGTTGCCCTTCTCGTCGACCACGGCCGCCGCGGCGGACCTTGACTGTTGGAGATCGCGACCTGCTGCCTTGGCCAGCCGCGCCAGCGCCTCTGGGATCTGGTAGGGCTTTTGGAGAAAACCGGTGGCAAAGGCCATCCCGCCCTGGAGGATGGCATCGCTCTCCGGCGACCGGGTCGCGCTGGTCAGGAACAGCGGAACGTGCACCTCTCCGGTCAGGATCTGGGCCAGGTCGAGGCCGGTGGCGTCCGGCAGGTCGACCTCGACCACGGCGACGCCGGGTAGCGCGCCGAGGATCTGGTCGAGCGCCGACGACGCGGTGCGCGCGCGGATCACGGTGAGCCCGTGGTCGGCGCACTGCGCAGCCAGCCGGTCGCCCTCGGTCGAGGGATCGACGACCAGAACGCGCAGCGCCCCGGCAATGCCCGCATCCTTGTCCGGGTTGGTCTTCATGTATTTTGTTTATGATTTGCTGCAAAAAAAAGCCAGCCCGACGCGCACCGGTCGTCGTCCGGGCCCGCGCCGGCCCTGCCGCCGGATCCGGGTTCGAAGTTGTCGAGCCGCGACGCAGATGATACAGACAACGCACCCTCACCCATGGAGTCGGCAATGAATAGGACCTTGCTAGCGGGTGGATTGCTGGTCGGGGCGATGTCAGCGCTGGCGCGGCCAGCGCAGGCGCAGTGCTCGGTCGTGCTCAACGAGATCAACTACGACTGCGCGCTGCGGGACGGCACCAACAGCGACGCGTGCGAGTTCATCGAGCTCAAGTTCCTGAGCACGACCATGCACTCTTACATCGACGAGTGCGGCGTGACCGACATCGTGCTCGTCAACGGCGCTGCCAGCGCCCGTCCTTGCCTGAGCTACTCGACGATCCACCTGCCGCACGTCGCCATACCCCAAGACGGGCTGTACGTCATCGGCAAGGCCGGTGTGAGGAACGTCGACCTGACGCCCGATGACTGGATCGACCGCTTCGGCGCGATCCAGAACGGCCCTTCGGACTGGGTGCGCTTTCACAATGCCGCTGGCCGCACCGACACCTGGTATGTCTACGAACACGATCCGCGGTACCCAGACTGCGCTGGCGACAACGTAGAACCAGAATACCTCGGGGTGGACGACGACCCCAACATGGATTCGGTGACCTGGCCGCCGGTGCGCGAGGAGAGCATCTCGCTGTGCAACGGCAGATACCTGGGGCAGGAGACCGGTGCCTGGACCGGGCCGGTCTCGACGCCCGGCGCCGAGAACCTCTGCGAAAGGCTACCGTGGTCGCCCGACGGCGGCGTGACCCTCGACGCCGGCGCCGCTGACTCGGCGACCGAGACCGACTCGGCGACGACCGCCGATGCCGCCTCAGGCACCGATGCCGCCTCAGGCACCGATGCCGCCTCAGACACCGATGCCGCCTCAGACACCGATGCCGCCGGCGCACCAGACGCCGGCACCCCGGCCGATGCCGCCGGATCCGACTCCATGGCCGCCGCGGATGGCTCTGCAGAGACCGACGGCTCGGTACCGATGCCGGACGCGACCATCTCGGTCGACGGCGCCGCCGGCCACGATGCGGCCTCTGGCAGCGATGCCGCTACTGGCAGCGATACCGCCGCCGGTCACGATGCGCCCGTCGGCGTGGACACCGCTGCCGACGACGGCGACGGCAGCCACGAGGTTGCCGGGGGCTGCGGCTGCACCGCCGCCGCCGGTGCCAGGGCCGCCTGGGTGCTCGCGCTAGGTATGTTGGCGATCTCTCTGCTGCGCCGCCGGCGAGCCTGATTGCGCTGCTCACCGCAGTTGATCCTATTTGGCGGGGGGCCGGCGGGAGCGGCCCGCCCAGTGGCGTTTTCAACAACAACAAAACCTGACGCCGATCAGCGGGACCCCGCCAAAAATAGGCTCAAGC
>JAFGSX010000120.1 GCA_016934455.1 Deltaproteobacteria bacterium
AGGCGGCTGCCTTGCCAGACGCCAACACCGCGTTTGCCCTGGGGACACTGCCGGGCAACACGACAGGAGCGGGAGCGCTCGTGCGCGCCGAACGGTGGGCCCCGCCGCGGGTATGTGACGTCCCGGGGACCGCAGATCTCGGTCCGCTCCTGATCAACGGCTACGGTGGAGCTGCAGATTGGAGACCGCGCCTCGACACCCCCAAGCGCATCAGGATCCGGCGGCCTGCCGCATTTCAGATGAGGCAATTTGCATTCACCAACGAGATCCAGAGCTGCGACGACGAAGCCTGGGTGCTGGCCCTGCCGGGAAGCGAGCGCTTCATCGAGACCGGCTGCGATCAGCTCGACGCCTCGGGCCAACGGCCGTGCGCGCTGTTCCTGGCCCGGTTCATTCCGAGAGAAGATAACTCCTGCTTCGGTCGGGGAGACGAGAAAGTGCGCGCCTTTTGCGCGGATCCACTCCGGGCTACAGCGACTGGCACACCGCTGCGCGAGCTGATGATCTGGCAGGAGCCCACGGCAGACCCGGGTCTCTTTCCGCGCGCGCTCGGCTCGTGGGTCGACCAGACCGGCGTCGAGCGCGTCTGCGCCGTGATCGATCGCAGCCCGGCGAGCGACTCCATGTTCTCGGCGCTCGCCTGTGTGCGCAAGGAAGATGCCTGCGCCGTCCCTCCACCTCAGGCGGTCGTGGTCGACCTGCGGCGGCACTTCAGCCGGCCGTCGATGGCGCCGCTGCCGGACGGCAGGCTCCTGATCACCGACTTCAACGATCCCATCGCTGCACTCGTCAATTGCATCCAGCCGCCAATTGCGACCTCGACCGATCTGCACCTGCCGTCCGGAATATCGTCGCTGTTGATCCGACGCAGCCGCCCGCAGATCGTGGCCTCGACCGCCGGCGCGCTGTGGCGGCTCGCGATCGATGGCGACGCGATCTCGACCGAGCAGATCTTCGCGCGCGAATCGCTGCCGCCCGTGCCCGGAACCCTGCTCGAGCTGTGGCCGATAGACCTGGTGTTCCTGTACGCGGCGGCATCGCTCGACGAGAATGGCCCGCGCGCGCTGTTCGCGCTCGACCTCGACGCCGAGCGGGTCATGGGCCAGGCGACCGTGCTCGAAGACCACACCCGGGCGATCCTGTCTCGCCACGGCGCGGCCGAGCTGCTGGTCGGCCGCCGCAGCCCGGCCGGGATCTCGGCGATCGGCATCGGAGACGGTGAAGGGTCGCTGCGCACCTTTGCCACGGTCACAGACACCTTGTTCCCGACCTCGATCGAGAGCATGGCGATGACGACGGACGGCAACGCGATGCTGGCGGTGGACAGCGCGGGCGAGCTGTTCGTCATCAGGTGAGACAGCCCCCGGCCACGCCCCCCATTCTCGACCCACCCCGATTCTGATATATCCGGCCAAGACCGCAGGGCGCCCGCGATCGCAGCGATCGCGGCGCCGCCGAGGAGCCCGCCATGCCCATCGACGTCCATCCTTTTCGAGGACTGCGCCCCAAGAGAGAGCTGGCCGAGAAGATCGCGGCGCCGCCCTACGACGTGCTCAGCTCGGACGAGGCGCGCGCCATGGCCGCCGGCAACGAGCTGTCGTTTTTGCACGTCGGCAAACCCGAGATCGACCTCGACCCCGCGATCGACCTCTACGACGACCGGGTCTACCAGAAAGGCAAGCAGAACTACGACGCGCTGATCCAAAAGGCCTACGCGCGCGATCCGGCGCCGCGCTACTACATCTACCAGCAGAGAATGGGCGACCATGTGCAGGCCGGCATCGTGGCCGGGGCCAGCGTCGACGACTACCAGGCCGAGCGCATCAAGAAGCACGAGCTGACGCGCATCGACAAGGAGATCGATCGCACCCGCCACATCGAGGTGATGCGCGCCCACACCGGCCCGGTCTTCTTGACCTACCGCGCCGAGCGCGAGATCGACGCCATCGTCGACCGCGTGCGCGGCGGCCAGCCCGAGTACGACTTCGTGGCGCCGGACCAGATCGGCCACACGCTGTGGGTGATCGACGGCGACCGGGACCTGGCCCGGCTACACGAGCTGTTCGCCGCCCTGCCCTGCCTGTACGTGGCCGACGGCCATCACCGCTCGGCCTCCGGCGCGCGGGTGCGCGACGCCTATCGCCAGGCGCACCCCGACCTCAAGCCCGATCACGAGGTCAACTACTTCCTGGCCGTGATCTTCCCGCACGACCAGATGCAGATCCTTCCTTACAACCGCGTGGTCAAGGACCTGCACGGCCTCGACGTCGAGGGTTTCAAGAAGAAGGCGGCCGACAAGTTCGAGCTCAAGCCGGTGGCCGAGAAGCAACCGGATCGATCGCGCTGCTTTGGCATGTTTCTCGGCGACCAGTGGTACCGGCTGACCGCCAGGCCGGGCAGCTTTGACGAGAGGGATCCGGTCAAGTCGCTGGACGTCTCGATCCTGCAGGCCAACCTGCTCGACCCGATCCTGGGCATCCAGGACCCGCGCACCGACAAGCGCATCGACTTTGTCGGCGGCATCCGCGGCGTGGGCGAGCTGGAGCGGCGCTGCCGCAAGGACTGCCAGGTCGCCTTCTCGATGTTCCCGACCACCATCGACCAGCTCATGGCGATCGCCGACGCCGGCCAGATAATGCCGCCCAAGAGCACCTGGTTCGAGCCCAAGCTGCGCGACGGGATGGTCGTCCACGATTACTAGGCGTCAGCGGGGCTGGTCACGCACCCTCAGTGGGGCTAACCAGCGCCGAGAAATTGAGCTAGAGTGACGCCACCTCTTTGCACCAGGAGCATGGCCATGGCTGCGGCAACACCATTCATCGAGGTCGCCGACGCGATCGTCGAGTGCGGCGGCAAGGATCTGACGCTCTGCTACCAGTGCGCGACCTGCACCGGAAGCTGCCCCTGGGGCTACGTCGAGCCGCTCAACATGCGCCGGCTGATCCACCTGGCCCAATTGGGGCTCGAGGGTTACGAGGGCGAGGATCTCTGGCGCTGCACCACCTGCGGCACCTGCACCGACCGCTGCCCGCGCGGCGTCGCCATCATCGACCTGGTGCGCGCGATCCGCGGCATGATGGGCGAGACCGGGCTGATCCCGCAGACCCTGCGCAGCGCGGTCGGCAGCGTGCGCGCCAACGGCAACCCGTGGAGCGGCGAGCGCAAGGAGCGCAACGCCTGGGCCGAGAAGCTGGAGGTCCCCCGCTTCGACGCCAGCCAGCACGAGTACCTGCTGTTCGGCTGCTGCATGCCCAGCTACGACCCGCGCTCGCGCAAGGTGGTGCAGGCGGCGACCAAGGTGCTGCGCGCGGCCGGCGTCCGCTTCGGCGTGCTCGGCAGCGACGAGAGCTGCTGCGGCGAGGCGGTGCGCAAGATCGGCAGCGAGGAGGTCTTCGGCTCGCTGGTCGCGAGCAACGGCGGGCTGTTCACCGCGCACGGCGTGAAGAAGGTGATCGCGCTGTCGCCGCACTGCTACCACACCTTCAAGAACGAGTACCCGGAGCAGGGCGTCAAGGTCGAGGTCATCCACATCAGCGAGCTGCTGGCGGAGCTGATCGGATCCGGCAAGCTCACCCCGAGCAAACCGCTCGACGCCACGGTCACCTATCACGACCCGTGCTACCTGGGCCGGCACAACGGCATCTTCGACCCGCCGCGCCAGGTGCTGCAGGCGATCCCGGGCATCACCTTCAAGGAGATGATCCGCATCCGCGAGTCGAGCCTGTGCTGCGGCGGCGGCGGCGGCCGGATGTGGATGGAGACCAAGCGCGGCGATCGCTTCAGCGACCTGCGCATTCCCGAGGCGCTCGCCGTCGGAGCCACCGTGCTCGCGACGTCGTGCTTCTACTGCATCAGCATGCTCGAGGACAGCCGTCTCACCTCGGGCTGCGAGGACAAGATCGAGATCCGGGACTTGACCGAGCTGGTCGCCGAGTCGCTGGGCTGAGGGGAATCAGATGGTCAGCAGAATCGGAGTCTATGTCTGTCACTGCGGCATGAACATCGCCGGCAGCGTCGATGTGCCGAGCGTGGTCGCGGCGGCGAGCAAGATGCCGCGGGTCGTGCTCGCCAAAGACTACAAGTTCATGTGCTCGGACCCGGGCCAGGAGATGGTGCGGGAGGACATCAAGCGGCACGCACTCGACGCCGTGGTGGTCGCGGCCTGCTCGCCGCTGATGCACGAGAAGACCTTTCGCCGCGCGCTGCAGGTGGCCGGCATCAACGCCCACTTTTTGCAGTTCGCCAACATCCGCGAGCAGTGCTCGTGGGTGACCG
>JAFGSX010000121.1 GCA_016934455.1 Deltaproteobacteria bacterium
CGTCGTACATCACGGCTTCGACGCTGCACGTCGACGGCGGCGCGACGGCCAACTGATGGTCGAGAGCGACCTCTATCCCCCGGTGCGCGACTGGCTGGCGGCCAACGGATACACGGTGCGCGGTGAGGTCAGGCACTGCGACGTGGCGGCGGTGCGCGGCGACGATCTGGTCGCCATCGAGCTCAAGCGCGGGCTGAGCCTGGCGCTGCTGGCGCAGGCGGCGCGACGGCAGCGCCACGCCGACTCGGTCTACGTGGCCGTGCCGCGGCCCGCCCACCGCGCGCGGTGGAGGACGCGCTCGCGGGACACGCTGCACCTGCTGCGGCGCCTCGAGCTCGGGCTGCTGTTCGTCGACGCCCGGGCAGTCGACGTCGTGCTGCACCCGGTGGCCTTTGAGCGGCACCGGCGCAGCAGCGAGCGGCGCGCGGTCCTGACCGAGGTCGCCGCGCGCTCGGTAGACCTCAACCGCGGCGGCAGCCGCGGCGTGCCGCTGGTGACCGCCTACCGCGAGGCGGCGATTCGCCTGGTCTGCGCCCTCGCCGAGCTCGGGCCGAGCTCGCCCCGGCAGCTGCGTGCGCTGGGCACCGGGCCGCGCACTCTGGCAATCCTCTCGGGCAACGTCTACGGCTGGTTCGAGCGGGTGGCCAGGGGAGTCTACCGCGCGAGCCCTGGCGGGGTGGCGGCGCTGCGGGACTACCCGGCTCTGGCTGCCCGGCTGCGCGCACAGTTTGCCGGGCGGGGACAGCGGTGCTAACGTGGTGGGCAGGGGGAGGTGAGGCGTGTCCTTTAACAGGTATTCGACGGTTCGGCAGGTGCTGGACGACCCAAAGGCCCGCGAGGTGCTGCTCAGGCACCTTCCCGGCGCCCTGACCCACCCTGACCTCGGGATGGCCATGGACATGAGCCTCGCGTCGGTCGCCGGCTATCCCGAGTCGGGCCTGACGCCGGCCACCTTCGAAGCCCTGGTCAGGGACCTGGAAAAGCTGCCGGGATAGCCGGCCACCTTGATCGAGCGCCGCTGAGCCGCTACCTTGGAGCGATGCAGCGGACAGCGATCCCTTTTGGCCCCGATACCCTCGACCTCACCCTCGACGACGGAGTCGACCTGCTTTCAATGCCTTCGCCCGAGCCGATCGACGACCCGGCCGCGGCCATCGAGCAGGCCCTCGACAGCCCGATCGGCGCGCCGCCTCTCGACGAGCTGATCGGCGCGGCGCTGGCACGCAAGGCCGGCGCGGTGGCCGCGGTCGTGATCTCCGACCACACCCGGCCGGTGCCCTACAAGGGCGACCAGGGCATCCTCTGGCCGATCATCCGCAGGCTCCAGCGTGGCGGCTTTTCCGCCGACCGGATCGAAGTGCTGGTGGGCACCGGCACACACCAGCCGCTCACCGATGCCCAGCTCAGGGGGATGCTCGACGAGCGGGTCTTCTCCTCGGGCGTGCGCGTGATCAACCACGACTCCCGCGACCCGGCGACCCTCCAGCGTCTCGGTCGGACCAGGCGCGGCTCCGAGGTGCTGATGAACCGGCGCTATCTCGCCGCGGACCTCAGGATCCTGACGGGCCTCGTGGAGAGCCACTTTATCGCCGGGGCATCGGGAGGACGAAAGGCGGTCTGCCCCGGCCTCATCGGCGAAGAGACCACCTACGTGTTTCACAGCGCCCGCATGATGGACGACCCCGGATCGCGGGACTTGAACCTCGATGGCAATCCGACCCACGAGGAGTCGCTGGAAGTGGCGAAGATGGCGGGGGTCGACTTTATCGTCAACGTGACCCTCGACAAGATGTTCCGACCGACGGGCGTGTTCGCCGGCGACCTCGAGCAGGCGCACCTGGCCGCCTACAAGCGGCTGCGCGAGTACGTCGCCATACCGGTCAAACGGCAATACGACGTGATCCTCACCCACGCGGGGTTCGTCGGCATCAACCATTACCAGTCGGTCAAGGCATGCCTGGCGGCCCTGCCCGCCCTGAAAAAAAACGGCCACCTGACGCTCGTTGCCGCCAACACGGACACCGATCCGATCGGCAGCCTCAAGTACAGGGCGGTGCTCCACCTGCTCAAGCTCATCGGGCCGGAGCGCCTGCGCAAGCTGATCTTTTCGCCGGACTGGACCTTTGTTCCGGAGCAGTGGGAAGTGCAGGCCTGGGCCCGGATCTTCGAGCGCATACCCGAGAGCCACTTTGTCTACTACAGCCCGTGGATGCCTGAAAAGGAATACCACGTGTTCCCGGGCGTCGACGGCAACATCCACCTGCCGGCGGCAAAGCGCTGGAAACCGGACACCTCGACGGTGCAGGCCGTGCTCGATGGCGCGCTGTCGGCGGCGCGCAAGGAGCTGGCGGGCCGCGGCGTGGCCAACCCCGCCGTCGCGTTCCTCTACGACGGCCCCTACGGGATCCTCGACCCGCGCGTCGGCTGAAGGTCCGCCTCGCCTCAGTCGGCGGCCAGGCGCGCCAGGAACTCCCGAAAGCGCGCGAGGTCGGCAGCGACGAGAGGCATCACGCGCGCGTGCACACCGACCAGATAGTCGATCTTGTTCCAGTCGTAGTCGATCTCGAAGTAGTACCGCCGGAAATGCCTGAACCGGAGCAATTCGTGCAGCAGGCGGGCCGTGTGCTCTTCGATGACACGCTCGCGGACTCCGGTGACGTGGAGAGTCATCTTGTCGAGAAGGTCGGCGTGCCAGCGCGCCGCTGAGAGGCTGTTTTC
>JAFGSX010000019.1 GCA_016934455.1 Deltaproteobacteria bacterium
TACGCCCAGATCGCAATGCAGCCGCTGGTCGCTCCCTCGCTCCTGAGCGCTGACTTTGGCCGCCTGGCCGACGAGATCCGCGCCCTCGAGAGCGCCGGCGCCGACTGGCTTCACTTCGACGTCATGGACGGCCGGTTCGTGCCCAACCTCACCGTCGGCCCGCTGCTGGTCGCCGCGGCGCGCCGCGTCACCGAGCTGCCGCTCGACGTGCACCTCATGATCGTCGAGCCCGAACGCCTGCTCGCGGACTTCGTCGCCGCCGGCGCCAGCTCGCTGACCGTTCACGCCGAGGCCTGTCCGCACCTGCAGCGCACGCTGGCCGAGATCCGGAGGCTCGGCGCACGCGCCGGCCTCGCCTTCAACCCGGCCACACCGCCGCTGCCGGTCTCCTACGTCGCCGACGACCTCGACCTGGTGCTCTGCATGTCGGTCAACCCCGGCTTTGGCGGCCAGACCTTCCTGCCCGGCGCGCTCGCCAAGGTGCGCCAGGTCAGGCAGCTTCTCGACGACGCCGGCCGGCCGCAGGTCCCGATCGAGGTCGACGGCGGGGTCGGCCCGGCCAACGCCGACGCGCTTGCCAGCGCCGGTTGCCGCGTCTTCGTCGCCGGCACGGCGGTGTTTGGCTCCCCTCCCTACGCCGCCGCGATCGCCGCCATCCGCCGGGCCGCGGAGGGCGCCTCCGGGCCAGGATAACGGATCGCCGTGCGACGTCCGAACGCAGTTGCTGGCGCGTCGTGCGCGGTCGTTCTGGGGCTGGCGCTGGGCGCCTGCCAGGCCAGTCCCTGCGCCGAGCTGGTCGACAGGACCTGCGGCGAGGCCGAGATCTGCGCCGAGAGCGACGGCTGCCGCAATGCCCGCCAGTTGCTCGAGGCCGGAGCAGAGCCGGCCTGCCGCGAGGCGCTCGACAATCCGATCAGCTATCCCGAATGCTCGATCTAAACCCTCAGCTCGCTTGAATTGAGCCAATTTTCGGCAGGGGCCCGCTGATCGGCGTAAGTTTTTTTATCTTCGCAGGCTCAGAAAAAAGCCTTCCGCCGGCCCCCTGCCGAACGGGATCGACTGAAGTGAGCTGAGGGTCTAGTGCGCGGTTGCATGGGTTTGCGCGGCGGTGCTATCAAGGCGACGGTCGCGTGACCGCGACCGGTGCGCCCGAGGTGAGCAGGTGGCGGCAACCCCCAGCCAGTTTGGCGAGTATCGACTGGGCGAACGCCTGGCGACCAGCGCGGTCGCCGACGTCTTCGTGGCCGACGCCAACGACGGCGCCGGCCCCACCGTGGTGCTCAAGGTCTTTTGCACGCTCGACGCCGGCGAGCTGCCGGCGCTGTCCGGGCGCGCCCAGATCCTCGATGCCGCCGATTGCGATCGGCTCGTGCTGCCGACGAGCTGGGGCGTGTTCGAGCGCAGAGTCTTCCTGGTCCGGCCGGCGCAGCCCGGAGTCGACCTCGGCCAGTTGCTGCGGGCGGTAAAGCAGCGCCAGGCCGCGCTCTCGATCGAGCTGGCGCTGACGGTGGTGGTCGACCTGCTGCTCGCGCTGCGGGCGCTGCACAGCGTGCACAACCCCAACGGCAGCTCCCTCTACCACGGCGATGTCTGCGCCGCGCACGCGCTCGTCGACGACCAGGGCGTGACGCGGTTGCTCGGGGCCGAGACGCCGCGGCGCTCGGCCGGTCCGTCGCAGCGGCTCGACGTCGCCGGCGCGGCAGCGCTGCTTTACGAGGTGCTCAACGCGGGATCGCAGCGGCGGCTGCCGGCGGCCGAGCAGAGTCGGCAGGAGGTGCTGCGCACGCAGTTCGAGCCGCTGTTCCTGCAGGGGCTGGGCCTGGGTGCGGACGAGTCCGCGCTGGGGGCAGCCGATTTCCTGACCGCGCTCAAGGTCCAGATCGATCTGGCCGGCATCGAGCCGCAGCGCGCCCTGCTGGCAGAGCTGGGGCGCTCTTTCGGCCTGCTGCGGCCAGACCCGGGCTTGATCAAGGGCGCGCCGCTGGCGCACGACGAGGTCGCGACGCCGAAGCCGGCGCCGATCGACTTCGGCAGCACCCCGGAGTCCGATCTCTTCGGCGGGCCGCTCGACCCCAGTCACCGGACCGAGCCCTTCCTCAGCCCGTTCGCCGTGCCGGGCGCGGATGAAAAGACCGAGGTCGGCACTCCGGCCAGCCTGCCCCCGCCGGCAACCGCGGTCGAGAGCGCCCGGGCCGGCCGAACGCGCACGTCGCCGCCGCGAGCCGATCCGGCGCCGCGCCCTGAACCGAGCGCGCCCCAGCGCTCGCGCACACCTCCGCCGGTGCCAGCCAGCAGACCCGATCGCGCGCAGGCGCCGGCAACCGAGCGCGCGACCTTTGACGCGGCGCCGACCACGCCGTCACCCGCCGCGGCCGAGCCGCCGGCCTATCCGTCCCGGCTGCCGACCAGGCCTCCGCTGCCGCCGGATCGACCGCCGCAATCAGTGGTGCCTGCTGGCGACGGCAGGGCGTTCGGAGCCGCGAGCGCGCCGCTCCCGGCCGCCAGCCCGGCGTTCGCGCAGGCCGACACCCTGCCCTCGACGACACCGACGCCGGGGCCATCGTCGCAGCCGCCGGCTCGCGTCGCCACGACCGCGTTCGAGCCCGACCCCCGTCGGCTGGGCGAGATCCTGGTCGCCATGCGGGTCGCGTCCCAGGCCCAGGTCGATCAGGCGCTCGCGCTCAAGCGCCAGCGCGGCGGCCACCTGGGCGACCTGATGCTGCAGAGCGGAGCCGCCACCGAGCAGGATCTGGCGAACGCGCGCGGCCGGCAATGCGGCGTGCCCACCATCACCGCCAGCAAGCTGGCCTCGCTCAAGGTGTCGGACCAGTTGCTGGCCGCCTTGCCCGAGGTATACGCGAGCGCCAAGCGGGTGCTGCCGGTCGCGTTCGACCCGGCGCAGAAATGCGTCACGTTGCTGGTGGTGGACCCGCGCGACACCAGCGCGATCACCGAGGCGCGGGTGCTGATCGCGGCGCAGCAGGCCGAGGTCTGGGTCGCGCCGCGCACCGCGCTCGAGCAGACCATCCGGCGCCTGTACGCGGCCCGCGGCCAGGAGGTGACGGGTGACGCCGGAGAGCTGCTGCTGCTGTGCACCCCCAACCAGACGCTGGCCGGCAGCCTCAAGGTCAGGCTGGTGGCCGAGGGCTTCTCGGTCCGCCACGTCACCGACGGCCAGGTGGCCCGAGACGCGCTCGAGGGCGGCGGCATCCGCGGCATCGTGACCGAGCTGGCGCTGCCCAAGGTCGACGGCTACAACCTGATCCTCACCACCCGCTCGCGCGACGAGTACCGCGACATCCCGATCTTCGTCTTCTCGAGCCGCGCCGACGACTACCACATGTCCAAGGCGCTCGAGCTGGGCGCCGACGACTTCTTGCCGATGCCGCTCAACATCGACTTCCTGGTCTCCAAGCTGCGGCGATCCATAATCCGCAAGCCGGCGGCCGCTCCGGCCGCGCAGCAGGACGGCGTCGGTGGCTCGCTGGCCGAGATGCCGCTGCCCGAGATCGTGCAGACTCTCGAACTCGGCCGCAAGACCGCCACGGTCGAGATCGGCCACCGCGGGGGCGTCCGCGGAAAGATCGTCTTCGTCGACGGGCAGGTCGTGGCGGCGACGGCCGCGGACCAGATAGGCGAGGCCGCCTTCTACCTGCTGGCCGCACCGCGCGAGGGGAGCTTCCACATCCGCTACGGCGTGGCCGAGGCAAACCGCAACATCAACAACTCGACCACCTTCTTGCTGCTCGAGGCGATGCGCCGCACGGACGAGTCGCGATAGGCAGAATCGCTACTTCTTCTTGCCGGCAGCGCCCGGCTTGGGCTTGACCGCCGCGCCCGGCTTGGACGGCGCCGGGCCGGCAGCGGACTTCTTGGCCGCACCCTTCTTGGTCTTGGCCATCGACTCCAGGATCTTTTCCTTGTTCTCCTCGATGGTCTTGGCCAGCGCCATCGAGAGCACGCGGCAGCGCAGGGTCGCCGGCTCCTTGCACTCGGGATCGTTCTCGATCGCGGACTGGAAGTCCTGCGTCGCCTCGAGCACGCGCCCGAGCTGAAAGTAGATCTCGCCGCGATTGGCGAGCGCGGTGGCGTTGAAGGGGTTGACCTTGAGCGCGCGCGAGTACTCCTCGATCGCCTCGTCCTTCATGTCCTGGCGCTGATGGATGCTGCCCAGCACCGTGTGAAAATAGCTGTCGAAGGGATCGAGCGTGATCAGGCCCTTGAAGATCTTCTCCGCCTCCTTGAGCTTGCCCGCGTTGAGCAGCTTGTAGCCGCGCTCGGCGATCTGATACTGCACTTCCTTGCCGATACCCTCGAGCTCGCCGAGCGTGATGTTGCCGAGCACGAACTCGTTGAGAAGCTGGCGATCGTAGGCGACGGTCACCGGCTCCTGCGCTGCTCCCGCCATGCTGTCGACGACGTCGACCGCCGGCTTCTTCTTCTTCTCGCTCGAGCCGCCCTTCGCCTTGGTCGCCATGCGCGTCCTCCGCCCGTTAGAGATCAAAAAAAAGCCCTGCCGCGAGCAGCACGGCAGGGCTTTTGTAGCAGACTTGGCGCGCCGAATCTAGCGACTCGCCGCTCGTCGCTTCAGTACAGGAAAGCGCCTCGGAAACCGAGCTGCGAGGCGTGCAGATCGGCCAGGCTGTTCATGGCATCGGCCATGCCGGCCATCGCGTCGAACGCGCCCTGCCAGCCGAAGGCCAGCCCGTACAGGCCGCCGAACGGGCCGGTGTAGGCCGACAGTTTTTGCAGATTCTCGAAGTACTGAGTGGTCGAGTGCTCCTGGTGGAACATCTCGCCAATGGTGCGCGCGGTCTGCGGATCGAGCCCGTACTTGCTCGCGATGAAGTCGATCGCCTCGTTGCGCAGCGAGTTGCCCCAGGCATCGGAGCCGATCTGCGGCCGCAGGCTCGGGTCGATGTTGTAGGCCTTGCCATCGGTCTTCTGCTCGTAGCGGTTGGTCTTCGAGTCGTAGTAGGCGCCCGTGACCTCGCCCTGATTCTGGCCGTTGCGCACCAGGAACCAGTCGTCGCCGTCGCCGCCCAGCTTGTAGGTGTCGCGGCCGGGGTTGGCGGCCAGGTGCTGCGCGCGCCACTCGTAGCCGTCGTGCTTGACCTCGCTGGTGGTGGGCTTGCCGTTGACGCCGGTGACCGAGACGTGGTCGGCGCCGTTGGCGATCTCCAGCCCGGTCGTCACCGACTGGCCGGTCTCGCTCGAGGTCTTGGCCGCGATGCGGGTTCCGTCGGGCAGCACGAAGTCGCTCGACTTGCTGAAATCCCAGCGCCCGCCATCGGCCTCGGTGACGTGCGGGTCGCCCCAGATCCGGGTCGACGGCTTCTCGCCCGGCTTCTGCCCTGGCTCGTAGATGCTCCAGTTGGTGTTGCCCTCGGGCACCACCACGTAGCCGCCCGCGGTCTTGACCGAGCCCTCGGGCCAGCCGGCCGGGTTCTTCTCGAGGCCCTTGCCCGCGGGCGTGCCCGAGTAGCCGATCTCAGGCTGCGGCACCGGTGCCGGCTGCGGGAACTCGTTGACCGGCATGAAGGGCCGGTCCATGCCGATGTTGACCTTGAAGCTCGACGCGAAGCTCATAATTTGGGCGCCGCCCACGCTGCCGGCGGCGGAGAAACCACCGACGACAGTCTGTGCGAACGACGCCGAGGTAAACCCGAAGGACGCCGTCATGTTGACGCGAAATCCGCCAAACGCCATATCGAAACTCATCGCTGCCTCCCTTTTGGCCTGTCGACGCCCGTCGACCCCAAGCCGTGATCGTCAGTTGCGTCATAACTTATCGCATATTTCGAGCTCGTGTTGTGAAAAAAAATGCCCAAAAATCAGTTGGGTAAAGAAATGTCGTGAAATATCCCACCAAAATGATAAGGCACCGCCGGCTCCCGGCATCGGACAATTGACCGATACCTTGGCGGAATAACTGCGCAATCCAGGTCGTGCCGCTGACGTTGGCTAGCACACGCGCCAGATCGTCTTCTCGCGAGCATCGCGCACCTCGACCCCGGCCGCTGCCAGCTCGGCGCGGATTTGATCCGCGAGCGTATAGTCCTTGGCATGCTTGGCCGCCGCGCGCTCCGCCAGACGCTGCTCGACCCAGGCCGGATCGATCTCGCGGCGGCAGCAGCGCCGCAACCTAAGCTGGTCGAGGAACTCGGCGGGCGGCCGCGCGCCCAGCCCGAGCACGGTCTGCATCGGCGCAAACAGGTTCTGCCACTCGGCGAGCAGCCGGGCGCGCAGCGGCGGCTTGAGCTTGCGGCCGATCTGCTCCTGCTCCTTGCCGTCGAGCAGCAGGTTGGCCAGCCGCAGCAACTCCGACAGCAGCCCTAGAGCCCGCGGCGTGTTGAAGTCGTCGTCGAGCGCCTGCTCGAACTCGTGCCGCGGCCGGTACGGCTCGTCGCCGCGCGCGAAGACCTTTTCGAACTCCTCTCCGTCGCCGGCCGGCGCGGTCTGCGCCAAAAAGCTCTCGACGCGCGCCAGCGTCTCATAAATATAGGCGACGCGGTTCTCGGCCTCCTCGACCTGGCCATCGGTGAAATTGAGCGGGCTGCGGTAGTGCGTGGTGAGAAGAAAGTAGCGCACCGCCTCGGGATCGAAGCGCGCGGTCACGTCGCGGATGGTGAAGAAGTTGCCGAGCGATTTGCTCATCTTCTCGTCGTTGACGTTGACGAAGCCATTGTGCATCCAGAGCCGCGCGAAGGGCTGGCCGGTCGCCGCCTCCGACTGCGCGATCTCGTTCTCGTGGTGCGGAAAGACCAGATCCTTGCCGCCGCCGTGGATGTCCAGGGTATGGCCCAGGTACTTCATGGACATGACCGAGCACTCGATGTGCCAACCCGGCCGCCCGCGGCCCCAGGGCGAGTCCCACCACGGCTCGCCCGGCTTGGCCGCCTTCCACAGCGCAAAGTCCAGCGGGTCGCGCTTGCGCTCATCGACGTCGACCCGGGCGCCTGACTGCATCTCCTCGATGTCGCGGCCGGAGAGCCGGCCGTACGGCTCGAAGCTGCGCACGGAGAAGTAGACGTCGCGGCCGGCCGGGGCGCTGCCGTCGGGCACCGGCGCGGCGTCGACGACGTAGCCGTGCTCCTTGGCTATCAGCCGCTCGACCAGCGCGATGATGTCAGGGATGTGCTCGGTGACCCTGGGCTCGATGTCGGCCGGCGCCACGTTGAGCGCCTCCATGTCCCGGTAGAACTCGTCGATGAACTGCTGCGCCACCACCGCCGGCTCCTGACCGCGCTCGCGCGCGCGGTTGATGATCTTGTCGTCGATGTCGGTGAAGTTGCGCACGTAGGTCAGATCCAGCCCGCGGTACCGAAGGTAGCGCGCCACGATGTCGAAGGCGACGTAGGCGCGGGCATGGCCGATGTGGCAGTAGTCGTAGACCGTGACGCCGCACACATACATGCCGACGCGCGGCGGGGCCAGCGGTTCCAGATCGCGCTTGTTGCGCGTCAACGTGTTGTAAATGCGCAACGCCATGCTCGTCTTCTCCATGGTGGTGAACGGCCACCTGGCAGAATACACCAGACGTCAGCGCTCGGGCACGCCGGCATCGAGACCGAGGTCCGGCTGGCAGGGCCCGCTGGCGACCGCGATCGCCCCGCCGTCGCGAACGCCGCCCCCGAACCAGACCTCGAGATCGAACGGGCCGGACACCGACGCCAGCAGCGAATCGACCACCAGATAGACCGGCAGCGGCCAGGCGCTGTCGTTGCGATAGGCGATCGCCTCGCCGCGGTACGCCGGGTGGTCGTCGGCACCGACCAGACAGCAGCGGGTGGCGCAATCGGCCAGCGCGACCAGCGCCAGATCGGCGTCGGCCGTGAGCATGGCCTGCAGCGTCTCGCCCGCAGGCACTGTCACCAGGTAGACCACGTCCGGCCCCACCTCGGCCCAGCCCGTGCAAGAGCCGCTGCCGCGGTTGAACTGGTAGTCGTTGACCGCGTTGACCGTGGTGCCCGATACCGGCGCGCCGGGCGCGATCGCCTGGGCCTGCGCGCAGTCGTCGTTGGGCGGCGGCGCGCCGTAGATGGCGATCGCGTAGCGAACCGGCTCCTCGCCGCCCGGCCGGGTCACCGCGAGCTGATAGCGAACCCCGGTGACCGAGGTGAAAGTCACCACGGTCAGGCCCGCGGCCGCGTCCAGCCGGAACTGCCCGATCGGCGCGCTCTGTCCCGCCTCGGTCAGGGCCACGACCAGCGGCGTCGGGCCGTGCGCGACCACGACCCGGCTGCCCGCTCCCGGCTCGGCCACGGCAAAGCCAAAGTAGTCCGGGTTGCCGGGGCAGGAGACGAGCCCGAGCGCACCGCTGCCGATCGCGGCCGCCTGCTCTGCGCTGTCGTTGGGCTCGAACCGGTCGTCGCTGCAGTGGCCGCCGGCAAACACCTCGACCCGCAGCCGGTAGGCGCTCCCCCTGCCCTCCGCGCGGCGCAGCACCGCGACCAGCAGCCGGGTCTCGGCGATCAGCAGCGGTTCGACCACCCGCTCCTGGTCGCCGTAGCCGGCGGAGATCTGCAGCGGCGAGGAGGTATCGTCGGCGCGGTACAGGTGGAGGTCGAGGTCGGCGCCGGTGTTATCGAAGTCGATGGTGACCGCGAGGCCGCTGTCCGCCGGCGCGGTCAGCGCGTACCAGTCGGCGTCGTCGCACATCTGCAACCCCTGCAGATCGACGGGCGCCGCGATCTCGGCTGCCTGGTCGGGCTGGTTGTTGGGCTCATAGCCGTCGTCGGTCAGGCAGACGCCGGCGTCCTCGGCTCCCGAGTCGAGGTCAGACGCGTCGGGGCCGCGATCGCCGCCCGCGGCATCGGACGCCGCGTCCTCGGCCGCGGCGTCGCCGCTGCCGTCCGGCGCGGGCGGTGTCAGCGGGCAGGCAGCAGCCGCGACCAGGAGCGCGGCGACCAGGAGCGCGGCGACCAGGAGATGTCCCGTCGCTGGAAGGATGCGCACCGGGATCATGCGCGGTCGCGATCAGCCGCAGCGGGCGCGCGCGCCGGCCGCGCTGGCCAGCCAGCGGTCGGCGCCTCCCGCGTCACGGCAACTCGTTGGGGATGCACTGGGCCGGGCCGGTCCCGCTGTCCTCCACCCCTGCGTCAGGCGAGGGCGCGGCGGCGACCGCGACGCCCAGGCCGAAATCGGCCCCACCGCTCGACGAGAACGAATCGACGATGAGGTAGAGATTCTGGGCGGAGCCGACGGCGTTGTTGTAGACCAGGACCTCGGTGTCACCGCTATAACCCTCGTCGATCCCACCCCAGCAGCAGAGGGTCGCGCAGTCGTCGACCAGATACATGGACATGTCGGTCGGAGCGTACAGCCAGGCAGACAGGTACTGGCCGGCCGGGATCGTCACCTGGTACGCCACGTCCGGGCCGCTGGTCCCATAGCCGGTGCACGAGATGGTCCCGCTGACAAACTGGTAATCGTTGGTCGCGTGCGCCGTCGATCCGCTGACCGACTGGTTGGCCTGCAGCGCGATCGCGCCCGCGCAGAGATCGTTGGGCGGCGGCGGTCCCTTGAAATCGATGACGTAGTCGACGACGCCAGCGCCGCCGGGCAGCGCGATCTTGAGGATGTAGTTGGTGGCCTCCGTGGAGTCGAAGGTGATGGTCGATCTGCCGTTGTCATTGTCCTCGGTCTGCACTCCGATCGGCGTGGTGGTGCCCTCGACCGTCAGCTCGAGAGTCAGCGCGGTGGCGCCGCGGTTGACGATCAGGCGGGCGCCGCTCAGGGTCGCCGGCGCGGCGAACTTGTAGTAGTCGAGGTCGGTGGTGCAGATCGTACCCGACTTGGGGAAGCTCGCGATCGCGGTCGCGGTCTCGGGCGTGTCGTTTTCCTCGCTCGAGTCGTCATTGCAGATACCGCCGGCCACGAACTCGACGGTCATCGTGTACGCCGACCAACCGCCCTCCGTCAAATCGTAGTTGAGGACCCGCACCAGCATCGGCGTCTCGGCCGCGGCGTACTCATACTCCACCTCCTCGCTGTTGCCAGTGCCAGCCGAGGTGTCCACCACCTCGCTCGGGGGGCCGGCGGTGTAGAGCCGCAGGTCGAGGTCGGCATCCGCGTGGGTGAACGTGATCGAGACGCTCGCGCCGCTGCCGGCCGGAACCGAGAACGAGAACCAGTCGTACTCATCGCACGCCTTGAGGTCCGAGATCGTCCCCGGCACCGTGATCGGCTTGGCCTCGGACTCGGTGTTGTTGGGCTCGTAGCTGTCGTCGGCGGTGCAGGCCGGGCGGTTGGTGTCGATGCCAGTGCCGGCATCCTGGCCTGCGGTGTCGGGGCGGGTCAGATCCCGGCCGACGAGATCCTGCCCGGCGGCGGTGTCCTTGGCACCTGCATCGCTCTTGCCTCCGTCCTCGCCCTCGGCAGGGGGGCATGCAGCCAGGAACAGCGCACCGACGATCGCCAACAGCCACATCCTCATCGCCCTACCCTCCGCGCTACTGCGAGGCGCTCGCCCCGAGTCGCGCCACAATTGAAAAGACCATCGCCCGATGGCCATGCCTTCATAGCATATCGCGCGCGTCAGCGGCAACGGCCGGGAGCGGAGGCGCGCTGCCGCCAGCCGCGCCGCAGCAGAGCTGCCAGCGCGATCGCGTTGACCAGCGCCAGCGCACCGAGCAAGGCGCAGCCGACGAGCACGCCGTAGCGCTGCCCCGGGCGCTGCCCGACCGCCACCACCACCGCGTTGTCGGGCACGGCGTATCCATAATGCTTCTGCATGAACGAGGCGATCTCGGGGAACTTGGCGTCGCGGCGAAAGAGGCGGCCGCGGCCAGCGACCGTGACCTCCGAGAAGAGCTGCAGCCGGGAATCGGCGGCCTCGCCGGGCGACGCCGGGATCTCGAGGAAAACGCTGCTGCCGACGAGCTGCCGGTACCAGAGCTGCCGGCGCCAGAGCGCGCCCAGGCGGCCCCACCGGACCACCGCCCCGCGGTTGCCCACGATCCCGGTGAGCCGCACGTAGCGATCCCCGTCCATGAGCTGGGCCGAGAAGTCCGCGCCCTCGGCCCGGCCCAGCTCGATCTCGGACTGGCGCAGCAGTTGATACCGGAGGTCGGGCCATAGATCGCGCACCAGGTAGAGACAGAGACCGAGCACGCCGAGCATCAGCGCAGCCTGGAGCAGGCTGCTGCTCAGACTAAACGGTCTCTCCGGCGCGGGATCGGCATCGGCCATGATCGCGATCCGCCTCAGTCGACGTTGCCGGCCTCGCCCGCGGGCACCTCATCGGCGGCAGCCACCTCCTGGTCGTCGGCAGCGCTGGCGATCGCGCTGTCGAGCGGGCCGGCCTCGCCCTCGCCCGCACCGACCAGGATCTCGTCGGCGGCGGCGGCCGCGGTCTCGCCGGCGTCCCCTTCCGCCTCGGCCGACGGCTCGAGCACCGCCTCGATGCGATCGGGCCGCGGCCACAGGAAGGGATAGTCGACCGCGCGCCGGCTCCAGACCTCGATGCAGCGCGCCAGATCGGCCTCGTCGGACACCAGCAGGTTGTCGCGGTCGCCGGCCACGGCCGCGACCGGCACGCCGGCGGCCACGAGCAGCGCCACCAGATCTGCGGCATCGGGCGCCGCCTGCTCGACGGCCCGGGCCACGGCATCGGCGCGCGCCGCCTGCGGCGACTGCAGCAGCGCGATCGGCTCGGCCTGCCGCTCGAGTTGCTGGCCGTCGAGCCAGCGCACCGGACGCTCGCCCGGTCGCAGGGCGAGCGCAGCCCCACCGTGCTCGCGCGCCAGCTCGACCGCCCGGCTGCACAGGTCGTGGGTGACCAGCGGTCGCCGGCCGTCGTGCACCAGCACCAGCTCGACGTCGCTGCCGACGATCTCGAGGCCGCGCCGCAGCGTCGCCACGAAGTCGGAGCCGACCGCAAAGACCTCGATCACCTCGGTCAGCCCATAGCGCGGCACGATCTCGTCCCGCACCAGCTCGAGATCCGAGGCCGGGACCGCCACCGCCGCGCGCACCTGCTGCTCGACCGGGCAGGCGGCGGCGATGGCGCGCGCCACCAGCGGGGCGCCCAGCAGCTCGCGGCCAGGGCCGACCGGCTGGACACCGGACTCGGGAACCGGAAACACCACGATCACGCCAATCACTGAGTCCTCCGCGCTGCGCTGCAGTATACGCGACGGACTGACGTCCGTCGTCAGAGCGGGCTCATTTTAGCCGCGCGCGGCCGATGCACAAGTGATTAACGCGAGATCAGCGCTTGAAAATGGTGCGGAATTCCTTCTCGACCTCATCCTCGCCCATGCCGCGGGCGATCGAGATCTCCTTGACCAGCAGGCTGCGCGCGGTGTCGAGCATCTTGCGCTCGCCAAACGAGAGATCCTTGTCGTTCTTGAGCAGGTATAGGTCGCGCAGCACCTTGGCCACCTCGAACACGCTGCCGGTCTTGATCTTCTCCATGTACTCGCGGTAGCGACGATTCCAAGTGGTCGAATCGACAGCCTTTTCTTTCTTTCGCAGGATGGCGAAGACCTCGTCTACCTGCTGCGGCTTGATCACCTCGCGCAACCCGACGCTGTTGACGTTGGAGGTCGGGATCATCACCTTCATCCCGTTGTCGAGGATCTTGAGAACGTAGAAGGTCTGTGACTGTCCGCTGATTTCTTTGCTTTCTATGGCCACGACCTCGCCGACGCCGTGCGCCGGATAGACCGCCTTGTCACCGACCTTGAACGTATCCATGTGTGAGTACGCCTCCGTCGCTACCTCACGTAAACGCATGTCGTTCGCACGCATTCTATGTGCGGCTGCTCGCCCATTGATCATTTGCCATCCTATAGAGATTTTCTAAATAATATCGAGCACTTGTATCTTTCGGGCACCCCGGATCGGCTGCCCAGTGCGCGCTCGTCTATCAGAAAATCTCGGTTGTCGCAAATGTTACTTGATAAAAGCCTCCTAACGCATCTCATTCGCAATCGAATTGGCGCGTCCGACCTCTTGGCCCCGGGGCTCGACGCACCTGATTCAAATATACTGTCGCCCTGGTAATTGGTCAAAAAATTCAATTAATTCATCGAAAAAACTGGACTATCCGGGACGGGGGGCGATCCCGGTGAGGCCTTGTTCGCAGCGGTACCAGGGGCTACGAGACTCCGCCCGGATTGTTGCCGGCCCCCAGATCGAGAGTGATCTCCCGCTTTGCCGCGTCCCGCGCCACCGCGCCGATCACCAGCTCGCCATCGTGCGCGATCGAGACCGCCACCGATTCCAGCAACCGCGGCCGGGTGAAGCGGATGCCGCCCTCGGGCAGGTCGGCTATCGCCACCACCGGCAGCGACAGGCCAAACAGGCGCCCCGCGGCATCGATCGCGGCCTGCCGCGCCGCGCCCGAGATCTCAGGCCGCGGCTTGACCGCCAGCGCGGCCCGAGTCTCGACGTCGAGCCGTTCGGGCCGCAGCATCGCCTCGCCCACCGTCCGCACCGCGACCACGGCTTGGTAGTTGGGCACCTGCAATGGCATGGCGACCGCCAGCGCCCAGGCCGCGCCGCGCGCCTCGCCAAAGCTCACCGATACCCACGAACAGCCCACCTCGACCAGCCGGGACTCGAACTTGTGGCGCCGCGGGATGGCGGCGTAACCGCCGCGCACGCGGGTGATGGCGAAGCTGGTGGCGTCGAAGATCGACAGCTTGCCGGCGGCCTTGACCACCGCCTCCTTGGCGGCGAACAGCGCCGCGTCGTCGAGATCGCGGCCCCGCTCCTCGTCGCGGAGCAGGCGCGAGATGCGCACCGGATGGGCCGCCACCACGGCGGCCACGCGCTGCTTGGAAATCAGATCGATCCCGACGCGCAGCGGCATCGCCGGCTCCTCCTCTCACAGCAGCCGCGTGCGGCCGTCGCTCTCGAGCAGCGCCAGCACCTGGCGCACCTCCTGGGCTCGCTCCCTGGGCACCACCAGCAGCGCGTCCTCGGTGTCGACGACGACCAGGTCGCGGCAGCCGAGCACCGCGACCAGCCGGCCGGCGCGAGCATCGACGACGGACCCGGCGGTGTCGACCAGCAGCGCGTCGCCGGAGACGGCGTTGCCAGCGGCGTCGAGAGGCTGGACCTCGGGCAGCGCCGCCCACGAGCCGACGTCGGACCAGCCGCAGCTCGCCGGCACCATGGCGGCGTTTTCGACCCGCTCCATGACCCCGTAATCGATCGACTGCGCCGGCAGCGCGGGATACAGCCGCGCCAGCGCGTCGGAGTCGCCGCGGCCCAGCGCCTCCGCGAGCTGCTGCAGACCCGCGGCCAGCTCGGGCATGTGGGCGCGGATCGCGGCCAGCATGGCGTCGACGCGGAACACGAACATGCCGGCGTTCCAGAAGTAATTGCCGGCCGCCAGGTAGCGCTCGGCCTGCTCGCGCCCCGGCTTCTCGACGAACGAGCTCACCCGGTACACCGGCTGGCCGCCGTGCACCGCGGTCTGCTCGCCGCGCGCGATGTAGCCGTAGCCGGTCTCGGGGCGCGTCGGCTGGATGCCGATGGTGACGATGGCGCCGTCGGCGGCCGCGCTGGCCGCCGCCGCCAACGCCGCCCGCAGCGCCGGCGGGTCGCCGATGACGTGGTCCGAGGGCAGCACCGCCGCCACCGCCCGGGCGTCGCGGCGCGCGATCTCGACGCAGGCGAAACCGATGGCCGGGGCGGTGTTGCGGCCGACCGGCTCGTACAGCAGGTTGGCCGGCGGCACGTCGGGCAGACAGCGCTCGACCAGCGGCCGGTGAGCGCTGCCGGCGACCACCAGCAGGCGCGAGCGGTCGCCGTCCGCACCGATCGCGTTGTCGACCGCGGCGCGCAGCAGCGGACGCTCGCCCACGATGTTGAGAAACTGCTTGGGCAGGCGCCGCCGGCTGCGCGGCCAGAACCGGGTGCCGGCGCCGCCGGCCATGATCACGACGAACATCGATCACCTCGTTGCCGCCGGGCCGACATCTTCGCACACTGGCGCTGTCGCACCAGCGGCAATCGAGCCGCATTTGACGGTCGGGAGATCTCCCACCCGAATCCCTCTGCTCGCTTCGGCGGGTCTCGTCCGGCAGGGGGCCGGAGAAAGGCTTTTTTCGGCGCGCAGCGACGACAAAAAGACTTTCGCCGAACAGCGGGCCCCTGCCGAAACTTGTCTCGATTCAAGCGAGCAGAGAGCATATTATCGCGCCAGGAGTTCCCCATGCCGCAGTTCGAGGTCTTCATCCCGCCGCTCGACCCGGCCGGCAGCAACCTGACGCTCACGGTCGAGGCCGCGGACTGGCTCGAAGCGCTGTGCAGCGGCCTGGCCAACATCGGCGAGGACGTGCAGCTCGTCAGCCGGGTGATCTGCGATCTGCAGAGCGACGGCTCGGTGCACGGCGTCGATCTCGAATCCGGCCGCGTGTTCAGGCTGCTCGAGATGGCGACCGAGGCGGAGATCGTCTCCAGCCGCGACGCGGTGGCGCCGGCGCCCGCCGGCCGCGGCGAGCGGTTCGAGAGCGCGCCGCAGCCGATCGCGCGGGTGACGTCGAGACCGCTGCCGACCGACCCGCAGCTACGGCTGCCGCGCCCGGCGATCGACCTCGACCAGGTGCTGGGCGAGCTGTTCGAGCGCATCCAGGAGCTGTACTGCGAACACCCCGATCGCGACAGCGTGGTCGGCACCCTGCTCGATCTGGCGCTCGAGAAGGTCCCCGCCGACGCCGGCACTTTCTACCTGGCCGACATCAGCAGCCACGATCTGTTGTTCGCCTCGGTGCGCGGGCCCCGCAGCGTCGAGATCCTCCACTCCGGGCTGCGGGTGCCGATCGGCCACGGCGTCGCCGGCTTCTGCGCGCAGGAGGGGGTGGCGATGGCCATCGGCGACGCCCAGCGCGACCCGCGCTTCGCGCGCGAGATCGGCGACAAGATCGGCTACGCCGCGCACTCGATGGCGTGCGCGCCGCTGGACAAGGGCGGCCGCTGCTTCGGCGTGCTGCAACTGATCAACCGCGTCGGCGCCACCTGCTTCAGCGCCGCCGACCTCGACATCCTGGTCGCGATCGCGCGCCAGGGGGTCGAGCTGCTGGCGTTGATCGACGCCTGAGAGATCGTTTCGCGTTTTCCCGTGCCGCGTTATCGGAATCGGTCCAATTCGAGCGGGCGCAGGGTTCAGGCGGCGATCGGTTGGCAGCTCTCCGCTTCGGCTGCCGGCGGGTGGGCGATCGTCCCCTCGGCCACCAGAGGCGCATCGGCCGGCAGCCCGTCGGTCCAGGCCTTGAGGCCGTAGAAACCGTTCATCGCGGACGACAGCAGCAGGCCGCCCGGGCTGAGCTGGCGCACGCCGCGGCCGATCCGGCGCGCCGCCGCGGCCGGCGCGAAGGCGCGGCGCCACAGCTCGCGGTGAGCGGCGAGCAGCTCGTCCGGGCTCATGCCCTGCGGCCGGAAGGCGACGTTGTAGCCGTTGTAGTGCGGCCAGTCGCGCTGGAGCAGGATGCGCCCCTGCCGCAACCAGTCGCCGTACAGCGCGGTGCCGCGAAACGGCGTCACGATGCTGAGGAACGGCACGTCGAACTCGAGCGCGTCGAGCCGGGCCGCGGTGTCGACGATCGAGCGCGGGGTCTGGCCGTCGAGGCCGGCCATCACCCCGGCCATCACGCAGATTCCCAGATCGTGGAGCGCGCGCACCGCGTCGCGATAGGCGGCCGCCTGGTTGGGGCGCTTGTCGATGCCGCGCAGCTCGGACGGCTCGAGGCTCTCGATGCCGAGGAAGATGCCGATGCAGCCGGAGCGCTGCAGCAGCCGCATCAGCTCGCGATCGCGCACGATGTCGATCGAGGCCTGGGTCAGCCACCAGCGATCGAGCCGCGCCAGCTCGCCGAGGAGCTGCTTGGCCCAGCGCCGCGGAGCCAGCAGGTTGTCGTCCCAAAACCAGACCACCTTGTTCTGCCAGCCGTGTGCGAAGCGCGGCGCGACGATGTCGCGCACCACCTCGGCCAGCGGCCGGGTGCGAAAGCCCGGGTTGAGGTCGGGCACCGAGCAGAAGCGACAGCGGAAGGGGCAGCCCCGGGTCGCCTGGATGACGTGGGGCACCACGAAGCGAGGCTCGATCAGGTCGTAGCGCGGCACCGGCAGGCCGGCCAGCGAGGGCGGCGGGCCGCGGTAGATCGGCTGCAGCGCACCGGCCGCCGCGTCTTCCAGCAACCGCGGCCAGGCGCTCTCGGCCTCGCCCACCACCACGGCGTCGAAGTGCTGCAGCGCATCGTCGGTCCAGTAGCTGACGTGCGGCCCGCCCGCGACCACGCGCACGCCGAGCCGGCGATAGGCGTCGGCGAGCTGGTAGGCGTGACGGGCGAAACCGGAGAAGAAGGAGAGCGCCACCAGATCGACGTCGGCCGCGATCGGCACCGGCCGCACCTGTTCGTGGATCAGCTCGACCTGGTGCCGAGCCGGCGTCAGCGCGGCCAGGTGAATGCCGGTCAGCGGCGGCACGAAGTGCCAGCGGTGGCCGTGGCGATAGCGCGGCACGTAGCAGACGACGATGCGGATCTTCATGGCGCCTCCCGGGGCGTCGGCGACCAGGGCCGGGCGCTGCGCGCCCACAGATAGATGGCGTTCTCGAGCGGGTAGCGCGCCGGCTGCGACAGCAGGCGGCCGATGCCGACCAGGTGCGCGGTGCGCAGCAGCGCGCGCTGCAGGCCAGGGTCGGCGAGCGCGCGGCTGGCTGCCAAGCCGAGAGCGCTGGAGCCGACGCCGAATCCCATCACGATCGGGCCGCTCACCTCGTCGGAGCCGCGATCGACGCCGGGCGGCCACTCGCGGCAGGCCGCCAGCCCGGCGTGGCGCAGACAGAAGCGCCGCTCGTACTGGACGGCGAAGCGCGCCGCCAGCGCCGGCTCGCCGGCGATCAAGAACCCGGCCGACCAGGCCATGGCCACGCCGCGCGGAGTGGCCTCGATGATTTTGCCCGAGGGCGCGATACGGGTGGCAAAACCACGCTGCCGGTCGAGCAGCGACGTCATGCGCGCGGCGAGCGATTGCGCGGCGTCCCGGGTGCGGGCCGCGTGCGCCGGCCGCAGCGAGGCGTGCAGCGCCAGCGCCGACAGCGCCGGCGCGTGATCGCACGGCCAGACCAGATCGCGGCCAAAGGATGGCAAGAACCCCGCCGCGCTCCCGTCGAGTCGCCGCGAGAGCGAATCGGCGAGCGCGTCGAAGAACGAGCTGCGGAGATTGTCTGGCGCCAGTCGCTCGAGACCAGCCAGCGCCAGCAGCACGAAGCCCTGATAGAGCACGCTGCGCGGCAGCCGTTGGCCGCCGACAGCGATCCAACCAGTCGACTTGAAGGGAGCGGTGCCGGATCCGGTCAGCGCATGATCGATCAGGAGATCGACGCCGCGCGCCGCCTCGGCAGCCCGCTCCGGTCGGGCGAGCGCCAGCGACACCAGCGCGGAGGCGAGAAA
>JAFGSX010000122.1 GCA_016934455.1 Deltaproteobacteria bacterium
GACCCTTGGAAATCCCTGACGAGGGACGAGGACAAAAAGGGTCGCCGGTCAAGGCGGGGCCCCACCACATGGTCGATTCAAGACGATCTCGTATCATCGAGTCTCCCGCTCCGCGGTCACCCGATCCGCAGCACCGCAGCGCTGCCCCGGAGCTGGCCGTGCTTGAGTCTCTCCAGCACCTGGTTGGCCTGGTCGAGCGGCGCCTCCTCGACGTCGGTCCGCACCCGGGCCGCGACCGCCGCGGCCATCAGCTCCGTCGCGTCCTGGCGCGTGGCGTTGGCCACCGAGCGCAGGACCTTCTCGTGATAGAGGTGGCGCTGGTAGTCGAGCGGCGGGATCGGGTCGGTGTAGATCCCGGCGCAGGCCACGGTGCCGCCGCGGCGCACCCGCTCGAGCGCGGTGCGCAGCGTCGCGCCGGACGGCGTGAACGAGATGGCGCCGTCCAGCAGCACGCGCGGCGCGAGGTCGGGGGCGCCGACCCAGGCCGCACCCAGACGCCGCGCCGCCTGCTGGTTGTGCGGGTTGCGCGTGAAGACGTAGACCTCCAGGTCGCGGGCGCGCGCGATCTGGATCACGATGTGGGCCGAGGCGCCAAAGCCAAACAGCCCCAGCCGCTGGCCGTCCTCCACGCCCGAGAGGCGCAGGCTCCGGTATCCGATGATGCCGCCGCAGAGCAGCGGCGCCACCTGCAGCGCGTCGCCCTGCGGCTCCGGCAGCTCGACCAGGAAATCGGCGACCGCCGTGCAGCGCTCGGCGTAGCCGCCGTCGCAGTGCATCCCGGTGAAGCGCGCGCTCTGGCACAGGTTCTCGCGCCCGGTGTCGCAGTAGGGGCAGGCGCCGCAGGTCTGGTGCAGCCACGGCACGCCGACCCGGCGCCGGAGCAGGGCCGGGTCGACGCCGGCGCCCAGCCCGACCACGGTGCCGACGATCTGGTGGCCCGGCACCAGCGGCAGCGACGGCGCCGCCAACTCGCCCTCGACCAGGTGCAGGTCGGTGTGGCAGACCCCGCACACCTCGACCGCGATCAGCACCTCGCCCGCCGCCGGTTGCGGCTCTGCTGCCTGCTCCTGTCGCAGGGGGGCCTGCTCGACCGGGGCGGGAGCGTGCAGGACCATGGCTTTCATGCGAACCTCGCAGCCGATGGACTCGCTCGGATCTTGTTCCAGCAGCCGCCCCAATGTAAACAACGGCTTGCTCCGGGACAGAGGGGCTGGCATGGCCGACGACTTCGAGGCTGACGGAACCTGGCTCACGCTTTCGACCGGCGCCGCGATCCCGGCCGCCGTCGGTCCGCGGCCCGAGGACTTTCGAGTCGACGAGGTCGATGCCTACCCGGCCAGCGGCGAGGGCGAGCACCTGCTGGTGCGGATCGAGAAGCGAGGGCTCTCGACCCCCGAGGCAGTGCATCGGATCGCCGTGGCAACCGGCCTCCGCGACAGCGAGATCGGATATGCCGGCCGCAAGGACGCGCGCGCCCTGTCGACCCAGCGACTGTCGCTGCCGCGCCGTGTCGAGCCGCTCCTGGCGCGAGCCGAGGAGGGCGCGCTCAGGATCCTCGATACCGCTGCCCACAACCGGAAACTGAGGATGGGCCATCTGGCGGGCAATCGCTTCGCGATCAACCTGTCGCCGATCGCCGCCGAGCAGCAGCAGACGGTCCGCGCGCGCGCGCAGGAGATCGCGGACGGCTACCTGCCCAACTACTTCGGCCACCAGCGCCTTGGCCGCGGCGCGAGCAACGCGCTCGCCGGTCTCCGCCTGCTGGCAGCGGGGCGATCTGGTCGCGGCCGGCGCAACAGCGACTTTCTGATCTCGGCCGCGCAGTCGCTGCTCTTCAACGACCTCGTGGCGCTGCGGATCAGACGCGACCTGTTTCTGCGCGCGGTCGATGGCGATCTGCTCAAGACGCGGCGCGGGGGCCTGTTCACCTGCACCGACGCGGCAGCCGACAGCGATCGCATCCAGAGGCGAGAGGTCACCATCACCGGGCCCATGTACGGCCGCAAGATGATGACCCCTAGCGGCACCGCGCTGACACTGGAGTCCGAAATCCTTGCACGGCGACAGATGGAAGCAGCCAGTTTCTTGTCATTCAAGCCTCCCATCCCAGGCACGCGGCGGCAGATCCAGGTTGCCGTGGAGGATCTGACCATCGAGTTCTCAGAGACTGCGACTGAGATAAAATTCCTTTTACCTGCAGGAAGTTATGCCACGATACTGGTGCGCGAGTTGATGCGCGTGACAACCGAATGACATTGGCAATACCACGCTGCTGGGCTGCCAAAGTTGTCAATGAATTCAGCTTTTACATCAACAAGCAGAGCTAACTGTCCGAAAATTGATATAGAGCGGATGATTGCTATCTTTGAGTCGAGGACCAGGGGCAGGGATCTTGCACAGAGAAATAATCGAGGGTTGCGCCGTTTGCAAGTTGAAGGAAGGATGAATCGGCAGGCACTTACTGGTTGTAGGACATGTCTGGAGAGCACAGATGACCCTGGCGGGAAAAAGCAAGGACGCTCAAAGCGAGCCGGCCGCCGTGTCAGGTGGCAAAAAGGCTGCTGCGTCCAATGCCCGGCCAGATGATCTGCTCAACAGTTACCTCAAGTTATTGTCGCGCTTGCCGCTGTTCACTCCCGAGGAGGAGAGGGAATACGCCCGCCTGCTGCGACAGGTCGACATCGAGACCTGGTCGCTCTCCCTGGGCATGCCGCAGGCTCTCGAATATCTGTTGGTCTGCGAAGGCATTGCCGATTTTCCGGCGATCGACGACCTCAAGCGGCTCGGCCGCTGTTACGCGCGCGGTGGCGTGATCGCCGACAACGCGCCCCGACGGGCGGCCTTGCTCGAGCGAGAGATCCAGTCGCTCTCCGAGCAGCTTCGCGACTTCGACAATGACCGAGTCGTGCTCGAGCGGCTGCTCGAGCATCTGCACGGCAGCAACTCACCCGCTGCCCAGTCCTCGGCGCAAGCACCCAAGCGCCGCGGACTGACGCCGGACCGTCCGACCCGGCAGCAACTGCAGAAGCTCGAACGCTCCTACCAGGAGGCGATCGAGATCCGCAACAAGTTCGTCCGCGCCAACCTGCGGCTGGTGGTGCGGGTGGCGCGCAGCTTTCACCACTACCGGCTGCCGCTGGTGGACCTGATCCAGGAGGGCAAC